>CANHRI010000038.1 GCA_947463515.1 Flavobacteriaceae bacterium
AAATTAACTTTTTGTAAATTTTATTTGTCTTTATGTAAAATATACTTTACATTTGAATCGTTCTTTTTAATTTTAGTACTATGAAAACAAATTTTTTATTTCCAAACTCATGGAAAATCGTAGGATGGTTGCTTTTTATTCCAGGGATTGTATTGGTACTCGTAGGGTCGTTTTTGAATATGAGCATTGACGATATATTACAAACTAAAGTGTTGGCAGTATATAGCGATCCTTTTCTAGGAACCTCGGGTTGGTTTGAATGGGTGGAAAATGGCATTGCAGACGAACTTTTGACGGTAATGGTTATTGGGGGTGGACTTTTGGTGGGATTTTCAAAAATGAAAAATGAGGATGAAATGATTGCCAGCCTTCGCTATGAAAGTTTGGTTTGGGCAACGTACCTTAACTATGGGATCATATTATTTACAACGCTTTTTGTATTTGGAGTAGCCTATATGAATGTATTGATTCATAACTTATTTACCTTGTTATTCTTTTTTATCTTGCGGTTCCATTACCGTATTTATAGCGTATCTAAATCGGCTGATCATGAAGAATAAATTAAAAATCTTACGGGCCATCAAAAACATTTCACAAGAGGAATTGGCGAAACACATTGAAGTCAGTCGGCAAACGATCAATGCGATGGAAAAAGGAAAATACGTTCCTTCCACCGTGTTGGCGCTTAAATTGAGTCGATTTTTTGAACAACCAGTAGAACAAATCTTTGAATTGGAAGAGGAAGATTAAAAAAAATCCCAAGGATCACTTGGGATTTTCTGTTTATTTAAAGTTTTTAATGCCGTCTTCCAACCATTTTTGATATTCTGAAATATCGGGTGTGTACCCAATGGGAGTACTTAAATCTTTGCCCTCTGGCGATTGAATGACATACAAGGGTTGTGCATTATTTTGGTAACGAGTAATCTGAAAATCACTCCATTTATTTCCAATAGTAACAATCTCTTTTCCAGTAGTTTTCGAGATGTATTGTTGCGCTTTAGGCAACTCAATTTTTCGATCACAAATCAATGAAATGAGAACCACTTTATCTTTCAATGTGGGTAATATTTTGTCGGAGGACCACACAAAATCTTCCATTTTACGACAGTTCACGCAGGCATCACCCGTAAAATCGACGAGTACAGGTTTGTTTACTTTTTTCGCATATGCCAAACCCGTTTCATAATCGTCAAAAGCTATTATTCCATGGGGACCTACATGTGCTCCAGCAGGTAATGTTCCAGTTGCTGCATGTCCACCTCCTCCCAATCCGTTGGGACTTTCACTGTAGTGCATTGGAGGTGGAAAACCCGAGATGAGTTTTAAAGGCGCACCCCACAATCCTGGGATTAAATACAAGGTAAAAATGGAAACCAGTAGAGCCATAAATAGTCGTCCCACCGATAAATGGGTAACAGGACTGTCGTGGGGTAAGGTTAGTTTTCCAAATAAATACACCGCCCAAGCCCCAAAAATAATAATCCATACCGCTAAAAATAACTCGCGTTCGAAGTAATGTTTTTGCAATACTAAATCGGCATTGGATAAGAATTTAAAGGCCAAAGCCAATTCCAAAAATCCAAGTGACACTTTAACGGTATTCAACCAGCCACCTGACTTTGGCAATGAATTCATCCATCCGGGGAATAAAGCAAATAACATAAACGGTAAGGCCAACGCTGAAGAGAATCCCAGCATACCAATGAGCGGTGCTAAACCTCCTTTAGAGGCCGCTTGAACGAGTAAGGTTCCTACAATGGGACCCGTACACGAAAACGAAACAATAGCCAAAGCGAGCGCCATGAATAAAATTCCAATCAATCCACCACGATCCGCTTGACGATCGACTTTATTGGCCCACGAATTGGGAAGTACAATCTCAAAAGCACCCAAAAATGAAGCCGCAAAGAAGAGTAATAAGGCAAAAAATATGAGGTTAAACCATACATTAGTTGACAAAGCATTGAGTGCATCTGCTCCAAAAATGGCGGTCACTAAGGAACCGAGTAAGATGTAGATCAAAATAATAGACACTCCATAAATAATCGCGTTCTTTTTCCCTTGGGCTTTGTTCTTGCTCTGTTTGGTAAAAAAACTCACGGTCATCGGAATCATTGGAAATACACAAGGAGTTAGCAAGGCCGCAAATCCCCCTAAAAAGGACAAGAAGAAAATCGACCAAATACTTTTATCTTCAATGGCGCCTTTCGCTGATTTAACAGTGTCTATGGCTTTTTCAACAGGAGCCTTAGTGGTTGTTTTGGTGGTATCGCTCGCAGCAACTAGCGTATCTTCAGGAGCAGATGGAGTTGGAATAGCCGCGGCTTTAATCTCTGGTATTTCAAAAGTAAAAAGCTTATTATCGTTAATACACTGCTCTTTACAAACTTGATAGTCGAGATTAAGTTGTATTGCTTTCAGCTTTGGATTGGTCACTTTTACCTTTTGGGTCACCACCACTTTATGCTCGAATAAATATTCGTCCACTCCAAAAATATCGCTGTATACTTTTTTGTACGGACTTTCTTTGGCTTTTCCGATCAATTCGTAATTGCCTTTTGCGTTTTTGAAGGTAAGAACCATAGGCAACGATCCTCCATCGGGCGTAAATTGCGAATACACATGCCACCCTTCTTCTATCGTTCCAATAGCAATTAAATTAAATTCGGTCTCGGAAAGTTTTTCGGTTTTTGACGTCCATTTGACTGGCGTTTTAATCTGACCCAAAGCCGTGAAGCTGGTCAGAAGTGCAAGCATCGCTAAGCAAAAATTTTTCATTCGGAAAGGGTAATTTTTAGTATCGTTTGTGTTTGTTCCGTCACTTTGAAGCGGTCGTCAGCCCGTTGGCCAATCACCCACACTATTTTGTTTCCAGAGCACAACAACCACTGCCGTTCTTTATCGGTTAGGCTGAACTTTTCATCCTTAAAAAACTTACTCAGCTTTTTGGTGCCTTGTAATCCAAAAGGATGAAAAAGGTCTCCTTCTTGCCATTTGCGAAGCGTTAACGGATACTCCAGCAAATCAGCGTCTACAAATATAGTTGAAGACGATACATTTTGAATGTCACTTACATTACAAAACGTCAATTTTAGGGGAAAATTAAGATGTAATTGAGTTCGATCAATCGTATACACCGCTAACCGTGGTTCATGCCGCGCCGCCAAAACCAAGTGAGTTCGGTTTTTGAATAGAATAAAATCAGGTGCCAAAACCTGCTTCCCGGTTTCGGCAAAAGGCAATTGATAAATGTCTTCCCACGCTGTAAACCCATAACTTTTAAGCCAATAATACAACAACGCCCTTGAAGAAGGCGCACTGTTGAGCGGGTAAATGGCCAAATGAAATTCGTTGCCATGCTGGGTAAGATGCTGCTCCAAAAAATGAGCTACAGCCCAATCGGCCAAGTTTTTCGTTTCTTGAAGATAAGCCAAGGTTTTTTGAAAATTTTCCAACAAAGCCGGATTCATGCCTTTCAAAACAGGTACCACTTCATGCCGAAGGGCGTTTCTCTGGTAATATGAATTTCCATTACTTGAATCCTCGCGCCATGAAATAAGGTACTCCGCGGCATAATTCTCAATCGTTGTTCGGGAAAACGGCAAAAGAGGACGCACTATGGTTCCGTTTTGAGCGGGAATCCCTGTAAGTCCGTCCCAACCCGTGCCACGCGTGAGATTAATCAAAAAAGTTTCCAACACATCATCGGCTTGGTGGGCGGTCAACACATAATCATATCCTTCGCGTACCCGCAAGGTTTCAAACCAATCATAGCGCAATTGGCGGGCAGTCATTTGAATAGACAATCCTTTTTCTTCTGCGAATACCGCCGTATTAAATCGGTTGACAAAAAAAGGAATGCGGTTTTCACGGCAATACTCTCGAACAAAAATCTCATCGGCATCGCTTTCCTCACCGCGTAAACCAAAATTACAATGCGCTACGCCAACGGTCCAATCCAATTGGCGGCACAAGGCGAGCAATACCATACTGTCGATTCCACCGCTCACCGCAATAAGACAACGGTGGTGTTGTAAAAAAGGGAAGTTTTGGTTGATATGGTGTTGAAACGCATTTAACATACCCAAAGATACAGATTTATTTGCCCCCTAATACGTCTTGCATCGCTTTTGCTTTCAACAAACATTCGCCATATTCATCCTTAGCGTTGGCTTGGGCTGTCACCGCGCTCCCAACAGAAACGGAAACATAGCCTTTTTGGGCATTGTAGGCAATACTGCGAATAACCACATTAAAGTCGAAATCGCCTTCTGGAGTAAAATACCCCACTGCCCCACTGTAAATTCCACGCCTTGTAGCTTCGACTTTTTCAATGATTTGCATGGCCGCAATTTTGGGCGCTCCCGTCATACTCCCCATGGGAAAAGTGGTTTGTAACAGTGAAACGGGAGGACAATCCTCGGCCACAGTGCTGCGAATGGTAGAAATCATTTGGTGTACTTGCTTGAAGGTATATACTTCACACAAGGCTTCAACGGCGACACTCCCTTTTTCGGCGGTTCGTGACAAGTCGTTACGGACCAGATCGACAATCATTATATTTTCTGAGCGCTCTTTTTCATTGCGTTGTAAATCGATTTTCAGTTGCGCATCTTCCTCAAGCGTATTTCCGCGTCGCGCCGTCCCTTTGATAGGTTGCGAAATAACGGTTGTACCCGATTTTCGTAAGTAACGTTCCGGGGAAGCTGAAAGTAAATAGTGAGCATCTTGCTTTAAAAAAACGGCAAACGGGGGTTCGGAGCGCGCATTCAATTGGAAGAACACCTCCTGAGGATCGAGATGTACTCCTTCTTGAAAAAATTCCATACAGAAATTCACCTCATAAATCACCCCTTGCTGGATGTAGTGCAACAGTTCCTGAAATTTCTCATGGTACGCTTTTTCCGATATACGTGCTTGCAAGGGAATTGAAGGCGCTGTTGATGGAGCCAACGACTGTGCCTCAATGGCAGTTAGATCGGCTTCGTATTCATCAACCCATCCGTTTAAATAATCGCCAAAAACCTGACCTTGAATGGAGTAGATTATTTTTTTGGGTTGAAAAAAAAACAAATCGGGAAACTCCAAACCATCGTAATTATGGGAATGCAAGTCTTCGGTGTCGTTTTTTAAATCATAACTCAAATACCCAAACAACCAATCGCGGGTTTGGGACTGATAGGCTTGCAATTCGGCAAACGCTTGATGGGTATCGGTTTGTCGAACGGTAAATGCATCCCACGCTACGATCCAATCGAACTTGCTGTACAAATGCGTTTGTTCATTGGACTCGAGAAAAACTACTTCGCGGGCTTCTTGCGTATATTGAAGTAACTTTTTTTTCCACAAAGGGGTGAATTCAATGGATATGGGAAAGGTCGATCGCATACGGTCAAAAGTAATGCATTTTCATTCGGAATAAAAACGTGTTTTGGCTTTGGCACGATTTTTATAGTTTACGATTAAAACCACATTAAAAAAAACGTATTCCTTTTAATCTAACTCATTTTATGCAATAAAAATACACTTAATCACTTATTGTATCACTTTAAATTTTATTGTATGAAAAAAAGGGCTTTGTTCCTGTTGAGTGCAGGAATGTTAATCTCAAGTGTGGGGTGTCAAAAGCAGGAAGCTGATCACGCCTCTGCCATGAATGCAACCGATTCAGTGGCCGTAGCTTCAAAGGGAATGACCAGTGAAGTGGCTAAACCTCTAACTGGTTCCGAAAAAAGGTTTGTCCATAGCGGCGATGCGCGGGTCAAAGTAAACAATGTAGTGCAATCGACCCACCGCATTGAACAAGCCGTGAGTCGCGCAGGAGGATTTGTCACACAAAGCGATTTGGAGTCGGTCGTTGATCGCCAAGAAGAAACCCAAATAAGTGCTGATAGTGTTTGGGTCACTACGCAATACCATACCCAAAGCACGCTCACGTTGCGTATTCCTGAACAAGAATTACCTTCGGTACTACAACACATTGCCCAAGAAATTGTGTATTTGGATTACCGAAAACTGGGTGCTGAAGACGTGACTTTACAACTTTTGAATCAAACGCTTGAGCAGCAGCGGCATCAAAAAAGTGCGGAACGTTTGGAGCAAAAAATCGATGCAAATAAAGGCCGTTTAAATCCCATCCTCACAGCCGAAAAAGGACGTGATGATAAACAAGCCCAAGCCGATGGAAAATACATCGAAAAAATGGCTTTATCCGATAAAGTGAATTATGCTACGCTAACCTTGGCATTGTATCAAGAACCGGCGGTGCTCAACGAACGAAAAGCGCTTTTTAATGTACCCGAACGGTTGCGTCCCTCCTTGGGTTTTCAACTGTGGGAAAATGCAAAAACAGGATGGTCGGCTTTAGAGCAGATTCTCTCTTTTCTCATTCTCTTTTGGCCGCTTGGTGTCGTTGGAACATTAGGCTATATAGGGTATCGGCGTTGGACAAGAAAGTAAAAACCACACCATCGGAGGAATCCGGTGGTTTTTTGTTTTATATTTTTTGTAGTTTTGGTTCATAAAACGTTTGCATCATGAAAGTAACCACACTGGTTATCCGCATCCTTTTGGGTGGTTTAATGGTTTTTGCTTCTATTGCCTATTTTTTTAACCTTGGCAATCCTGAACCTCATGTGGGAAAAATGGCTGTTTTTATGCAGGGTTTGAATGCTTCACAGTACTTACTTCCTTTGGTAAAAGGGATTGAATTGATGGCGGGTTTGGCCTTGCTGAGTGGCTTTTTTCCACGAATTACTCCGCTTATTTTATTACCCATTAGTCTTAATATTGCCTTTATCCACTTGTTTTTAGACCCCAAAAATTTAGCCATTGCTTTCTTTGTTTTAGGAGCTAATTTGTATTTAATCTTACAACAGTGGAACAATTATAAATCGCTTTTAAAAATCCGATAATGTTTAAATGGAGTTTGATTTTCTGGATAAGTGGATTTAGTTTGTTTGGACAAACGGAAACCAACCTGATTTTTGATGTACATTATGGGGATGCGGTACAAGAATGGGTAGCATTTCCCTCTTTAAAAAAGCAAGGCCAATTTGTGGCAGGCTATCTTTATGTTTTACCCCAAGAAGGCATTGTATTCCACTATCATTCGAGCTTTCATTTGGGTACTTCCAACGAAATTGTCCCTGATGGCATTGATACACAAGAGTTGAATCGTATTCGATTGGGACGGGCATACAACTTTAAAATGGCCCGATTACTGGAGGAACACCGACAAAAATTACAATTGCCGCTCCAACCCCAAGGTTTTTCATACCATTATATAGTTGATGAAATTCAGCGTCGCTATTTGACCGGGAAGATCCTCAATTCGGACCGAGAATTTGATCGGGCGCAGGTATTTTTAGAGAAAGTCTACGAAAAGAATCCCCATTACAGTGGTGTCGAATTGGAATTAGCCTATTGTTACAACGGCATTCGTAGGTACGATTTAACCATTACGTTATTGACCAAAGCCTTAGAAAATGATGCATCGCAACCGTTATTTTACAAAGAACTGGCCTTTGCCTTTTTGAATTCAGGGATGGTTACGATGGCGGAAAAAACCTACCAGCAATGTTTGGAAAAAACGCAGGATAAAGGATTAAAAAGTGAAATTGGTTCCAGCATGGCCTATTATTTTTATCTTCAAAAAAAGGAAGAAAAGTTTAAAGAATGGAGGCAAGTGGTAGACCAAAACGCAGATACCGGATCGCAATACCAGTTGTTCATGCAACAATTGGAAAGAAATTGGAACAATCGTCCCTCGCATGAGTTAAAAAAAATGTAAAAAGGTATATTACTAAAAATCAACTTTTAAATACAATAATTTAAGAAGTGTTTTAAGACTTTTTTCTACAAAAATAAAACGCAAAAGGTTATATCATTGTAATTTATCTAATTTCTATTTTTTTGTAAGTTTTTTTTTCTTAATTTTAGTAAAAAGAAAAAAGCTATGCATGGAGTTGTCAATCAAGCCATCGAAGGATTAATCACCAAACGCTTTGGTGCTGAAGCTTGGGATGAAATTCGTATTGCTTCACAATGTGAAGACACTACCTTTTACAATAACCACAATTATTCGGATACGGTAACCTATGCTCTTGTTGTCAATGCTTCCAAAATATTGGATATGGATGTGCATACCTTACTCTTTGAATTTGGAAAATATTGGGTATTAACTATTGCCGCTGAAAAATACGGAGCCCTTTTGCATTCAGCAGGAAGTGGTTTACAAGAATTTTTAATCAATTTACCCAATTTTCATAGTCGTGTAATGTTGTATTATCCCGAAATCACACCACCTGAGTTTAAGGTAATGGAGCGGTCTAATACTACTTTAGAATTACAATATTTCTCGAAACGTCCTGGATTACAACCCTTTGTTTCTGGAATACTAGAAGGATTGAGCAGCTTTTTTGAGACTCCTATGCAAATTGAATTAATTGACACAACATTTGAAGACGAGTATCATAAAAGTATTTTTTCGCTTCATTTCTGAGTACGATTCCCCAAAACCTACCCAAAATGCAAACCCTAAAAAAACTATTTCCTTTCTACATACGTCTCGACAAAAAACTCAATATTGTCGAATACGGACGGAGTATGGGGAAATTTTTGGATAAAAAAGACCGTTTTGAAGACCACTTCAAATTCATAAGACCCAATTTTGGAATTACATACACTTTTGAATCTATCGTTGAATTCATGAATCAAGTGTTTATTTTGGAATTGCATAATCATCCTAAAAAAATTCGCTTTAAAGGACAGTTTATCATTCACCATGAATTTGATGATGAACTCTGGTTTTGTGGTTCTCCTTGGCTACTTTCTATTGAAGAAATGCAAAACCATGATTTATTTGTGACCGATTTTGCACAACATGATTCGGCTATTGACACAATTTTAATGCTCAATCAAAACTTGCTTAATTTACAAGATAATAGCAAGATGATTGCCGACTTAAAACAGAAAAATGAACGTTTGCAACAAGTCAACGAGCGGCTCGACGCAATTATTTATGCGATTACCCATGATTTCAGAGCCCCGCTGTTGGCCAGTATTGGTTTGCTTCAATTGCCTGAGATAATGGTATTGGAAGAACTACCAGAGATTTTAAATACCTTAAAAAGGTTGGATCGTACCATTATTCATTTAAATGAACTATCTAAAAACGAAAAAGTAGCTTTAAAATTCACTCCTATTCATTGGGAGGAACTCATCCATGAAAGTCATCATAACTATACTGTTATTTATGATACCAAAATCCCTATTCAACTTTCAATTTCCGAAACAACACCTTTCTTTTCAGATACGTTTCGTATTCGGACTATTGTTAACAACTTAATTTCCAACGCTATAAAGTATGCTCGAACTTCTTTGGGTGAGGCGTCCTATATTAAAATAAATATTCATACCGCACCAAGCTCTTGTATTTTTACCATTGAAGATAATGGAGAAGGTATCGACGATAAAAATTTGGAAAACATTTTTAAACTCTTTTATCGTGCTTCCGTTAAATCACAAGGTAACGGTATTGGACTTTATATCATAAAAGAAATGGTACACTATTTAAAAGGAACGATTGCGGTGAAATCCATCAAAAATGAAGGTACCACATTTACACTAAAATTCCCTAATCAAAAAACTGAATAATCTCATGAACACACATTTTTACATCATTGATGACGACGAGCTTTTTTTAAAATTAGGAAAAATATATCTTGAAATGGGAAGCTGTACCTCGTCGGTAACCCTATTTAATGATGCGACCGAAGCGCTGAAAGTCATTGAAAATATTTCGGAAGTTGGTACTAATCGATACGTATTTTTTTTGGACTTGAATATGCCTATTCTCAATGGATTTGGTTTTTTGGATGCTTTGGAGAAAAACCCAAAACAGTTGCACAAAAATATACAGATCTATGTACTAACTTCATCTGTAAACTATGAAGATATGGAACGTATTAAACAATACAAAACGGTTTCTGAATACCTAAATAAACCTATGACACGAGAAATAGTGCAACATATTTGTACCTCCTAGTACCAAAAATAATAAAAAAACCCCGTTGATAAGATGACAACGGGGTTTTACTTATTTTCATTTTTTTACTTACACATGCAAAGCTCTGTTATCAGTAGCAGCAAGAGCCGCTTCTTTAATGGCCTCTGCAAACGTTGGATGAGCATGCGACATTCGCGTGAGATCCTCGGCAGATGCCCGGAATTCCATCGCAACGACTGCTTCTGCAATCAAATCGGCACAGCGGGCTCCAATCATGTGCATTCCTAAAATTTCATCGGTTTTCGCATCGGCTAAAACTTTTACAAATCCGTCCAAATCGGCACTGGCACGCGCACGACCCAGGGCTTTAAAGGGAAAACTCCCCGCTTTGTAAGCGATTCCTTCGGCTTTCAATTGCTCTTCGGTTTTTCCTACTCCAGCCACTTCAGGCCAAGTGTATACTACCCCTGGAATCAAATTATAATCGATATGGGGACGTTGGCCGGCAATAAATTCGGCTACCATTACCCCTTCTTCTTCCGCTTTGTGCGCCAACATGGCTCCTCGAACCACATCACCAATAGCATAAATATTGGAGGCTGTCGTTTGCAAATGATCGTTTACTTCAACTTGACCGCGTTCTGTAATTTTTACACCAGCAGCTTCTGCATTCAATCCGTCAGTATACGGACGACGACCTACGGCGACCAAACAATAATCGCCTTCCAACACTAATTCGTTTCCTTTGGCATCATCGGCTTTAACGGTTACTGCTTTTCCTTTACGGGTAACTTCTTTTACTTTGTGGGAAGTGTAAAACTTCATGCCTTGTTTTTTCAACACTTTGGTCAATTCTTTAGACAGCGCGCCATCCATTCCAGGAATGATTCGATCCAAGTACTCTACTACAGAAACTTGAGCGCCCAAACGCAAATACACTTGTCCCAATTCAATGCCAATAACTCCACCACCAATAATTACCAAATGCTTGGGCACTTCAGTCATTTTTAAGGCTTCCGTTGAAGTTATGATACGTTCTTTATCCACCGTAATAAAGGGCAATGTAGAAGGTTTAGAACCCGTAGCAATAATGGTATACTTCGACTCTACCACTTCGTTCGAACCATCATTCTTCGCCACATTGATATGAGTGGCATCCACAAACGAACCTACCCCTTCAAATACGGTAATTTTATTTTTATCCATCAAGAACTTAATCCCGCCACAGGTTTGATCCACTACTTGTTGCTTGCGCTCAATCATTTTGGCTAGATTAACCTTCACTTTCCCAGACACTTCAATACCGTGATCGGCAAAATGTTGCAACTCTTCATAATGATGCGAAGAAGCCAACAAGGCTTTGGAGGGAATACATCCCACGTTTAAACAGGTACCTCCCAAAGTAGGGTATTTTTCAATAATTGCGGTTTTGAATCCCAATTGGGCGCAACGAATGGCTGCAACATAACCGCCGGGACCTGATCCAATAATCGTGACATCAAACTGACTCATAGAACTGATTTTTGTTGTGTTTTACAAATTGTAAGGCAAAATTACGAATGTTTTTTGGGTTCCCCTCTACAGAATGAAAAGAAAAAAAGTGTTTCTCTGTCTTTCCTTCTTCTCATTTTCAGTTATAATGTGAAGGCGGTAGAATTTTTGATTTCCCCAATCATAAACGAACTGTGGGTACTGCCAATATGTTGTAAGCGCGTCAGTTTGGTTACCATAAAATCGCGGTAAGCCTCCATATCCCTCACGGCAATTTTTAAAATATAATCGTAATCTCCACTCACGTGAAAACACTCCAAAACCTCTGAGAGTTGCACTACTTCAGCTTCAAAACGCACCAAATAATCTTTCGTATGTTGGATTAACTTTATATGGCAAAAAACAATAAACGATTGGTCAATTTTTTTTCGATCCAATAACGCCACATATCCTTTGATTAGCCCTTCGCGTTCCATTTTTCGAATGCGTTCATATACGGCAGTAACCGACATTTGTAGTTTTACCGCCATTTCTTTATTGGTCATTCGGGCATCAATTTGCAAAAACCCAACGATTTTTTTGTCGATTGCATCCATCTGATAAATTTTCAGGAAATAGTTTATATTTTCGTAAAAATAAAAATATTAATCTAATTATTTCAACAATTATAGTTTCATTTTCTATAATTTAAAATATATGTTGAAAATTTATAAGTATACTTCGATATTTGAATACTTAATACCTAATATCGTATGGAAAATCAACATCCTATGGCCTTTCATCCGGCCGATCATATTCAAGACTTGCAATACTTTGGCGAATTTGGGGGCGTGAATCCCTCAATCTCAGATTCTTCCACCTATACCTTTTTGTCGGCCAAAACCATGTTTGACACTTTTGAAGGGAATGCCGAAGGGTGTTATTTGTATTCACGTCATTCCTCCCCCATGAATTTGTACTTGGGTCAGGCCCTCGCCGCTATGGAGGGAACCACCGGAGCCAACGTTACCGCCTCGGGGATGGGAGCAATAACTTCGGTATTGTTGCAATTGTGTGCTAGCGGGGACCAAATCGTTTCGAGTCGCACGATTTATGGTGGTACCTATGCGTTTATGAAAAATGTGTTGCCAAAATGGCACATTCTAACGCATTTTGTAGACATCACCAAATTGGATGTGGTCGAAGCAGCCATTACACCCCATACCAAAGTACTGTATTGTGAAACGGTTAGCAATCCGTTATTAGAGGTGGCTGACATACAAGGACTGGCGGCTTTGGCCAAAAAACACGGCATACAACTCGTGGTCGACAACACCTTTTCCCCCTTACAAGTCGCGCCAGCGCAATGGGGTGCCGATGTAGTGATTCATAGTTTAACCAAGTTCATTAATGGAAGTTCCGATACCGTAGGTGGTGTTATTTGCAGCTCGCAAGAATTCATCAATGATTTGCGCAATGTCAATAATGGGGCTTGTATGCTATTGGGACCTACGATGGATAGCTTGCGTTCGGCTTCGATTTTGAAAAACCTGCGCACGTTGCACATTCGCATGAAACAGCACAGCCATAATGCGATGTATTTGGCCACACAATTTGAAAAAGACGGGTTGAAAGTGGTCTACCCCGGATTAAAAAGTCACCCCAGTCATGCCCTTTTCACGCGACAAATGAATCCTGAATACGGCTATGGTGGCATGATGACCTTGGATGTGGGAACGTTGGACCGTGCCAATGCCTTAATGGAATTGATGCAACACAACAATCTCGGGTACTTGGCGGTAAGTCTTGGATTTTATAAAACCTTATTCAGTGCCCCAGGAACCTCTACTTCGAGCGAAATTCCGTTGGAAGAACAAAACGAAATGGGATTGACCGATGGCTTGATTCGTTTTTCGATTGGTTTGGATAATGACATTGAACGAACCTATCAAAAAATGACCGACTGTATGCGGCAGTTAGGGATACTGTAGTCGTGTAGAACTATATATAAACAAAAAGGTATCGTCTTCAGATACCTTTTTTTGTGTCGTTATGATGCCTGATTCAACTTACTATTTTTATAACTAAAACCAAAATAAATCGACAATCCAATGAGAAGCCAAATCGAGAAGTACAACCAATTCCAAACACTCAACTCGGCCATCATGTACAAACAGCTTACCAAGCCAAGCAGCGGAATTAAGGACAAATTCTTTTGATAGGCCCAAGCACCTAAGGCCATCAAAACAATGATAAAAATCCACATGGGTATTTTGTGTGAAAACAAGGCCCAACCCGATTCGTATTTCAATGCGGTATCAATGGGCAATGCATCCACTAGCGAGTGGTAGGCTTTAGTATCTTCGGCATACGATTGTAGCGTTTTCTCTAAATCGACTTCTTTCGATTTTACCAATTTTAAATCATATAAATATTGAACAACTTGGGCCGACTCAGCTTCTTTTAATGAAGTCACTATCGTCGTTGGACTGTTGAGTTGCTTTTTATTGGTTATAAAATCGACCACACCTTGTTTATTGAAGTAAAAGGAACCAATTAACCCTAAAAATAACAAGACTGGAAATATGTATTTGGCATTAACATAGGGTGTTTTAAACTTGCCGCGAGGTACATCGGGACGGTTTTGCAACACCAATACCCCAGCACAGACCAAAACAAAAGCAAACAAAGTACCAATACTACACAAGTCGGTCACCAAGGTAAGATTCAAGAAAAGTGCTGGAATTGCCACCACAAATCCGGTCACTATAGTGGCATATGAAGGCGTTTTGTAACGGGGATGCACTCGTGAGAAACGTTTCGGCAATAACCCGTCGCGACTCATGCTCATCCAAATACGGGGCTGTCCCATTTGAAAGACCAAGAGCACACTCGCCATAGCTACAACGGCGCTCACGGCGATAATGCCAGACATCCATTTTAAGTCTAATTGATCAAATACAAAAGCTAAGGGATCACCTACATTCAACTGATCATAAGAAACCATTCCAGTTAATACCAAAGCGATAATAATATATAAAACGGTACAAATGATAATCGCCCACATCATCCCTTTGGGCAAATCGCGTTGGGGGTCTTTACATTCTTCAGCGGTAGTTGAAATGGCATCAAAACCGATGTATGCAAAAAATACAGCCGACACCCCTTTTAGTACACCGCTCACTCCATTGGGCGCAAATGGGTTCCAATTATCCGTATCCACGTAAAATATTCCAACCGCTATCACCAACAAAATGATACACAACTTCACTACCACCATCAGATTACTGGCATTGCGCGATTCTTTCATGCCCCGATACACCAAATAAGTAATCAAGACAATAATCAGCAAAGCGGGCAAATCGGCTACCAAATGTAGACCGGCTATAGTAGGCGATGTTGTCCAAGCCGTATGCGCTGCTTGAAGGGCGGGACTTAAATCGGCGAAAGGTTTTCCGCTTTGCAACAAAGCGGTTGCTTCGGCAAATCCTTTGGAGGCTGACAAATAGTCCATTTGTATCCACTGTGGCAGATGAATTCCACCACTTTCGAGCAGTCCTGTGAAATAATCACTCCATGAAATCGCCACGGTAATATTTCCAATCGCATACTCCATAATCAAAGCCCATCCGATAATCCATGCAATGAGTTCCCCAAAAGCCACATACGAATAAGTGTAGGCACTCCCCGAAACGGGTACCATCGAAGCAAATTCTGCGTAGGCAAAAGCGGCAAAACTACAGGCCAAGGCCGTAAAAAGAAATAGAAAAATCACTGCGGGACCCCCATCGGCACTAGCTTTTCCAATAGTACTAAAAATCCCAGCACCAATAATCGCTGCAATCCCAAAAGCGGTCAAATCCCTGGCCGTGAGGTGCTTTCCAAGTGCATGATGTCCATCGGACTCATTTTGGGCTACTTGTTGGAGGATATCATGAACCGATTTTTTTCGAAATAATTGGGAAAACTTCATGGTGAATTCGCTTTTTTTTAGGCTAACAAATATAAACTTTTATTTGAAAGTGAAAGGCTACGCGCATTCATTCAAATAGCCAAAAACTATTTCATGATAAGCACTAATAATAAAAACTAATACATATTCCTCAAAGTTGTATGTACTTTTGTAGTGTCAAAAAACAATTTTTAATTTTAAACAACATAATTATGTCATTAGTAGGAAAAAAATTTCCAAACATTACCGTTGATGCCATCTCTTTTATGGGAGACAATTTGCGTATTAACATTTTGGATGAAGCTGTAAAAAACAACAAAAAAGTATTGTTGTTTTGGTATCCTAAAGATTTCACTTTCGTTTGTCCCACTGAATTGCATGCTTTTCAAGCGGCTTTGGAAGAATTTGAAGCGCGTAACACGACTGTGATTGGAGCTTCTTGCGACACCAACGAAGTTCATTTTGCTTGGTTGAATACAGCCAAAAACAACGGTGGTATTGAGGGAGTAACCTATCCTTTGTTGGCCGACACTACTCGTAATTTATCGTCTGCTTTAGGTATTTTGGACATCGAAGCAGGGGAATACAATGAAGATACCGACACGGTGCTTTTGGAGGGATCGAATGTTACTTTCCGCGCCACTTATTTGATTGACGAAACGGGAAAAATTTTCCACGAAAGCGTAAACGATATGCCTTTGGGTCGTAACGTTCAAGAGTACCTTCGATTGATCGATGCCTACACACATGTACAAACGAAAGGTGAAGTTTGCCCTGCCAACTGGGAAAAAGGAAAAGAAGCCATGAATGCTGATCGTAACAGTACTGCTTCGTATTTATCGAATCACTAATAGCTACTATAGGCGAACGTTTCAGGTTTGGGTACAAAATTCAAACCCGAACTTGAAACGGGAAGCCCAATGCTAAAAATTTAATCCGATGTTTCAAGAATTAGCACAAGATAATTTAGCCGAAATCGTGGCTCAAAACGAAACGGTTGTGGTTCAATATGCGGCCTCCTGGTGTGGGAATTGCCGTATCATGAAACCTAAATTCAAAATGTTAGCGGCTCAACACGAGCAAGTTCCTTTTTTGATTGTAGATGCTGAACAATTTCCCAACTCTCGTCAATTGGCCAAAGTGGATAATTTACCCACCTTTGCCACCTTTAAAAATGGAGTATTGGTAAATCAAACCCAAACCAATAAGGCGGAAGTATTGGCCGAATTAGTTCAAGAAGTACTTTAATAATCCAATCGGTTTTGGGGAAAACAACTAGACAAGTAGCTATTATTTAGTTTATCTCTAAAATCTACACGAAAACCCATACTATGAAACTTCCAGTTATAAAACATTTAACCCAATTCATTGAAGACAATGACCAAGACTATTTGGTGGAAACCATCGAAGTATTGGAAAATCTCACGGAGCTCGAATCGTTAAAAGATGAAGAACTCGATGTGATTGGGGAACTTATTTCCAACCTATACGGTGCTTTGGAAGTCCATAAAATGATACGCGAGGGAAAAGACAAAAAAACTGCGCTCAACGATTTTATGAAGCGCGTTTTAGGGTCCATCGACAAAGCCTAAATGAAGCGTCCTTCGGGGCGCTTTTTTTATGTTTAATCCTGAATTAATTTCCTTTAAATGGTATACCGTTTCCGTTAAAAAATAGTATTTTTGTACTTTAAAAATGATACCCATGGCACAAATTACTTTGGGCGGAAATCCCGTTCAAACCTCAGGAAACTTACCCGAAATAGGCACGAAAGCACCTTCCTTTGAATTAGTAAAAAATGACTTATCCACGGCTAAACTAGCTGATTTTGCTGGCAGTAAAGTGGTTTTAAATATCTTCCCAAGCATCGACACTCCTACCTGTGCGACTTCTGTTCGTACATTTAATGCAAAGGCTGCAGCGTTGGAAAACACTAAAGTTTTGTGCATTTCGCGTGATTTACCTTTTGCGCAAAAACGTTTTTGTGGTGCTGAGGGCATTGAAAATGTAATCAATTTATCCGATTTTAAATCGGGCGCATTTGGAAAAGCCTATGGATTGGAATTGACCGACAGTGCTTTGGCTGGTTTGCATTCCCGCGCTGTAGTGGTATTGGATGAAAACGGAACCGTAGTTCATGCAGAGCAAGTGGGCGAAATCGCTAATGAACCTAATTACGAAGCCGCATTGAATGCTTTACAATAGGCTATGGAATTTCAGCGTGATCGCACTTTTTTTACCGGTCGATTAAAAAGTATTCGTTTTGCTGTACTTGGCGCGTTCAAGTTAGCGACCACCGAACACAGCGTCATGGTACAATTGAGTATTGGCGTTTTGATTACGGTGTCGGGTTTCTATTTTGATATATCCCTAACCGAATGGATGTTGCAAACGCTCGCCATTGGTTTGGTGTTGGCAGTCGAAAGTTTGAATACCGCAGCCGAAAAGATTGCTGATTTCATTCACCCTGAATACCATTCAAAAATTGGATTCATCAAAGATATAGCAGCGGGAGCGGTTTTTTTTGCCGCCGCAACAGCAATAACTATTGGATGTCTGATTTATCTCCCCAAAATCGTTTCATTTTTTTAGTACATTTATAAAAATTTAGCGCATTAATGGCTCCCAAAAAATCACAAAACACATCCACAGAAAACGAGAACTCACCGATTTCATCCTTCAAAATGAAACGACAATACCAATTCATCTTGGGATGTCTTTTCGTGCTTTTGGCTTTGGCTATGGGGGTGGCTTTTATTTCGTATTTTGTGAATGGCCATGTCGATCAAAGCATAGCCAATGCTTTCATTGATCGTGAAAAAGAAGCACAAAATTGGATGGGGAAATCGGGGGCATGGATGGCCGAAACCTTAATCCCTAACGGTTTTGGATTGGCTTCTTTTCTTTTGGTAAAATTACTTTTTGTGACGGGCACGTTCATGGCTTTAGACCTTCCCTTGAAACGTTTAAAATCGATGTGGTTTTGGGATTTATTTGCCTTAATCGTTATATCCCTTCTATTTGGATTTTTTGCTAAATCCCTTCCCGAGTTGGGCGGAACAGTAGGCTATGAAATAAATACATTTATTCAAGATTACATTGGAAAAACAGGGACACTACTTGTATTGGTGTTTTGTATTTTGCTATATATGATTTTCAAAATTCGATGGTCTCCCGATACGTTAAAAGCGTTTTATGAAAAAAATAAGGCCGACCTTGAAGCTGATGTAGCTGATACTACGCAAGAAACCACCGCTCAAGCTGGTGCTTACAACTTAGAAGAATATGCAGTTTCTGACCCCGAAAATACACCTGATTATGCCATTGAAGAATTGGTACAACCGAAATCTTCTTTTGAAATCGACAAAGATGCCTTAAAACCCACCATTTCAAGTTACTCAGGTATCGATTTGAATTCAAATAAATCCGGATTGAGTCCCATTCATGAACCCGATGTAGAACCGGTTTTGGTAACGACTACACCACCGATAACCCCTCCTACGCCACTTTCAACACCACTTACAGTTGAACCGCCGAAAGAAATTATCCCAACACAAGACGAAACCTTTGTGATTGAAAAAGCACCCGATGAGGATTTGATCGTTGAAAATTTGGCAGCGAAATTGGTTGAAGATTTTGGTCTTTTCGATCCAACGCTTGAGTTATCGCATTATAAGTTTCCCACCCTCGAATTGCTCAAAGACTACAGCAGTGTTGGCATAACGATCAATCAGGAGGAATTGGAGGAAAACAAGAATCGAATTGTAGAAACCCTTCGCAATTATAAGATTGATATTGCACAAATTAAAGCTACCGTAGGTCCATCGGTGACGTTGTATGAAATCGTACCCGAAGCGGGGATTCGTATTTCAAAAATTAAAAGTTTAGAGGACGATATTGCCCTTTCCCTTTCTGCGCTTGGGATTCGTATCATTGCGCCCATTCCAGGAAAAGGAACAATCGGGATAGAGGTACCCAACAAAAACCCCACTATGGTTCCCATGAAGACGGTAATTGCCGCTTCGCGTTTTCAAGAGGCCGAAATGGAACTCCCAATTGCCTTAGGAAAAACCATTTCCAATGAAACCTTTGTTGTCGATTTGGCCAAAATGCCGCACTTGTTGATGGCGGGTGCCACAGGACAAGGGAAATCGGTGGGATTAAATGCTGTGTTAACATCGCTTTTATATAAAAAACATCCAGCGGAAGTCAAATTTGTATTGGTCGACCCAAAAAAGGTGGAACTTACACTTTTCAACAAAATTGAGCGCCACTACTTGGCCAAACTTCCCGATACGGAAGATGCTATTATTACCGACAACACTAAGGTAATTAACACCTTGAATTCGCTGTGTATTGAAATGGACAACCGCTATTCGCTTTTAAAAGATGCGATGGTGCGTAACATCAAGGAATACAATGAAAAATTCAAGTCGCGAAAATTGAATCCCGAGTTAGGACACCGTTTTCTACCCTACATCGTATTGGTAGTCGATGAGTTTGCCGACCTAATCATGACGGCTGGAAAAGAAGTTGAAACACCTATTGCGCGACTTGCCCAATTGGCGCGTGCTATCGGAATTCACCTTATTATTGCGACGCAGCGTCCTTCTGTGAATGTGATTACGGGAATTATTAAAGCTAATTTCCCTGCGCGTATTGCATTTCGTGTGACCTCAAAAATCGATTCACGTACCATTTTGGATACCCAAGGCGCTGAGCAACTTATCGGTCGCGGGGACCTGCTGTACACCAATGGCAATGATTTGGTTCGGGTGCAATGTGCCTTTGTGGATACGCCCGAAGTGGAGAAAATTGTGGATTACATTGGATCGCAAAAAGCCTATGCCACTGCCTATCAATTGCCCGAATATGTGGGAGAAGAAGGAAGCAACGTCAACTTAGAATTTGACATCTCTGAGCGCGACTCGATGTTTCGCGAAGCAGCTGAAATTATCGTCACCGCACAACAAGGTTCGGCATCATTATTGCAACGCAAATTGAAATTGGGCTATAATCGGGCAGGTCGTTTGATTGACCAATTGGAAGCAGCCGGTATTGTAGGTCCCTTTGAGGGGAGTAAAGCACGCACGGTAAATATCCCCGACTTAGTCGCTTTGGAACATTTTTTTACTAACGAACAAAACGAAAACTAGAATGAAAAAGTTTTTAGCTATTATCATGCTACTAACCATAAGTGTATCAACCCAGGCTCAGGATAAGCGGGCTAAGAACCTGTTGGATCAAGTGACGGCTAAAATCAAAAGTTACAACAACATTGTTATTGATTTTAAATATACACTCACCAATACCAAAGAAAATATCAATCAGGAGAGCAAAGGAAATGTAACCTTACAAGGCAACAAATACGTGCTCAACTTCATGGGGGCAACCAAAATTTTTGACGGTAAAAAAACCTACACGATTGTCCCAGAAGACGAGGAAATTACTATTTCTAGTGTCAATGATGCTGATGAAAAAGCAATTACACCCAATAAGATGCTTACCTTTTTTAACAAAGGGTATAAATATGTTTGGGACATTCAACAAAACATCAACGGTCGTAAAATACAATTGATTAAATTGATTCCCAACAATACCAAAGATCAACGTAAAGAAATTTTATTGGGAATTGACACCCAAACAAAAACCATTTACAATTTGATTGAAGTTGGTAAAAACGGTACCCGTACCACGTTGACTGTTAATTCTTTTAAAACCAATCAGCCGCTTTCGAAAAATCAGTTTACTTTTGTGGCAGGGAAATACCCAAACTACTACATCAATAAATTAGATTAAATTCGGTGAAGATAATCGATCGGTATTTACTAAAATCCTTCTGGATTACATTTGCTTCCGTATTTGTAATCCTCTTTTTTATATTCATCCTACAAACCGTTTGGTTATTTATCTCAGAATTGGCCGGTAAAGACTTGGATACACTAATGGTCATCAAGTTTTTAATTTTTGCCATGCCCCGAATTATTCCTATGGTTTTGCCCCTCTCGGTGTTATTGGCTTCCATTATGACCTTTGGATCCTTGGCCGAAAACTACGAATTTGCCGCGATGAAGTCGTCGGGGATTTCGTTTCAACGCTCGTTGCGGTACCAAACCTATTTCATTCTGGTATTGACCCTTGTCTCCTTTTTTGTAGCCAATAATATCATTCCCTTTGCCGAATATAAGTTCACCAACTTCCGAAGAAATATTGCTCAAATAAAACCAGCTTTGGCCATTGCTGAAGGTCAGTTTAGTGAAATTGGCAACTACAGCATCAAAGTTTTGAAGAAAAAAGGCGAAAAGGGGAACTTATTGGAAGGCGTTACCATTCACCGAAACATTCCCAACGGAGGCGGAAATACTACGGTAATTAAAGCCAAAAGAGGAGAACTCTTGAGCAGCGAGCAATCCAATACATTACGGTTGGTTTTGTATGATGGAACCTATTACGAGGATTTGCGTACAACCTACGAAAAACGCAATAATGCCCCTTTTACCAAAGCTACGTTTAAACGGGATGTCTTCAGCATCGACCTTACAAAACTCAACCAAAACAATCAACGCGACATGGATTTTGGGAATACCTTTACCATGTTGAACATTTCGGAGTTGAATTATACGCTAGATTCGTTGCAAACCAATTACAAAAAAGAGGCGATTTCCTATGGTGAAAATATTTACAGCCGAACAGGAGCGTTGTCGACCAATACGATGGGGGAGCTTTTTCCAAAAAATATGCCCACGCAAGACATTTTAGCCTACCTCACTCCTACCCAAAAAACAGACATTTACCGATATGCCTACAGTAATGTAGAAAATATCCATTTCACGATTGATAGTGCGCTTTTTGAAATGAATGCCAAGCAAAAGCTCATCAATAAGCACTGGATTGCGATTTACGATAAATTCATGCTGGCATTTTCGTGTATACTGATGTTTTTTATTGGGGCACCTTTGGGTTCTATTATTCGCAAAGGAGGCATCGGACTCCCCATTGTTTTCTCGGTCATTATATTTATCATTTTCCATTTTATCAACACCTTTGGAAAACGTTTGGCCCAAGAAAATGGAATTCCGCCTTTTGTCGGGGTTTGGATGTCGACAATGATTTTACTTCCCTTAGCCATAACACTTACGTATCGCGCGATTCACGATATTGGAGGTATGGTTACTTTGGATGTGGTAGTTGAACCGTTCATGAAATTGTTTCGAAGAAATAAGTCCGAAACCACACCTGAACCTTCGGCAAGCGCAATCGATCCGCTACTGGATCAGTCCCATGGTGATTTACACTCCCAAAATGAAAGTGCCGATACTGTTCCCGTTCGTTCGGATGATTCGCATTATGATGATTTACCCCAAATCAATGAAAAACAGTTGGGTGATATTAATTTTGAACGAAAATTAAAATGGAATCGAATGGCGCTACTGTATTATGCAATAACCTTTACCTTGGTGGTTGTGTATACTTTTACTGCGATAAACTATATCCTAATTGGAGCTGCGATTCCTTTTGCTTTACTTCTAACCTATTGTTACAAAACACAGGTTGAAATTGACATGTACAAACATCCATTTGAACCCGGGCTTTTTATCAGTTTACTTACGGCATTTCCTTTTTACCCTATACTGTTTTGGGGTACCAAAAAACAATTACACAACTTAATACAAGATACAATCGAAAATGAGTGATTCCATACAACTCAACACTATAGAAGAAGCCATTGAAGATATCCGTCAAGGCAAAGTAATCATCGTAGTGGATGATGAAGATCGTGAGAATGAAGGTGATTTTTTGGCCGCGGCTGAAAAGGTGACTCCCGAAATGATCAATTTCATGGCAATGCATGGTCGTGGTCTAATTTGTGCACCTTTGACTGAAAAACGTTGCGCTGAGTTGGAACTTCATTCGATGGTCAAAAACAATACCGACCACATGGAGACCGCCTTTACCGTTTCGGTAGATTTAAAAGGCCATGGCGTGACAACGGGTATCTCTGCGGCCGATCGTGCCAAAACGATACTTGCGCTTGTCGATGAAGAAACCAAGCCTTTTGATTTGGCTCGTCCGGGACATATTTTCCCATTGGCGGCGAAACACGGTGGTGTTTTACGACGTACAGGGCATACCGAAGCTGCGATTGATTTTGCCCGCTTAGCTGGATTTAAACCTGCTGGTGTCATTGTTGAAATCATGAATGAAGACGGAACCATGGCGCGATTACCTGAATTGGTTGAAGTGGCTAAACGGTTTGATTTAAAACTCGTTTCTATTGAAGATTTAGTGGCTTATCGCATGCAGCATGATAGCTTGATTTCGAAAAAAGAAGATTTTCAAGTGAATACCAAATACGGTTCCTTTCGATTACGGGCTTACCAACAAATCACGAACAAACAAGTGCATATTGCGTTGACCAAGGGAAGTTGGAATAACGGCGATGCCGTACTAACCCGTATTATTTCGGCGGCAGCCAATACTGATATCCTCCAAGCCTTAACCGGAAGTATGGAGCAAAAACTGGATGATGTATTTAAGTTACTTCACAAAGAGGACAAAGGCGCTGTGGTGTTTATCAATAGTGAAACCGATCCGAATGATTTGTTGAGTCGAATTGGTGTGTTACGTCAGTTACAATCGGAAGGCAACAATGAGGCACCAGTCGTCAAAATGGACCATAAAGATTTTGGGATTGGGGCACAAATTCTTCACGATTTGGACATCTCCAAAATTCGATTGATCACCAATAGCGTGCAAGCGAAACGCGTGGGCATGATTGGATATGGGCTGGAGATTAAGGAATATGTTCAATATTAACAACGAAGACCTCAAGTGATTGAGGTTTTTTTTATTACAATTTTACTGAAACGCAAATTTAGGGGTTTACTTTACGAAAAAAAAAGGCTCCACAATCTTTAAATTTGTTCCACTGTTTTCATGGCTTTCGCCTCTGAAGTGAGTTGCTGTTGGGTTTTGTTTTACACTAATCGTTGGTGCTTTATAAAAACCCCATTAGTGGTTACTAAAGCCCCATCACTCATTGCTAGCCAATTATTGTTGGAAATTTGCGTCATTAAACGTTATTTTGGTACTTAATGATGATTATTTCCAACAAAATCTGACAATAGTATAACTATGCACCTTCCACATCATTTTTGATTGTTGGAACGTTTGGCAAAAGTCATAAAAGGGATTTTTTAATCAAATTTTAACCACTTTTCGTCATATACAACAAAATGCTATTTTGTAATTGCAGGATGTATATTAAAATGGGTATGAAAACACAGGTGTGCAATTTGAATTAATTTTCAAACCATTCAGTACATGAAGAGAATTATAGCATTGATGTTTTTTTCAGTTTGGTTTTCGTATTTCACAAAACACATTTTTTTTCAGCTTGAGTTGAACTTAGAATGGGGCGTCTGCACAAAACAAATAACTAGTCGTTATTAATTTGTTAGTTTTTTCTTATATTCGTAATACATTATAAAAAATCTTTTCATTAGCAGAAACGATTTATTACAATGAAACGTTATCCGCATTATCAAATAAATAACAAAAAGTATGAAGTTACATTTAATAAAAACATTTGCAGTAATAGGATTTTTGTTTTTAACAAATTCTACAAATGTTTTTGGGCAGGTTTACAAGTTAAAATCAACGTCTCTTTCTTCAAGACATAAAATTAATGACTCCAAATGGAGTAGTTGGTCGGATGCAGAAGAAGCAAGCGTTTTAATAACATTTGATGAAACAAATGACCGAATTACTATTTATTCCAAGGTAACACAGATCTACGATATCGCTGAATATGAAGGTAAGACCACAGATGAAGACGGTGACGACATATTCTCATACTATTGCATTGACAAAGATGGAGTTAGATGCCGCGTAAGATGGTTAAAGTTGAATAGCCAAAATGGGAGAATGCAAATGTATGTTTATTATAGCGATTTGAACTGGTTGTATAATGTTTACTTACTTGATTAAGGGAATAAAAAAATTACATCTCTTTCTTTGAATTTTTATAATATTTATTTTTAGCATATATTTTTATAAATAAATTTTTAATTAAACTTATCTTTTTTTTAATCTAAAAAAAGTGAAAC
>CANHRI010000039.1 GCA_947463515.1 Flavobacteriaceae bacterium
ATTATCCGTGCATGCTCAGCCCCATATCCATAAAGTGCCAAAGTCATCGGAATACCTTTTTGTCGTAGTTGTGCCACCAGCTGCACCACATACATCGGGCACTTGTTGGAACCTAATGTTCCCACAAAAACAACATGCCACGGACGACGATCCCACCGATCAGCAACAGGGTGAATTTCGGAAGCGTAATAACTCGCTGTGAAAAACGGTTTGATATTTTTCGTGCTGTTTTCCCATTCGCCATAGACCAAGACCTGCATGTTTTTGGTAAGAAAGGTATTTCGCAAGATCCATTTTTGCAGACGATAACTAACGGGTTGTTTGGACTTTAAATCCCAATTACCAGCGTATTTGGCAGTTTTAACTTTGTGTGGAAAAAAAATTTGTACAATGCATCCTAGCAAACTAATATTTCCGGGACATCGCAAATGAATATGATCGGCCCAAAACATTGACTTAAAAATCAAAAAGCTATTGATAAATGAGTACAGCAAGGCTAAAAACGAATTTTTTACTGTTTTTACATTAAAATTTTTAACCTCATATATTTTGGTCACAGCAAAGGATATCTTAGAAATCAACAGACCATTGTCTTCTACCCAAATCGGGCAAGTGAACGCGATTTCATCCGCATAGTTGGCCCAAACAGCTAACTCTTTGACATACGGACTGTAGGCATAATAATCATTTCCTTTTTTAATGAAAGGCGCGGCTGAAATGACAAGCAATTTCATTAAATATATCCTTTTGAACTTTTATTTGAAACTAAAGTTGCCGGCACACCCATCACAACTCCATTTTCTGGAACATCGCTACTTACGAGAGAGCAAGCCCCTACGAGTGCGTTATCACCAATACTAATTTTTCCGGCTAGTACTGCATTGGCGCCAATATAGACATTATTGCCAATAACAGGTACACCTCGTTTATCACCCAAACCAGAAACGCCAATGGTTACCCCTTGTGAAATATTACAATTGTTTCCAATTTTAGTGTTAGAATTTAAAATGATACCACCAAAATGGGCAATATAAAAAGAGTGTCCAATTTGTGCAGAGGCTGGAATGGATATTCCGGTTATAATTTCAATACTTTTTTGCCAGAAATACATCGGTAGCATGACCAATATTCTGAAGGGTTGAATTTTGACATTTCGAAAGAAAAAATGAGCTATCCTGTATTGAAATTGCGCCCAAAATCCCTGAGTTAGCAATATAATTACAATGCCATGAGCGCCATACTTTTTGTATTTGCGGTAATCGGACCGAATAAGGCTGAATAGCGTCATATTTTGTAATCACGTTTTATTTGAAAGAAAAAAGAACCCATCGAAAATAAGCCTCACGATTTAGTTACCTCTTCTTATGCATTGCTGGTGGTAAATATATTGCTAAATCTGAAGAATGTCAACAATTACGCTTTTGTATTGCATTTTATTCGTACCGTGAATGAAGGAATTGGTAATGTCAAGCGTTATACTTAACTCCGATTCTAACTTACTTTCACCCTATAGTAACGAACAAGTACTGCCGAATCAATCGCTAAAATAAGCTTTTACGCAGGCTAATCGCTACTCTTATCCCATTTTATTGGATAATTTCACCATTACATCAGTGACTTCAGGCCAACGATAACTTTAAAATTAAATTGAAAATTGAAACGTTAAAAATTCAGCAGATTCAAAAAAACACAATCTGCAAATAGGTATGATTATGGCTTTAAAGCATAATATTCTTTCAATAACGCATCTCCTTTTCGCACTTCACCATCTTTCAAAAAGGTAAATGCATATCCCTTAGGAAAAGATACTGACCGTTGATGTAAAGTAAAACGATCGAGGTATTTTAACCACCCAAACATAAAACGCGAAAGGAAAAGTGCCCCTTGGCGGTAGTATCTTTGTGCCGATAAATTCATCATATAATTGCCTAATGTAACCCCAACCATTGCGGCATTACTCTCGGTTATCGACGCTTTTTCTATGCTACACTGTTCAAATAAAATTCGCAATCCTGTAAACGTAAATCGAAAAAAGTCATACGGCTGTCCGTGATAGGGATAATTCTGAGGAGCTTCCATTTGGATACGACCTCCAATTTTGGTTACGCGCTGTGCTTCTTGGGCCACTTTCCAGGGATTCATGGTATGTTCCAAAACTTGGGCCGCAAATACTAAATCAAAAAAAACATCAGGAAAAGGAATTTCATGGGCATCAATCACACAATCGGCATCCAATCCCAAATGCACATCACTGCATACGACCTCGCAAGCATGAAAAAGACTTTTATAATAGGCTACTTTATCCCCTGAACCAATGACTAGCACCCGCCCCCCTTGTGCATTGACTATTTGGGCCAACTCGCGGTACCGCTTTTCGAGGTGAAAATCTTTGGCCAATGAAGGAAGGACGCGCTTGCGAAGATAATTTTTTATCGAACCTTGGGTGTCAATAAAAGTAGCTTCTTGTGTGGTAGTTGTATTTTGTAAAATACCCTCTATGGTAAATAAGGAATCTTCCGAGAGTAATACAGGCTTTCCTTGCAATATCGGTAAGCTATGACCGTCCGCAAAACGAATCATATCGGAATTAACAGCCGTAACTGAAGCTTTTGTTTTGGGATGAATAAGGGATTGTAGTATAGCGTGAGCGATCATGAATGTTCAATTTTGGGTTGATGGACAAAAAGGCTAAGCCATCCAGAAAGCCGACCTAGCGTTTCACGAAGGCAGTCCATGCGATTGGAGGCGGTAAAGATATTACTAAATCGAATGGCAATCAATACGGCGGTGATTAGATTCCATTTCACGCGGTTGCGCCATCCGGGTTGTGGGGCATACACACGCCATACATACCACCCGTTTCGCACAACCATGCGTCCATATTTATAGGCATTGGGACGGCCTGAAAAATCGTGATGGTGACTTAATCGTGCCGCAGTATTCACATACAACGGTCCCAACTTGGAAAGACGTGACGTAAAATCGGCATCTTCATAAAGTCCGTATCCTTCAAAATAATGGGAAAATTGTAGGCGATCAAAAACCGATTTTCGAAATGAAGAAACACCTCCCATAAATTGTTGCACAGGATAAATTTTTCCACTGGGCGGTAAAAACCCCACACTGCGTCCATGGGAAAACATCGGGATAAAACCCGGAGGCACGTCAGCATCCAGTCCCAATTGGCGACGCGTTTTATTTCGCAAAGGTTCGCTTCGTTTCCACCCGTCGAAGACAAACCAAGAATTACTGGGGGTTTCATTGGATTGCATTGGAACCCATTGCGTTTCATTGGTGATATAGCCTCCCACACCAAGCGCTTCGGGATATACCGCATATGTTTGCAACAGTGCTTCAAAATAGGTAGGCTCGAGAAGCACATCGTCATCCAAAAAACAAACAATATCGGTTTGAGCCTCTACCTGTTGAATCCCAAAATTACGCTGTTTCGTCAGACCGCGTTGCGCTGGATCCACTCGAAAATAAACCAAATTGGCAAATGGATTTGCGTGTAACATCGCTTCGGTTTGTTCGTCGGGAGAACCGTCGATTATAAGTATGGCATCGGGATACTGCGTTTGCGTACGTACCGTTTGAAGGAGTCGAAGCAAACTTTCAGCGCGTTTGTAGGTGCAAATGATTAAAGTAACCTTAAGCGCCATAATGGACTTCTTGATTGAGGTAAAAAAATAAAAATCGCTTGGTTTTAACCGTGGCATACAACGTAAACCCTGCCTTTTCAATGCCTTTAATGGATGGCGTATTGTGAACATCTACGATCACAAAAACCTCGGGAACCTGTTCTTCCACCAGAAGTTTGTTGGTGATTAAATTGAGCATGGCGGGGTAAATCCCGTGCCCGCGATAATCGTTATGTGTAAAACAATTGCCAATGGTAGGTCCTTGTTTATCGATTATTCCTAAAAAGTGTAGCCGCTTGTAAACGGTACTTTCATGAATCGTGCAACCCTCTTTTTCGATACGATAAGTGGTTTGACCCTTTTTATTGTGCTCAATATGATAAGCGTATTCCGGTTCAGGCAAATCCACCACATAAGGTGTATCGCGATGATACACATACATGTGAATGGTTTTCATTTTAAAATATTTAAAAATACTCATGCCTGCTGAATGCGTTACTTCGTTGCAAAAAAGATTAAATTGTTATAGCCTTTCAATCGGTTGTAGGGAATTCCCATTTCTTTATACAACTCCGATAGCGATTTGATTTCTATATTCTTGAAGCCGTTGTCTTTCAAATGATCGTACAAGCCCGCTTTGGAAAAATAATACCCTTTTACATTAAATCCATAAAATCCCGTATTGCGGTTGCCCACCTCATTTCGAAGCAATGGTTTAAACAATCGTCGTAACCAGAAGTAGAACGTTTTTTGAGGCGTACCCACTTGATTGTGAACAACACCCAGCAAACATCCGTTGGGTTTTAAAATGCGATGCACCATTTGAAAAAGCGTATACCGCTCTTTTTGTGTAGCTACAAAAGTGAGGATACAACTCATTAGGGTCACCAACTCATAGGTCGCCTCGGGAGCCGTGTAGGTTACCGCATCTTGAACGCCAAGGGTCACTTTATCGGAGAACCCCCAACGTTGGATATTTTCTCTCCCTTTGGCAATCATATTTTCAGAAATATCTGTAGCGTAGATTTTCTGAATATCCATATACTCCAAAAGTCCTTTTACCTCACGCGCCGTACCACACCCGAACACTTTAGCTTGATGAATGGAGATTTGTTGCGCTTGAAAATAAGCTACTGCTTTTTCATACAAATACGCTTCATAATTGGCCGTATTTTCTACCGTCTTATCCTGAGAATAAATCACGTCTTCACGCTCCCAGAATTCCTTATTTTCAATCTTCATTTTATCCTTTAATCCGTTTTAAGAGTTTTGCAATGTGTCCTTTATAGGGTTTTATCCAAGTGTCAAAGTAACGAAAAAATTTAAAGCGAATCGGTTTCAACACGCGGTAATAGGTTCCTTCATGAAAATAGTAGGGCACTGTGCCGAAACTCCCTTTAAACGCTTTCACACCCTCGGAGCCTCCTAATGAAATATTGTAGCCATCCATTCCTTCTTGAAGCGCCATTTCTAACGCCTTCATTTGTAGGTAATGGCCGGTATGTCGTGTGGGTTTTTCCTTTTTTGTGCCGCCCATGACATAGGTGTAATACTGTCCCGCTTTCAAAAATAATCCTGCGCCTTTGAGTTGCCCGTCCGATGTTGTGGTCAAAAGTTTTAATCGCCCTTTGCCTATCAAGATGAGTAGCGTTGCACCGATATCCGACCAAGATCGAATTTGATAGCCATTTTCATCGGCATTTTCCTGACATAAGGCGTAGGCTTGTGCCACTTCTTCGGGAGTGACTGCACATGAAAGCTGTTCGTTTTTTCGCATACCGCTGCGAACGTCCCGACGAAAAGAAGCCGAAGGAAAAGATTCTATTAAACCCTCAACTGTTTTTTGCCCCGTGAGGTCCACCCAATTAAATCCCGGACTGGAATAAACGTATTTGAAGGCATTTCCAATTTGAAATCCCTGTGGGATATAATCTTTATGAAACGGATACATGGGTCGACAGTTTTGGGTTCCCATTGGAATGGTAAACTGAATCATGCAGGCGCCTACCGCTTGAGCGCGATTTACTGCCGCCTCCAAACAGGCTTGAATTACCTCGGGTGCTGTGCCAATAGGTCCGTAGGGGATAATATAAAATCGAAAACCCAGCACTTTGGCAATAACAGCCCCAAAACCTCCTTGAATGCCCTCTGCCGTTTGATACACCCCAATTTCCGTTTGAAATCCGTAGCTTCGGTAGGAATGTAACCAATCGGAATACAATAAATGTGAGCCTTGTGGATACTGCTCCACAAAAGCATCCCAAGCCTCAAAATCAGCCGTAATGGTAGGAAATTGTATCATGATGTTGTTATGCGATAGTTTAATTGGCCGTCACACACCACCACGCTATGGCCCGAAGCATCGCAGGTGAGAACCGTTTTTGTAAATCCTTTGACATAGGCCATCCATTCGTCAAGTGTAGGATTCCATACCACTTGCTCGCGGATTCTAGCTCCCAAATATTCAAAATTGACGCGCACTTTTGGATGCACCGTTTGGTCATTCAACAACAGACGACCGGTATGGTATGCCATGGGAACCGAAAAATAAGTATGGGCAATAAAAACGCCACTATCCGCAACCAAATCGTCGATATTCGAGGGACACAACGCGCGTTCAAAATCGACCATTTCGACAGTTTGAAAAATGGACACGGGATGGGTATCTATGGCATATTCAAAAAAGAGGGTTTGGTATCGGGCCAAGGGAAACGATTCGCTGCCGCGGGAACGCCAACCGAAGAGCACTTTCGAAAGTGGACCGAATAAGCGTACCAATTTCTTAACAAACTCGGGGAACTGGCGCCATTGTCGACGGAATACCACCGCTTTGAATTGTGAAGCCAACGATTTATACTGACGAATCAGGGATTCTTGGGCATAATAATGAAATAAAATTGCTTTAATGAGCAAAGAAAGTCGGGTGGCTATTCCTAGGGATTGATTTCCTTTATGAAAAGCCTTTAAGGTAAAATGCTGCGGGTTAAGTTGATTCAATACGCCTTTCGTGGCGGTACCGCAATCCACATAGTTCCAAAGGTTGGCAATGTTTTTGTTCGACAAATATTGTCCCATCCAAGCATTGCTTTTTCCTTCATTGGCATGCAACGACACATTGTACGGTTGGTAGCCGTGATCGATCCAAGTAGGCATGGATAACGGGGGCATGGTCGTTTCAAATTCCCGAAAAGCGGTTTCCTTGTCGCGAATCGATTGGGTTAACGAGTGGTACGCCAATTCATGTCCGTCATTGGCCCAAGCCTGCAATAACGACGTTTCCCGTTCCCAAGACACATTATCCTCGCGCTTGGAAAAATGGTGTAAAAACATTCCTTTGGTCACCCGAATACCACATTCCAGGAGGAATTTGCGTTGGGTTTCCAAATTTTCGGGCGTATCAAAATCACAGTGATCGGTAAAACAAGCGGTGGCTGCAAACGGAATAGATGCCCTGCTCCACGATACAAATTGGCTACAAAACAGCAACCCCGGAAGCGCTGGCAAAGGCCCAACGCCCGCTACCGATTCCAATTGGCGCTCGTGATGCCCTCCGGTGTAACGGGTAAGCACCTGCGCCTTTTCGGGATAAAACCACCATCGCAAACGATTGGAATAGCACGCATGGAGTTCCCAATGACCGCCTTGAATCGTGGCTTGAATCAGTTGCCCATTGGCCAATCGCACCACTTTGGGCACCATCAAACCACAATAGACGGGGTGTTGTTGGGGTAAATCTTCCCAACGGTAGGCGTGATTTTGAAAGGCAGTTATGGGAGAATCAAAGACAAACTCCAACAAACAAGGTTCGGAAAAATCGGTCACAACAAGGGCTTCAGGTTGCCATTGCAACCCGTGTATCGCGGTATCCAATTTGCGACGAATGCCTTGTTTTACCCAACGTGCCGAGACGATCATATTAGTGTGTTCGTTTGCCTAAAGCCATTAATTTTTTAGCGTAAAATACCGATTTTCGGTATTGTAAAATACGCAAAGGTAGTCGGAATACACGCATGGGCAACGTCCAAGATTTTCCTTTGAAAAGGTAAAAAATGAAGTATTTTACCCCGTATTCTTTGCGTTGTTCGGCGGTAAAATGCTTGTGTAATTGGTACATGATGGTGGGACTAGGAACAGGACGAATGGATTTCACTGGCGTGTCCAATTCCCAGGGTTGGGCTTTGCGTTTTTTTCCCATCAATTTCGCCTGACTGCCCCAAAAACGATACCCTCCTATCGGGGGTTTTAAATGCAAATTGGTCGAAAACGGATTAAACAACACGTCGACCCCAATTTTGGTTAGGGACAATCCAAAATCACTGTCCTCGCCATAGCCCCCATCGTAGTTGATATCATTTCCAACTAGGGTTTGCACATGCTCGCGACGCACACAGGAATTGGCATTATTGAACGTGGCAGCACAGCCTACTAACCAGCGTTGTCCTTTATAATGTTGTAATTTATGGGCTAAATCGGTAAGGTCTTGTTGCTGGTGGTCGGCACGAATATCCAAACCATTGGCTGCCCCCGCACGGTACGTTTGCAACAAGCGAATATGATTTTCTACAAAGTCAGGAGGAATGCGTATATCGTCATCACCAAAAATAATAAAGTCTCCCGTACACAACGCAATGGCTTCGTTGCGGGCCCGACAGCTTCCTTTGGTCGTTTGCCAACGGAAAATCACCTCAAACGGATAATCTTCAGGGCGGTATAACGAGGCATCTCTAGCATTTTCAGGAGTGGCATCCACCACAACCACTTGGGTCGGAGGATAGGTTTGTTGCTTTAAATCGTCCAACAAATTCAACGTAAAATCTTGACGCATCATCGTGGGGATAATATAGCTCACCGTGGGATTTCCTTGAACGGGTTCTAAGGGTTTAGGCGGAATAACGGGCATATCTTTCTTCTGACGAAGACGGGATTTTGCTTTGGCCAAAGCCCACCACTCCAAGGGATTCCACCAGCCTTTTCGAAACGCCATATACAGGGAATGAGAAGGAATAAAATTACGACGGTAAAAATCGTAACGGTCTTGACGACTTATTTTTGGAGCCGCTTGTTGTGTAGCGGGAAAAAGTCCTTTCACATACATCGGAATCGCGCCTTGAAAGCGTAAAGCATTGAATCCGAAATCGAACGCCGCCATCACCGGATTGGTGTACGTAGCATCGAATCCTTGCAAAGTGTCCCAAACCGACTTCCGCACCACAAAGGCATCGGGATTGATGCGCCAACTTACACATTGGTCCAAACCGTCTAAATCACTGACAAACCAGAAGAATACAACGGCTTGGTAGACTATATCGGGAAAAGCATTTTTAAATCCTTGGTCAAAAGACGCATGCCAAAGATCGCCATAGCCTTCTGCCAACACCTCCAACTTAGTCGTGTCGGGTTGCCCCACGTAGTATAGCGTTTCTCCTTTTGTGGTGGTATAGGTTTGAAAATTCATACTGCAAAAATCATTCAAATTCCCGCAAATGTAAGCAATTCTAACGGGTTAGTCTGTACGATTTTACACCAAAAAAAGAAGAAGATAGCAACCTAAAACGGGTTATTTTTTAGCTTGAATTTGCGCTTGGTAATACGCCTCGTGTTGGGCGGCAATGGCATCCAATTCAAACGTTTGCCGCACCTTTTCTTGGGCGGCTTTACCCATGTTTAAGGCCTTTTCTGGATTTTGAAGTAGCGATAAAATGCGTTGGGCAAATGCAGCATGATCGCGCGGATCGGCCAAAAAGCCATCTTCGCCATCGGTAATAATTTCGGGCGCCCAACCAATGTTGGAGGCTACCACGGCTTTTCCCATCGCCATGGCTTCAATCCAAGACACAGGAAGTGCTTCTGCAAAAGAAGGAAATACACACACCGCCGCCTCGTCCAAATAGCCTTGCACGGCTTCGTAGGGAACAGCCCCTACATACTGCACATTTTGGAACGCATCGGGGTGAAAAAGCGGCTGCATCAAATCCCAAGTAGGTTGCCATTGGGTACTGATGTCTAAGGCATTGGTTCCAACCAACACCAACTTTACCTCGGGGTCGTTTTGGAAAATTGCATTAAAAATATGCGGCAATTCCATCATCCCTTTTTTGCGAATTAAAGTCCCAATATACACAATGGTTTTGGTGGTTGCCACCTGAGGAACACGGCTAAACTGTTGGGTATCCAAGCCGTTATGAAGCACCGTATACGACCGTTGTAATCCAAATAAAGTATTGGTCGTGCGGCCGGTAAAATCACTTACCGCAATGATACCATCTGCTTTTCGCAGGGCGCGACCTTCTAAAAACCGATTCTTAAATTTCACCTTACGGTTTTCCAAATGGCAAAAGTAGGTGTCGCTACCGTGCAACTTGATGATGACGGGACATTTTTTAGGTTGCACAAAAGCCGAAAAACCCGTCCATTCGGGTACTTCTACAATATCCATTTTTCCCTCGGCATGCAACCGGTTGAGAAGGGCTTCTACCTTTTTTTGAGAAAAATAAAGCGAAAAACCGCGCACAACTACATTTTTAACCATGTACACCGTTATGCCTTCGGTTTCAAAAACAGCATCCTCTTTTTGTGCATACAAAATAACGGTAGCCTTATGCCCCCTTGCGATAAGTCCTTTGGCAAGGTTGTAAATACTGGTTCCAATGCCACCTGAAGACCCTACACGGGGGTGCGGAAATTCCATAGAAATAAAACCAATATGCATCATGCTTGGGGGGTCATTAGTAAATGAATCGCGCCAAATATAGCCATTATTTTTTGAAGCATCCTTCGTTAATCGCCTTGACGACCGCATCGGTAGCCGCTTGACGACCGCGGTAATTCACGTGAATGGCATCGTAAAAATACTTCGCCTCGGTAAAGTATTGTGAATGGTTAAGGATACGGTAATCCGGGTGCTCTATGACGACTTGGGTGTGGTATTGCGGCGCTTGATAGACGATCAAACGGGTTTGATGCTGTGCACATAAATCGGCAATACGTTGTATAAACGGATTCTTCCACGAGACGGTAACCGTTTTAAAAGGCACCTTTTTTGAAATCCCTTCGCCCGGATAGGCATAATCCCCATGGGCATCAAAACGATTCTTCCGTTGGGGTTGCACCATACCCAAAAGGGACGGAACAATTAATTCGGTATTGTAATAGGCCACCCCAATAGCTGGAATATACTGCGAAAACGTGAGGGGTTTGAAATATCCAGACTCCATTTCAGCGTAATAGTCGTGGACATAGGATTCATTGATAAAAGGTAAAAACCGATAATCATTGTTGTTCAACGTGGGCTGTGCATTATCGGCATCCCAATAACTTAGGGCCAAAATACAATTCTTCGCTGTTTTTCCTTGGGCAAAAAAATGCTGCAACATCAAATAGTTGGAACTTAACGAGGTATCGTCGATGCTTAAATTAAACCCTTGCAGGCCCGTGAGACTGTCGATGCGTTGCGTGTTTAAAGTCGTCAATCCGATACTGGAGCCGATGACTACGTAATCCAAATTTTTGGGCGCGTAATGCGAAGCGACATACGACGGTTTGTAAAACGAGGATTTTCGCAAACCATACAGTACCGCTATCGCCAAAACGTTGACCAGCAAAAATGCCCCAAGACCATACAGCGCTATTTTCTTTAAAAACTTTTGCATCAGAATTGAAAATAGATGAAACTCATTTGATTGCGATACGTACCCATAGCAAACAACATGACGATAACCCAAAGTGTCCATCGTGTAGAAAATACGGGTTGACTTTGCTTTTTAAACACCCAATACCCTTCTTGAACTAGCAGGTAAAGTAGCGCCAAAACGGTAATTCCGGTGAGTAAGGTATACTTGGCATTTTTATAGAAAATGTCAAAATCAAAAGGATACAAATGGGTCATTCGCGTGAGATAATGCACGGCATCGGTGAGCGAATCGGCCCGAAAGAAAACCCAAGCGATACTCACCAACACAAAAGTGGTCAGCATTCGAAATCCATCCGACCAGCGATAGCCCGTTTGGTGTACCGAATTTCGGTTCCGTTTTAGGAGCAAAAGCGGAATAAACAACAAAGCATGGAGCAAGCCCCAAACGATAAACGTCCAATTGGCGCCATGCCAAAAACCGCTTAGCAAAAAAATTACCATCACATTACGCAGCTGACGCATTCGGGTACCTTGACTACCGCCCAACGGAATGTAGACATAATCCCGAAACCAAGACGATAGTGAAATATGCCATTTGCGCCAAAAATCGGCAATATCGGTCGCGAAATAGGGAAAGTTAAAGTTTTTAAGCAATTGAATTCCAAACAATTTAGAGGTTCCCAACGCAATATCCGAGTAGCCGCTGAAGTCCCCATAAATCTGAAAGGAGAACAAAAACATGCCCCCAAGGAGTTCCCCTCCTGAAAGTGAACCGCTATTTTTAAAAATTTCATCCACAAAAAAAGCGCAGTTATCGGCCACCACCACTTTTTTAAACAAACCCCAAACGATTTGTTGTATCCCTTCAACCGCCAAGGAGTAGGAGAATTGGCGTTTAACCTTTATTTGTGGTAGCAAATGGGTTGCACGTTCTATGGGACCTGCCACTAAAAGCGGAAAATACGTCACAAACAGGGCGTACGTAATGGGATTTCGTTCGGGTTCGATACGATTTTTGTAAATATCAATCACATACGAGAGTCCGTGAAAAGTATAAAAGGAAATCCCCACCGGAAGCACCAGCGAAAGGGTCACCACATCGACCTTAAGTCCCATCTGCCCCATCAACGATTGAAACGAAGTAGCAAAAAAATCGTAGTACTTAAAAGCGCCTAAAAAACTGAGGTTGACGCCGATACTCAACCAAAACCAAAAGGTCTTTGCCTTTGGTGTTCGGGCTTGGTGCATGCGTAATCCGGTATAGTAATCGAGTACGGTAGAAAATAAAAGTAAGAACAAAAACCGCCAATCCCAACACGCATAAAAAAAGTAACTAGCCGCCAATAAAAAGGCGTTTTGTATCCACAATGCCTTTCGAGACAAGCTCCAATACACCCCAAATACGAGGGGTAAAAAAAGTAAAAAGCCTATGGAGTTGAAGAGCATTCGCGCACGATATTTAAATAATTTTCAACCATTTGACCCAAAGTATATTGGCGTACTTCGGGACAACGATGCCAACCATTTTGGAGCATTTTCGGATTCAAAAGTAGCGTTTTTAGGTGATGCGACAATTCATCGACGCCTCCTTCTTCAAATAAAAGTCCGTTGACTCCATGCTGCACCAATCCCAATACATTGCCTTGGTGACGTGTAGTGATTACGGGCAGGTTGGCCATCAAAGCCTCAACCACCGCATAGCAAAAGGTTTCGCCGTGAGAGGGATGTAGGAGCGCGTCAAACTCGTGGTACCGCTGATGCAACGTAGGCACACTTCCTTCAAAATGAATCACGGATTCCAACTGATGGGTGGCGACTTGCTGCTGTAAGGCTGTCGCGGCAGGTCCTTCTCCAAAAATTGAGATTTGAAAAGGGGGCAAAGCGGTTCGATCCAACTGGGCTACAGCCGCCACAAGATCGTAGAGCCCTTTTTCGGGGCGCAAATGCGAAGCGGTTAAAAAATGATAGCGCGGTGTAAAATCGGTTTTTTGAATTAAGCGGGTATCGTCAATTCCGTTGGGAATGACGCGAATTTTTGAAGGTGGAATCGAACCGAAATCGGCAATAAGGTCGCGCTTCATCGCCTCGGATACCGCAATAAATAAATCGATTGATGCCTGGTAACGCCATCCTTTGATTCGTTTTTCAAAGCGCTTTTTCCACGAATAACCTCCGGCAGGACGTGGATTGTGATCTACGGCAACAATACGGGCTTGCGACAGTTGACGAACTTGTGCATAAAAAGGCGTGCAGAGTTCGAGAAAATGGGTAAAAATAACCCGATAGTTTTTTTGGGGCAATTGCGCTAAAAAAATAGTTTCCAAGGCCTCGGGTTCGGCCGCCATCAATGAAAAAGAGGCATAGTCTAAATGGGTTGCCGTGTTGGGAAAATACCAATCGACAGCGATTCCGGCAGCCAAACATTGTTGGTTGAATTGCACAAAAAAATGGTCCATCCCTCCTACCCGTTCGGGCATCAAACGGTAGTTACATACGACAGCAATATGCATGGGGGTTACGACCATTGGTAAAGGGTTTCAGCAATTCGAGCACTGGTTCCGTGTAAGGGCAATCCGATTTCGAGGTCGATGAGTTTTTGCCGTTGGGTAGTGTGTAGTTCAGGCTGTGCCAGATATTGTGCTATGGCAGTTATCAGAGAGGCTTCATCCAAAGCAACTTGAGTAGCACCGGATTGAATAACATGTTCGATATGGGCATACTTTAAAAACCGTTGGTCATCATACAATCCATTATTTTTGTTCCCAAAAACTGGATTCACAACGGGTTTATTAAATTGCATAAAATCAAGACTCATAGTTGACAACATATTTACGTTAAGTGTTGAATACATCAAAATAGCTCTCAAATCCTTTACATCTTCAATGGAAGGGATGCGCTGTGACCATGTTTCTTGATGGGAACTTCTAGACAAAACCCACTTTGGGAAGTTCCATTGAATCCAAGGGAATTGGGTAACTAAACTTTTGAATCGAATAGGGTCTTCTGCGGGCGAAGTTCGAACCAAAAGATTGGCATTTGGTAATTTTTGTGCTTCAATTGCTTTGGCAATACATTGAATGTAAAGCTCGTCATTTTTACTGGTAGAGCTATCACCACAGCTAAAACAAATGGTAGGAAATTCTCTTTTTAATTGAAATTTTGCATAAAACGCATCCTCTGAAGTTTCATAACGCGGGAGAACGTAGGATTCAAATTGGGGTGTTCCAACAACAGCGATTTGATGCGCTTGAACTTTCTCATAAAATGCCATCAAATCTTCTTTCATGAGATTGCTCCACACCAAATAATAATCGAAGTTGGCCGCCATTCGTCCTTTAGAAGCCAAGTTATCCCAACTAAAAATGAACGTAGAGGTAATTATTTTTTGTTTTTGGGCTAGATATGCTAGAGGCGCGATAAAAGGAGGCCGCTGGTGTGTAAAAAACAAATGGCTAAATCCTTCATGCCTAAGAATGGTTTTGTAATTTTTGGTTATACGATGATTTTTAAAACATAATTGTTGCCAGCGAGTATATCGTTGAATCCATCTTTCAGAGTGAAAAAAATGAGTAAATCGAAAAATCCAACGTGTTGCAATGCCGCGAGAGGTCATCGCTTTGGTTGTATTGGTTTGTAAATTATCTTGAATACCGAAGTTTCCCTTTTGATGTTTTTTCAAATGAGCTACCTCTTTCGCTTTCCGAAAAAACCATTGGATGAAATTTTCCTCAAGCGCTTCCAATTCGATAACCCTTACTGGAAGTTTCAAATCAATATAGGCCGTTTGAGGAAGGTAGGAAAGAATGACCACTTCATCAAATTGTTGTACAGCCTCTTGCATAAAATCACTCAATAAGTAATTTCGGAAACCAACCCCATCTGTGATGACCACACCTAATTTTTTCATGGGTCAAATTTAGAGATAAAAAAACGCTGAACCAAAGCCCAGCGTTTTAATGTTAGTTTCTTTTTATATTAGTTAAAAACAATCTTTTGGGTATCGGCTTTTTTTCCATTGATCCATAAACTCACGCCATATACCCCTGCACCAAAGTTGTCCTTTAATAAGGATTTTTGGATAGAGTTACCCCGCAAACGTTAAAATTTCTTGGCGGGTTAACGACAGGGTTTGGTGTGGATACGCCAGCCCTGTAAAATAGGTTTCCACCCATTCATACGTGGGCGCTCCGTTGACGATATGGTACGTGGCTATCGCCATTTTGGGCCGTAACGTTTGCAATGTGGCCGTAGCGCCTTCCAAGGCTTCAATCTCTGCCCCTTCAATGTCCATTTTTATAAAATCCAAACGCGTCAATCCCAACGATTGTACCCAAGTATCTATGGTAAGGGCCTGCTTTTTGACAATCGATTCGGTACCCGAAAACCAAACGGCCGAAGAACCCACCGTGCCCGATTCTTGAAAATCAACCCACGTATTGGCGTTCCACAACAACTCAGACTGCACCACAATTCGGTCTTGCAACTCGGGGTTAATCGCTACATTCCGCTGTATATCGCGAAGGTTGTGCGCATCGGGTTCAAAACAATACACCTTTCCCGTAGGTCCTACGAGTTGGGCAAAATACAAGGCCATCATGCCTACATTGCCGCCTGCATCCATGACCACATCGCCGGGTTGGGGTTTGTAAAATTTTTGATAGTAAAAAAAATCATGAGCCACGGTATACACCGGATCGACCGTGCGAATAGAAACACCCTCAATGGTAGTGCAGTAAATCCAACCGGAAGCGTTGTTTTCCAAAGTAAACCGAATACCGCGTGGCGCACGCCATTGGTAATACCGTAACTTTATTTGCTCCCGAAACCTACCTTGAGGCAATAAGCGACTGAGGATTGATTTGATTCTTTTTTTCACAACAACTCAAAAAATTAACGGTCTTTAAACTGCTTTTGATGGTTGATGTCCCATAACCCTGGACGTTGCAAAGCCGCTAGAAAAAGGGCTGCACTATTACCCGCCCCAAAATCAGATGCCGAAGGTTGTACGGCATGGGCATCGATTCCCTTCAAAGCCTCGCAAATGGCTTCAAAAGAATAATCGGTATTGATGATATCGGCATGCAAGGCGCGATTTTGCTGACGGGTGCCAATATTTATAATAGGTACCCCATAATAGGGCGCTTCACGGATGCCCGCACTACTGTTGCCGATGATGAACTGGGCATTTTTTAATAGTGTCAAAAAGTACTCAAACCGCAAGGAAGGAAACACCCGAAAGCGCGAGTGCCCTTGAAAAGCAGCGTAAGCATCAAGTATTTTTTGACTGCCTAAATCGTTATTCGGATAAATCACGACATAGTTATGCGTATCGTCGAGTAAGGCCTGTACCAATTGCTGGGCATAGCCTTGCATGGCTGCCGCTTCGGTAGTCACGGGATGGAACATCAGAATTCCATAGGCGTCAAACGGAATTTCATAATAGGTTTTGGCAGTATCAAGGGAAGGCAACTGATCGGAAAACATGATATCGACGTCGGGCGACCCGATGGTCACAATAGAGGGTTCCATTTCACCCATTTGAATCAAACGGTTGGCCGCCTCTTCATGGGAAACAAAATGCACATGACTTAACTTAGAAACACTGTGGCGAATCAGTTCATCAACCGTTCCCGACAATTCGCCCCCTTCAATATGCGCAACCAAAATATTGTTGAGCGAACCCACAATGGCGCCCGCAAGGGTTTCGACCCGATCGCCATGTACCACAATCATATCCGGCTGTACCGTTTTGACATAGGCCGAAAATCCTTCAATCGTTTTGGCCAACGTCAAGTCCATTGTTGTTTCATGGGTATGATTCTCAAACGTATGTACCTGTGAAAACTGACACCGTTGAATTTCTATGAGTGTATAGCCATAGGTTTGTTGCAAATGCATGCCCGTCACAAAAACATAGGGTTCAAAATCGGGATGTTCCTCTAGTATTTGTATCAAGGATTTGATTTTACCGAAATCGGCACGGGTACCGGTTAAAAAAACAATTTTTTTCATGGGTTGGGATAACGTAAAAAGAACAGTTTTTTGAACACCTCTTTTTGAATTTTGTACCAAAACGTTTTGTAGTCGATCATTTTCCCTTGTTGAAAAACGGGGGGCGTGTACGGGGTTTGAGGGGCGGCTAGATTGTCTTTTTGAATGTCATGCATCCAGGCATCAGGAGCATTCCCCATGTGGTATGCCCAATTGGCATAGGTGGAAACCCGCATTTTTCCAGCCAAATCTACAGGCAAATCGATGTAATTATACACCGAATGTTTTCCGATTAAAATCAACGTGGGATCTTTGGGTACAAAATCCCGTACAATTGAACGGCGAATCGTCACAACACTATGCCCGGATCCCATCAAAACTTTATGAACGCCCAAATCAATGACAGGCCATTTTACCTGAACATCTTCAATAGGTTTCCAATTGATACTGAGAAGAAAACGATTGTAATCTTCCATATTTTGGGGTAATGATTCGTAATAAAAACGGTATTTCCCGCGAAGTAATTTACGCATCGTAGCCACGGTGACATAACTGTGTGTGTTGCGTACCGATATAGGGGAAACCGAACCGATATCGGGATACGAATCTAAAAGCAGTTCCACCGCATCTTGCCAGCCGTTTTTGAATAAAATATCGGTATCCGAGAAGGTAATGTATTCCTCTCGAACCCCACGAGCGGCGTGCATCATGGCATCTATTTTACCCATATTTTCTTGATGGTGAATCACACTATCGATCTGTCCTGAGGCAAACAATGTGTTGAAATAGGTTTGCACTGCGGCGCAACTTCCGTTGTTGACCAAGGTAATTTTTCCATGCGCATTAAAGGTCTTTATCGCCGATTCGACACAGAGTTGTAACACCTCAAAGGAGGCTTGGTAATAATCACTAAAATCAGGAATATAACAAACCATGATCATCCGGTGTTTGGATGTCAACGAAATAAAGCCTTCGCTTTTTTGGGGGTTCATTCCTACGCGCATAGTACTTATTTAAAATCAGAAAAATCCAATTGTTCATCGGCCGCAATGGCACGGGTTGCTTTTTTTCCGAGCAATGAATCAAAATGTTCGGCTAAAATCTTTCCCGTTCCGGGTCGTTTCACCCAAATATTGTCCTTGGTTAGCGTTTCTCCTTCAGCAATCGGGGCAATAGAACAAACGGTGGCAAACGCAAAATCGATGGTCACTTGTTCTTCGGCCGCGGGACGTTTTTCACCACCACGCATTTGCCAAATTTCATGCGAACCCACAATCAATTCACGGCATGCTTGTTCATCCATACTGCACACAATATCGGGTCCCGTACGCTGCATGTGGTCGGTAAAATGGCGTTCCAAGATACTGGCACCTAGTGCGACTGCCCCAAGGCATGCATAGTTGTTTAGCGTATGATCGGACAATCCAAAAACCTTATCGGGGAAGGCTTCATGCAACTGCGTCATAGCCCCCAAACGAACGAGTGGTATAGGGGTTGGATACAAATTGGTGGTGTGCAAAAGGGCTACAGGAACCTGATAGCGGTCAAAAATAGCCACCGCTTTTTGTACACTTTCGATGGTATTCATTCCGGTACTCAAAATCACCGGTTTACCAAAAGCTGCGATATGTTCTAGTAAAGGATAATTGTTGCATTCGCCCGAGCCAATTTTGTACGCAGGAATATCAAATTTCTTTAAGCGTTCGGCTGCAGCACGGGAAAAAGGGGTGGAAATAAAAATCATCCCTTTGCTTTCCACATAGGTTTTTAACGCCCACTCGTCGGCTTCATTTAAAGCACATCGCTCCATAATTTCATAGATTGAAACCGTGGCATTGCCGGGAATAACCTTTTTGGCCGCACCACTCATTTCGTCGGCAACAATATGGGTTTGGTGTTTCACGACCTCAGCGCCCGCACGATGTGCGGCATCAACCATCGCTTTGGCCACTTCCAAGTCGCCTTCATGATTGATTCCAATTTCGGCGATTACCAAGGGCGGGTAATCCGGTCCAATTTTGCGACCAGCGATTTCAAAGTTAGGATTCATGGGTGGTTTGATTTATGTTGGGTTTGATAATAGTTGAAACAAAATGTGGCATACGCAAAGTCGGCTTCCGTATCGATATCGACTGCAGCATAGGGATGCGTAACGACTAACGGATAGCAGGTTTCATCCATAACAGCACCACTATTGATGAGCGAAGGCTTACAGACATAGAGCAATCCATTTTCATAAAACAACGGCTCCATATCTTGACTGCGTTGGCCAAAATGGTAATTAAAGGGTACAAAACGTTGCGCTTGGATACGTCCTAATTTATGTGGATTGGGTGAAACGGTAAACAATCCCGACACGTTATGTTGCTCAAAATAATCCAAAGCCTCGTCCAAAAGTCCCACAGGCCGCAAGGGATTAGTGGGTTGTAGTACGACCACAGCCTCTGGCCATTCGGTGAGTTGTGCTAACACATGTTGCAATGCTGAAACGGTAGGGGCTTCATCGCCCGATAATTCGTGGGGACGTTGGATGACTTCGGCGCCATAGTCAAAGGCCACTGCTTTAATCGCTGGATCATCGGTAGTAACGATCACCCGTTGTATACGAGAAGAAGCTTGTGCATACCGAATGCTGTGGGCAAGTAACGGCAAGTCACCCAATAAACGAATGTTTTTACCGGGTAAGCGTTTTGACCCGCCACGGGCTGGAATAATGGCGATATACGGGTTTGTCATGGGTTAGGTTTCCAGAATATAGGGTTCAAAGGTAACTTTTTCATCCGAATATACTGCATTTTGGTCAAACGGTATCGGCTTTGAAACAAGACCCCTAAGGCGCCCAATATACTAAAAATCGCTCGAAATGTAGCCCAAAAAGCAACATAATCCCGTGCTTTTACTTTATTAAAAAACTGCATTACCGTGCAATACGCCAAGGTATATGGAAGACGAAAATACGGGTAAAAGGTCATGTAATTTCGAATACTATTTGCAAACGCTTTTCGCTGACGATAGGCATAATCGGCATCGTTTTTCCGTTGGCAAACTTCTACCCTGTGGTGGACAAGTAAATCGGGAACATAATGCATTTCCCATCGTTTCTGGAGGAGCGCCATCGAAGCAAATTCTTCTTCCCCATAAAATCCGTAATGCTCTGGATAATCGGGAATCGCTTCCCAAGCTGTTTTTCGCCAAACATTTCCACAGCCTACAAATCCAAATCCATTGTGGGGTAAAGCATCCGTTTGGACCGAAGCAGGTAGCGTTTTTCCCCAAAAAACACGGCAAGCTATGAGTCCGCAACGGGGATACTTTTCAAAGTGTTGTTGAATGATTTCAAGGGGTTGCAGCAACACAAAATGCGCATCGTCATCCAAACTGATCAGATAAGGTGCTTTAGCGGTATGCAACAAAAAGTTACGATTATAAATATACCCTTTGGGCTCAGGGTTGGTAAAAATCTGAACTTGAGCAAATTGCGCTTTGATATGAGCTGTGGTACCATCGGTAGAGCCGTCATCGACAATCAAACACTCCACATCGGCACGTTGAAGCAATGGCAAAAGTTGTTCTAACGTAAATTGCAAGTCCGACCAACGGTTGCGTGTAGTGATTAAAAAACTGAATACGGGATTGGTTACCATGTGTCTACTACCGATTTAGGAAGACCTTTACGAAGGATACACCAACGGAAAAGTAGTGGCGTGTTCATTATAATTCTTCGCCAAAACCGATACCGCCAATAGTAGGCGATACGATTAATCTTGGGCGCTGAGGGTGACAATGCAATGTGCGTTCGCGTGGAGGTTTTGGGCATCGTGGACGGAACTTCCATCCATGATTCGATCACATTACCCATGTGAAAGGCATAATTTGACGCTGTGGTTACTTTATGGTAATGAAACTGATAGGGTTTTTCTTCGAGGTACCACTCGGAATCCCCGCCCAACTGATGAGGAACCGATAGCTGTATTTCGCGAATTACATCCCTTCGAAATGTCGTCACCACATGACCTGAACCCACCCACATTGATTTCCCATTTTCGGTATATTGTAAATTGTAAAGGAGGTGATTGGAATTGAAATTGCCGTTCCAACCTATACTGTCGTAAAAACGTTCGGCAGCAGCGACATCAGGTATTTTGGCAAAACGTAAGCGGGCTGAAAACAAATGTTCCCACACCAGCGAAAATCCATCGATACGAAACAAATTCATCTGCGGAATGAGTCCGACTGCCCCGATCCGCTCCACTTTTTCAAACAAATCTATAGTCTCCTCTTGCCAGCCCGGCTGAAACAACACATCGGCATCCGTTAGCGTTACCAAAGGGGTTTGATGACCCACCAATCCTTTCAGTAAAGCATTAACTTTACCTATCGCAGTCGTATGGATGATTTCATGAATTGTACCTTCATGATAACGACGGTTCAATTCTTGGATAACCGCTTCGCAAGATCCGTTGTTGACCACGGTGATTAAGGTAAACGGCTGCACTGTAGCAGTTAGGGAGTCTAAACAATACTGTAAAATGGAAAGACTGTCCTTAAAGTAGTCCATTTGATGGGGTATATGCACCGGTACCACTACTTGATGTAGGTACTTGGAAGGAGGAACCAACTGATCTTTGTTGGGATTAAAACCAGAGCGCATATTACAAACGGTTGTCGATGTAAAAGGTATTGCCGAGATTTCCTTTGGTGACCACTTTACCAATGATGGTGTATCCTACCGAAACGAGATAATCATGCATTTCCGAAACCAAGTCTTCTTTTAGGGGTAAATCAGATTCTACCACCAAAAATCGAGGACGAAAACGTTCCCAATCATTGGTTTTCAGCACTTCCAGATCATATCCTTCCACATCCACATCAAAGAAATCCAAACGATCGCCAGGCTGCAAATGGCGTTCCAAAATTGTGGCCAATGGAATGGTCGGTACGTCGAGTACCTGCTGAATTTGCGATTGCAATTCCCGTTTTTCGATAAACCCATAATCAAGGGTGTTCATCGAACTATCGGGAAGCATATAATATTTCAAATTTAGGTCTTGGGAACCTAAAGCACAATTTTCAAAAATATCGGTAGGACGAAACTTTTGGTACAAAGGACGAAGCTCGGGATTAGGATCGATGCAAATGCCTTTCCATCCGTGGATATAAAACAAATAGGTATTGGAAGCTTTCACGGGATGCCAGCAACCGATATCAACATAAACGCCTGGGGTACGATGAATGATTAATTTCATTAATTGCATGTCTTCACCCGCCTTTGAAAAGCTAATATTATAACGGCGATAGATGAATTCTCGAATTTTGTTCGCTATCATTTCAACGTCCAATTTTGATTCAACAAAAAGGCACCGTGCTTGCGCGCAATGGGCATTTGACCGGTATGGTAAAAGTTGGAGGCCAACACGTCTACTTCAAACGCATCGGTAATTTCGTCACAAAACCCTCCTTTGAAAGCCATCCAGGTTTTGGCCGTATATTTTCCTTCTGCTAAGACCATGGAAGGCACGAGGCATTCGATGGATTGCACCTGACCCGAATCGGAGACTTGGGCGTGGGCATCGTACCTATTGGAAACCGTAAATACGGGATAATTTAGTTCATTTCGAAAGACAACATAAAACGCTAAAGAGGAAGCCTCTTGTACCGAAATGGGTTTGTTGAGAAAAAACTGCATGCGCAACGGGTCGCCTGAGGGAATTTGAGTATAATTGACCTCATCGCTATTGATCAAAAAGCGTTCTACGTATAAATCGCCATCCGATTTACGAATTAACTTGCCACTACTTTGCGACAAATTAGAAGCCAAATACTGTTGAATTCCTTCGTCGGTGGGCATCCGATTGGAGCATTCGCCATTTTTCAAAATGATAACCGAATCCGTTAAGGCGTGAATGGCGGTCATATCGTGACTGACAAACAAAACGGTGCGTCCTTCGCCTTTGGAAATGTCTTGCATTTTACCAATGGCTTTTTTTTGAAATTCGGCATCCCCGACGGCCAAAACTTCATCCACCACCAAAATTTCGGGTTCGAGATGCGCCGCTACCGCAAAGGCCAAACGAACGGTCATCCCGCTACTGTAGCGCTTTACGGGGGTATCGATGTAACGTTCACAACCCGAGAATGCAATAATTTCATCTATTTTGCGATCAATTTCTTTTTTGCGCATCCCCAGAATCGCGCCGTTTAAATAAATATTTTCGCGGCCCGTCAATTCGGGATGAAATCCAGTACCCACTTCGAGCAAACTAGCGATTCGGCCTTTGATTCGAATTTCCCCTGTGGTAGGTGCGGTAACACGGGACAAGAGTTTGAGTAATGTACTTTTTCCGGCTCCATTTTTACCTATAATCCCCACTGCATTGCCTTCTTGTACATCAAAATTGATATCGCGCAAAGACCAAACGATATCCGAATCGGATTTCACCGTTCGATCATTAACCTCTCCTACTTTCAAAAAGGGGTCTTCACGACGTAAAATTTTAGTCACCACAAATCGCTCCAAGTCACGGGAAATCGTTCCGGTACCGATTTGTCCGATTTGATAGGCTTTGGAAAGCTGGTGAACTTCTATAACAGTGCGTGGCATCAGATGGTATCGACGAACGTACGTTCGGTTTTGTTAAAAATCAAAATCCCCAAAAACAACACCACTAAGGTTACCCCAGTAGTATACAATAAGCTATAAGTAGTAAATTCTCCTTTCCCTAAAAAGGCATAGCGAAACGCCTCGATGATGGTCGTCATGGGATTCCACGCAATCCACTTTTTATATTCGGGTTGGATATAACTCAAGGGATAAATCACCGATGTAGCATACATCATAAGTTGCACGCCAAACGTAACCAAAAAAGTAAGATCCTTGTATTTGGTGGTAATTGCCGTGATAATTAAACCCAATCCGAGCCCCAAAAGCGCCATCAGCAAAACCAAAAAAGGAAAAAGGAAAATACCTTCCGTAAGTTTAAACGAGGTATCGGGGATAGGATAAAGCGTAAAATAACCCATCATGGCAATGAGCAACAACAATTGCACTCCAAAACGCACCAGATTGCTCACCACGATACTCAAGGGCATAATCAATCGTGGGAAGTAGACTTTACCAAAAATATTGGTATTGTCTTTAAATACAGTGCTAGTTTTGGTCAAACAATCGGCAAAATAATTCCAAGCCGTAATACCACACAAATAAAAAAGCTGGTGGGGTAAGCCGTCGGCGCTTATGCCTGCCAAATTCCCAAATACAAAGGTAAAGACTAAGGTGGTGAAAAGAGGCTGTATAAAAAACCAAAGCGGACCCAAAATCGTTTGCTTATAGAAACTTACGAAATCACGTTTCACAAACATGAAGAGCAAGTCACGGTATCGCCATAAATCCTTGAGGTGGAGCGCAAAGATTCCTTGTTTTCCTTTGATGATGAGATCCCAGGCTTCGGATTCGTTATGTGGGCGCGTGTTTTGAGTCACGAGGGTTGGGTTATTTGTCGAGCAAATATAAAACTAAATCACGAATTAGTTACCTTTACCCCGCTTTAAAAACGGATAATTTCATGTGGTTCTTTAAGAAACAAAAACCTGCATTATCATCCTTACTCCCTGAGGGTTATGTCGACATTCATTCGCACCTCTTGCCGGGGATTGACGACGGTTGTACTTCGTGGGAAGAGACGCAACAGCGTTGCATGGAATTGAAGGCGGTAGGGATTCATCATTTTACCGCCACTCCCCATATTATGGCGGGAGTTTGGAACAACAATCGCGATACTATTGAACCCTTGTCCCAATTTTTTTCTGACCATATACAATTGGATTCGGGTTCGTTTCACTGGGCTGCCGAATATATGTTAGATGCCGATTTTACGCAAAAACTACATGAAGGGCCTCTTTGCACCTTAAAAGACAATTTGGTATTGGTAGAAATGTCCTACCAACAACCGCCGTTGGCATTATACGACTGGCTGTTTGAACTCCAAGTCGAAGGCTATCGGCCCGTTTTGGCGCATCCGGAGCGCTACAATTTTTATCACGGAAAAATGGACGACTACCGACGTTTGAAAAAAGCGGGTTGTTTATTTCAATTGAATCTTCCCGCGCTCAC
>CANHRI010000040.1 GCA_947463515.1 Flavobacteriaceae bacterium
CAGGCAGGTGTGCCAATGAGTCAATTAGCCGATATGGCGATGTGTCAATTTGAAATAAGCGAATGAAATCCGTGGGGTCAAAGCTTCACGGATTTATTTTTTTGGAGAGGTAAATATAAAAAGCATAATAAAAAAAGTCAGATATACTATGAATTAATATACATTTTATGTAATTACCTTTTTTTAGTATTTGTAAAATAAGATGACTGCAAAAATAAATTAGTCCAAATAAAATCACTGGACCTAAAGTAGCTATTCCTAGATTTGGTCTATCTTCTGTACTTGGATATAGTTCATATAGTATTCCAATTATTAAAAATGAAGTAATGTAATATCCTAATGTAATGTTTTCTTTGGTATATTTTAGTGCCATTAGAGTTGAATTTGTCGTTCGATTTGTTGTTCCAAGGAGATAAACGTTTCCGTACGTGAAACCCCTTCAATAGGTTGGATTTTTTTATTGAGCAATTGCATCAAATGCTCGTTGTCTTTGCAAATGATTTTTACCAAAATACTCCAATTTCCTGTAGTATAGTGGCATTCCAACACTTCTGGAATTTTCCGCAGTTCCCGCACCGCTTCGGAGTTATTCGAGGCTTTGTCCAAATAAATGCCCACGAAGGCCATGGTACGGTATCCCAAAACTTTAGTGTTGAGGATAAATTTGGAACCCGAAATTACCTGCGCTTCTTCCAATTTTTTTAATCGTTGGTGAATAGCAGCCCCAGAAATACCAATGCTATTTGCAATTTGCAATATCGGTTTACGCGCATCTTCCATCAAATGGCGTAAAATCTCTTTGTCGATGCCGTCAATTTCAATTTGTAATTGATTTACCTTCATTGTAAAAAAATATACAGCAAAAATAGAAATTACAATTTTATATTTATCACGAAAACACCTTAAAGCTTATGTTTTAACATTTGTTATGACGTGCCTATAATTTTATCGGGATTGTAGCCAATGTACGGCAACTTAGTTTCTTTAAACACGACGCCATACTCCTCCAATTCGGCCAAAATCGGTTCATAGACTTCTTTTCGAATCGGTAGTTGTACGCCAGGAGTAGTTATTTTTCCATTTAAAATATGCAAAGTCGCCATAGCCACCGGTAAGCCTACTGTTTTGGCCATTGCGGTATAGGTTTGATCGTCACCGATACAGACCATCTTGGAATCAATTTGTTCTTCTTTCCCATTCAAACGGTAGCCAAATTTATGATACATCACAATCATGTCTTTATCATGGGGGGCTAACGTCCATTTTTGGGTAAGAACGTGCTCTAGAATCTGAGCCGGGGTAGCGTTTTTGAGTCCAATTTTTTTATCTCCATTAAATAAATCCAGTTCAATGAGTTTTTCCCAAATCACATCATCTTGCTCGATGCCCAATTGCAAACGCATTTTGATCTCTACCGAATCGGAGGGGTGGTAGGGGAGGAAGGAATTTATATAATCGCGGTAACTCATGTGTTCGGAGTTTTCCATCACATAGGTGTCATCCGTCATTCCGAGTTGCACAAACATATTCCAAGCGCGCGAATACCCCACACGTCGGATGGTGCCGCGGTATAGCGTGAGTACATCATCCAAACCATAGACACTGCGGTATTTCAAAGAATCCCGATTGGCATAGGCTTCAAATTTGCCATAGCCTTCGACGTGTAAAAACTCAGTACGTCGGAACAAACGATGGTAGGGAATGTACTTGTATTTTCCTTCTTGAATAAATTTTGCGGCTCCACCTTGGCCTGCCAAGACCACATTGCGAGGCGCCCAAGTGAATTTATAATTCCACAAATTCGTATCGGATTCAGGAGCCACCAGTCCGCCACAAAACGATTCAAACAGCAACATTTCACCGCCTTGTTCACGTATGACATCAATAACTTGCATCGCACTCATATGGTCAATCCCGGGATCTAAACCAATTTCATTCATAAAAACCAAACTATGGGCTTTGGCTTCAGCGTCTAAAGCTTGCATTGCCTCAGAAATGTAGGAAGCGGTTACCATATGTTTTTTAAAATGAATACAGTCTTTGGCGACTTCTATATGCATATGAGCGGGCAACATCGAAATCACAATGTCTGCTTTGGCTACTTCCGATTGACGCTGTACCGTATTTTGAATATCCAATTGAATTGCGGTCGCATTGGGATGGTTTCGGGTTTTGCGTTGCGCTAATTCTAAGGATAAATCGCCTATAGTGAGATGAAGTTGTTGCGATTGGGATTTCTCCAATAAATAGTTGATTAAAGACGAGGCAGAGCGCCCAGCTCCGATGATGAGTACGTTTCTCATGACGTTGGTTTGTTGTGCGACAAATGTATAAAAAGCCACACGGTTAAAACAAAAAAGTCTGCGTAAATCCAGACTTCAATTATTCAAGCTCGTTTTCTAAGTCTTCCAACTCTTTTCGGGCTTCTTGTTTGGCTTCCACTTTCTGTTGTTCAAACGCCGCATCTTTTTCAACGGTTTCCTCGATTAAAAAGGTTTTCCCCAACACACCTAAAGCACAAATATAAGTCACAATAAATAAGCGTTTTGGCCATTTTCGCTCCAAAGGCGAAGATTTCCAAAAGGCCAAACTGATGCACAAAAGTGCGGGAAGGATAGCGACAAAGGCCAACGTATCTAGCGGTAAAATCGATAAGAGTAAACTCAATACCGTAAATACATAAGCCAATACCATGAAGACTTTTCTCATATTAAAGACCCGTTGCTGAGGTTAGTTTTAATTCTCCTGTGCCTACTGGAATGCTGAATTTCATTAATGCGGGAACTTTATGCGCATCGGCTGTCAACCAAATGAGGTTTTTGTCTTTACCGCGGAGCGCATTGGTTTTGGCACCAATGGATAATTTGTAGCACGATTTGGTGCCTAGATTTCCAGCGGCTATAGATTCAGTTCCCATAAACTTCAATGTAACAGGAATCTCTTTTTCATCAAAAACAATGGTAAACGATTTGGTTTGTCCCGATTTCATTTTTGAAAAATCAACCGTACGTAATTTGTACAACAGCGTAATAGCATCGACGGTATTTGCGCCTATACTAAAGGTGCGCGTAGTTTCAGGACGCTTGCGTTTTTGAACGGTACTTGTAACCTGATTTCCTTTGAATACGTATTTTTCTTTTTTGGTATATCCACCTTCATCAATACTGCGTTTGTACAAATTGGGTTTTAGACTACCAGGAGTTACATACGTTTCATAAAGATCACGTATTTTAAAGAATTTGTCCCATTTACTAAAGGTAGACAACTCACAGCTCAAATGTAAGTATTGATTTTTGGACGTATTCACGTTTTCGGTACTCATCGTCACTTGTGCGATATGCGTCATGAGTCCGCTCATATTGTACGAACCGGCATAGACCAATTTTTCACCCGCATCAATTCCATTTCCTTCATCCGCTTTAAAGGATACAAGGAACAATAAAAATAAGGGCAACAATATTATTTTTTTCATAATTAAAAATTGTTTGCAAATATAAAACTTCTTACACCGTTTTGCGTGAAAGAAAAGTCAAAATCCAATTGGTAATCGGAGAGATAACCGGTATTTTTGTAAAATATTGTTAGCGATATGGATAAAAAAATACTTTCTGCTGCGGGGTTTTTCGGAATGACGGGCATCCTATTAGGGGCTTTTGGTGCCCATGGTTTAAAAGCGGTACTTTCTGATGAGGCATTGGTGACCTTTGAAACGGGGGTGAAATACCAAATGTATCATGCTTTGTTTTTACTTTTTGTGGGTTTGAATTCCCATTTGACTTCAACGATGCGAACCCTTTTGTTTCGATTAATTGTCTTTGGAATTATTTTGTTCTCGGGTTCTATTTATTTACTGGCTACTAAGAGTTTAACCGGTTTGGAGTTAAAGATTTTAGGTCCAATCACACCGGTTGGAGGACTTTGTTTTGCGGTGGCTTGGGGTGTGCTGATGTTTTCCTTTTTAAAGAAAAAAGCATAAAATTTCACTCAACTACAACGTTGTAATAATTAATTTTTACCTTTGTGGTCTAATTAAGGTTAACACAACAAACGCATTATCAATGGATAACTACACCCCAACTACGAAATCGATTTCGTTGGAAAAATATGGGATTACAAATGTTCAAGAAATTGTCTATAATCCTAGCTATGAACAATTGTATAACGAAGAATTAAGTCCGGAGCTTTCTGGGTACGAACGCGGTCAAGTATCGGAGTTAGGGGCGGTTAATGTGATGACGGGAGAATTTACAGGACGCTCCCCAAAAGATAAGTATATTGTAAAGGATGCCGTTACAGAAAACACCATTTGGTGGAATTCAGACAAAGCCGCTAACGATAACAAGCCGATTTCTCCAGCTACTTGGGATGCATTAAAAGAAACTACGGTGAAGCAATTGTCCGGAAAACGATTGTTTGTTGTCGATGCGTTTTGTGGTGCCAACGAAAATACCCGTTTGAAAGTTCGCTTCATTATGGAGGTTGCTTGGCAAGCGCATTTTGTCAAAAATATGTTCATTCGCCCAACCGATGAGGAAATCGATCAATTTGGAGAACCCGATTTTGTGGTGATGAACGGTTCCAAAACCTCATTTAAAGATTATGCCGCTCATGGGTTGAACTCAGAGGTTTATATTGCTTTTAATCTTACCGAGAAAATGCAACTTATCGGGGGAACTTGGTATGGTGGTGAAATGAAAAAAGGCATGTTTGCCATGATGAATTATTACCTTCCTTTGCAAGGAATGGCTTCGATGCATTGTTCGGCCAACAAAGGAGCTGACGGCGATGTAGCGGTTTTCTTTGGATTGTCGGGTACTGGAAAAACGACCTTGTCAACCGACCCGAAGCGGGAATTAATTGGTGATGACGAGCACGGCTGGGACGACGAAGGAGTCTTCAACTTTGAAGGCGGTTGTTATGCCAAAACGATTGACTTAAGTAAAGAAAACGAACCCGATATTTTTGGCGCCATCAAACGCGATGCGCTACTTGAAAATGTAACGTTAGACGCCCAAGGGGTTATCGATTTTAAAGACGGTTCGGTTACCCAAAACACCCGAGTATCGTATCCAATTTACCATATTCATAATATCGTTAAGCCGGTATCCAAAGCGGGTCATGCCACTAAGGTTATCTTTTTAACCGCTGATGCTTTTGGTGTAATGCCGCCGGTTTCTAAGTTGACACCCGAACAAACGAAGTACTACTTTTTGTCTGGATTTACAGCAAAATTAGCGGGAACAGAGCGCGGTGTAACCCAACCCGAACCCACGTTCTCCGCTTGTTTTGGGAAGGCATTTTTAACGCTTCATCCTACCAAATATGGGGAAGAGTTGGTCAAAAAAATGGATGCGCACAAAGCCACTGCGTATATGGTTAATACGGGTTGGAACGGTTCAGGGAAACGAATTTCTATCAAAGATACCCGTGCTATAATTGACGCGATCTTAGATGGTTCGATTGAAAATACACCTACTAAAATGATTCCTATTTTCAATTTTGAAGTTCCAACGGCTCTTCATGATGTTAACGCTGCCATTTTAGATCCGCGCGATACGTATACAGATGCTCAAGAATGGGAAACAAAAGCTGAGGATTTAGCCGGCCGATTCATCAAAAACTTTGTGCAATACACCGATAATGAAGAGGGCACGCGATTAGTATTGGCGGGACCGCAATTGTAAATAAAAACAAACTAAACTAACCAACGAAAAAGTCCAACATTAATGTGTTGGGCTTTTTTTATGAGCAAAAAAAATCCCAAACACAATTGAATTTGGGATAGTATGATAAAGTTTGTGGGAATTATTTTCCTTTATTGACTTCAGCGACATATTTTTCAAGCGCCATAGTCATGGAAGGAGTGTCGGGAGTTGGCGCCAGAATATCGATGCGTAACCCGTGTTCCAAAGCCTCTTTTTGCGTTGTGCTTCCGAAAACCGCAATACGAGTGTTGTTTTGCTTGAAGTCAGGGAAATTTTTGAAAAGCGACTTAATTCCTGTAGGACTGAAAAACGCTAAGATATCATAGTAAACATCGGCCAAATCCGATAAATCACTCATCACGGTTTTGTAAAACGTTCCCGCTGTCCAATCAATTTTCAAATTGTTGAGCGTTTGAGGGATATCGGCATTCAATTGATCGGATGAAGGCAATAAAAACTTTTCGTCTTTATATTTTTTGAATAGCGAAGACATATCAGCAAAGTCTTTTTGACCCACATAGATTTTACGTTTGCGATATACCACGTATTTCTGTAAGTAATAGGCAATAGCTTCCGATTGACAAAAATAACGTAAATCTTCAGGGACTTTATACCGCATTTCTTCAGCAACACGGAAAAAATGATCCACGGCATTTTTGCTGGTTAAAATGATAGCGGTAAACTGACTGAGATCAATTTTCTGAGCTCGGACATCTTTTGCACTCACACCTTCAACATGAATAAAAGAGCGAAAATCAACTTTCACTTTATGCTTTTGCATCAAATCGTGATAAGGTGAATTCTCAACTTTTGGTTCGGGTTGGGATACCAAAATGGTTCTCACTTTTAGACTAGACATCGTTTGCTCTAATTTTTGGTAATCAAATAATATATGAAATAATAGGGCGCTATTTCAAGTGCGCAAAGATACAAAATAAAATAAAACAACTTTCCTGTTATAATATTTTGATGATTTTTTAAAGAAAACAGATAAGTTAATATATTTATAACGAGAATAGTGATAATTATTATAGAAATGAGCGCATTTGTTGTGAAATCTCCATAAAATAAAATCATTGATATAGGGAAAAGCAGCAGTCCGATGTAGGTTCTGAAGTTAACTTTCTGTAAATTAAATTCATCGATAAGTTCTTCTACATCAAAAGTAACCGCGATAACTTTTTCGATCAAAAACTTGGAAAGGATGAAAACAAACAATCCCGTAAACACGCGAATGAATAAGAGCCAGTCTGTTTTATCGCCCCATCCATTGTACGCCAAAACGATCTGAATAAAAAAGGAGAGGGAAATTAAATTGACGACAAACAACAATATATTAAATCCACTCCACAAATGCGAGCTTTCGCGGTATATTTTGGTGTATTTGTCCGATACCAAAAGGCGAATATAGTCATTGAACCGACTTTCAAAAGCTGTTCGTGCAATGACAACCAAGCCCAGCGCAACCACAAAAATGAGGGTTGCCCAATCGTAGGGTGAGACAATACGGGGTTGAAATTCGCAGGCTATCATGGGTTACAAAAGTAATGATTTTTTTACCCTTTTGTATTATGAAATTATTAGCGTTATGGGATTTAATTTTGACTATTTTTGCAAAAATATCACTTCATGGAGCAACGTATTATTATCATTCCCACCTATAATGAAATCGAGAATATTGAAGCCATTATTCGTGCTGTTTTTGCGCTCTCCATGCCCTTTCACGTGCTGATTGTTGATGACAATTCTCCCGACGGAACTGCGGATAAAGTTCGGGAATTGCAACGTGAATTTTCTACGCAATTGTTTTTGGAAGTTCGTACCAAAAAAGCAGGTCTTGGCACTGCATATGTTCACGGTTTTCAGTGGGCATTACGTCAGCAGTATGCGTTTATTTTTGAAATGGATGCCGACTTTTCCCATAACCCTGAGGATTTACCGCGTTTGTGGGAGGCATGTGCTGTTGATGGAGCCGATATCGCGGTGGGATCACGGTATGTTACGGGTGTGAATGTCGTCAATTGGCCCTTAAGTCGCGTGCTTCTTTCTTATTTTGCTTCGGTCTACGTGCGTTTAATTACAGGGATGAAAATCATGGATACCACGGCCGGATATGTATGTTATCGGCGTAAGGTATTGGAGACTATACCACTACATGCCATCAAGTTTGTGGGTTATGCGTTTCAAATTGAAATGAAATACCGTGCATGGGCCAAACGATTTATCATCAAAGAAGTTCCGGTCATCTTCACCGATCGCACCAAAGGACAATCCAAAATGAGTGGTTCTATTATTAAAGAAGCGGTTTTTGGGGTTTTGTCTTTACGCATAAAAAAACTATTTAACCAGTTGTAATCATGGAATCAACGCTCATAAAAAACGCAACGCTTGTCAATGAAGGACAAATTACCATAGCCGATGTTCTTATTGAGGGGGAACGTATTGTAAAAATTGGAACCCATTTATCGGCTGGCGATGCGCGTGTTATCGATGCTGAGGGACACTATTTGTTGCCTGGAATTATTGACGATCAAGTTCATTTTCGCGATCCAGGTCTTACCCATAAAGGCGATATTGAATCGGAAAGCCGCGCAGCTATAGCGGGTGGCATTACTTCTTACATTGATCAGCCAAATACAGTTCCGCATGCGGTGACACAAGAGTTGTTGGCTCAAAAATACCAAAATGCCATGGGCCGTTCGTATGCCAATTATTCTTTCATGATGGGCGGTACCAATGACAATCTGGAGGAAATTTTAAAAACAAATCCACGCGATGTTGCTGGGTTGAAACTCTTTTTGGGCTCTTCAACAGGTGATATGTTGGTCGATAGTTCGGCAGCTATTGAAGCAATCTTTGAAGCAACCCCACTATTAATCGCGGTGCATTGTGAAGATGAAACCACCGTGAAAACCAATTTAGCACACTACAAAGAACAGTTTGGAGAAGATATCCCCGTTCACTATCATCCTTTGATTCGTACCGAGGAAGCCTGTTATCTTTCATCCTCCAAAACAGTAGCTTTAGCCAAAAAAACAGGGGCTCGTTTGCATGTATTTCATATTTCTACGGCGAAAGAGCTCGACTTGTTCGACAATACCTTGCCCTTGGAAGAGAAAAAAATTACGGCCGAAGTTTGTATCCATCACCTCTGGTTTTCGGATGCCGATTACGCCACTCGTGGGAGTTTAATCAAGTGGAATCCTGCGGTGAAAACGGCAGCCGACCGCGAAGCGCTGTGGGAAGCTTTGAATGACGGACGTATTGATGTGGTTGCCACCGACCATGCCCCACATACCTTGGAAGAGAAAAGTCAGGTTTACACCAAAGCCCCTTCGGGAGGTCCCTTAGTACAACACGCTTTAATTGCGATGTTGGAAGCGGTACAGGAAGGGAAAATTTCTTTGGAAAAAGTAGTAGAAAAAATGGCCCATAATCCAGCGTTATTGTTCAAAATTGAAGATCGCGGCTTTATTCGGGAAGGCTATTACGCCGATTTAGTGTTGGTAGATCCCAATGCCTCTTGGACGGTTTCCAAAGAAAATGTGCTCTACAAATGCGGTTGGTCTCCGATGGAAGGCACGACTTTTCACCACCAAGTTACCCATACCTTTGTGAATGGAACGTTGGCCTATGAAAAGGGGACAGTACACCCCACTCCGGCTGGGAAACGTTTGTTGTTTAACCGCTAATCCTGTAGTTTCATGAAAAAAGGGATTTTTCTTCTCGCGTTGTCTATACTGTTTTTTTCTTGTAAGGAAGATGTTTTACCGCCGCCCAAAAATAAAGTGGATCGGGAAACCATGATTAATATATTGTATGATTTGGCGGTTTTGGAAGCAGCCCGATCACAATCCTTTTCCACACAGGTTAATTATCCTACCGCAGTCGCCTTTGTCAAAGAAAAATACAAAATTGACAGTCTAACGTTAGCCGAGAATACCAAGTATTATGCATCGGATTTGAAGGATTACAAAAAAATGTACGAAGAAGTGAGAAAACGATTGGACCAAAACCGAAACATGGGTTCGTCACCACCACCGCCTTCTTCAACGCCTGATGTGGGAGGTGTGGTTAAATAATTATCGAAACGCCTGGATGATTTGGTCGATGTATGCGTCAGTTGGTTGGAAGGTATAATTGAATGTGCGTGTAATTTTCTCGTTCGATATCTGTTTTACACTACACAACGAAGCTGCACTTTGACGGGATAATTTTCTGGATCGGCTGGTAAGTAACGATAAAAGTTTATCCAAGCGCCAACCCAAAGCGAGCATCCAAGGTTGCGCCTCAAAACCAGGGCGTTTTACCCCAAGTTTGTCGGCGATTGTAAATTGAATGTCTTTAAAACTCCGATTTTCTGCCACCAAAGCAAACCGTTCCCCGTGGATGGGTGCTTCCATTATTTTTTTCATCAAAATCACCACATCGAGAACACTGATATACGCACTGTAGCCTTGGGTGTAAAACGGCAATCCTTTTTTAATAGAAGTAAATAAACTGCCACTCCCTTTGCGCGCATCCCAATTGGAAGGAAATGGACCCAAAATGATTCCCGGATTGACTATAACGACTTGCAATCCCTCTTGTTGTCCGCGCCATACTTCCATTTCGGCACCATATTTTGTAAGGGCATAATCGCTATGAAGCACCTCAGGATTCCATTCGGTTGCTTCATCGATAACTGTTTGATTTTGCAACGGATCGCCCAAAGCGGCAATAGAACTCACATGACAAAGTTTTTGGATGTTTTTGTCGATGCATAAATTGACAATATTGGCGGTACCTTCAATATTTATTTTTCGAAGCGCCGTTTCATCATTAGGATTGAAAGAAATTTGAGCCGCACAATGATAGACATGGGTTGCCTTTTCAAAAGCGATTTCCAACGAAGGAATATTTGTGATGTCTCCCTCGACCCAGTCAATGTGTTCAAACAAAGACTCTTTTTGGTACCAAGCAAATAGACTTCGCGTTTTATCGATTTGTTTGACTTCGCGGTAAATGGCCCGCACAGGTGATTCCCCCTCTTGTATCAAATGCAACAAAAGGTGAGCGCCCACTAATCCTGTACCTCCAGTGACTAAAATCATAGGTGTAAAAGTACATCAAATTCCTCACAAAAGGCGATGTGTTAACAGGCTTCTTAAGAAACTAGGCACAAAATAAAATAGACGAGTAAAGCAAATAATGCATAAACAGCAAATACTTTCAGAAATATTTTTTTCATGGCGATTAAATAGCGTTTGAACTAAATTTCAAAGATATACTTCCGTTTTAGAATTTTGGTAGGCAAAAAGTGTCGTTTTTGTTAAAATTTTTTTGCTGTTTTTTGAAGCATCCCCTGCATAGGTTGGCACGAAAAAAAGATTATTTTAACCTATCTTTGCGCAAATTTTTTACCCATGAACAATTTAGTAGCCGAATTACAATGGCGGGGATTGGTGCACGATATGATGCCTGGCACTGAAGAGCAATTGATGAAAGAGCCCACATCGGTGTATATCGGATTTGACCCTACCAGTGATTCTTTGCACATTGGAAGTTTAGTCCCTATCATTCTATTGGTTCATTTGAAAAATTTTGGACATCGCCCCATTGCTTTGGTTGGGGGTGCGACTGGAATGATTGGCGATCCTTCTGGGAAATCCGATGAGCGAAACCTGTTGGATGAAGCTACTTTGCAAAAAAATGTAGACGGCATCAAAGGGGTGTTGTCGCGTTTTTTGGATTTCAATGCCGAAGGTCCTACCGCTCCTGTTTTGGTCAACAATTACGATTGGATGAAGGACTTTTCGTTTATCGCTTTTGCCCGTGATGTGGGGAAACGAATTACGGTAAACTATATGATGGCTAAGGATTCGGTGAAAAAAAGACTAAGTGGTGAAGCGGGTGCGGGGATGAGTTTTACCGAGTTCACCTATCAGTTAATTCAAGGGTATGATTTTTATTATTTGCACAAGCATTACCATTGTTTGTTGCAAATGGGTGGCTCTGATCAGTGGGGAAATATCACTACGGGAACTGAGTTGGTGCGTCGAATGAATGATGAGCATACGAAAGCGTATGCGATGACCTGTCCACTAATTACCAAAGCTGACGGTTCAAAATTTGGAAAAAGTGAAGGGGGCAATGTTTGGTTGACAGCCGACAAAACCTCGGTGTATAAATTTTACCAGTTTTGGTTGAACACGACCGACGTAGATGCGGAGAAATACATCAAAATATTTACGTTTTTAGATCAACAAACAGTAGAAGCTTTAATTGCTGAACATCAACACGCTCCCCATCTTCGGGTATTGCAAAAGCGTTTGGCCGAAGAAGTGACTTTATTTGTTCATGGCCGTGAGGAATACGACAAAGCGGTATTTGCATCGGCAGCCTTTTTTAGTCCCACGATGGAAGAACTAAAGCAGCTCGATCAACAAACCTTTTTGGAGGTGTTTGAAGGCGTTCCAGTGGCCAATATATCGGAATCAGCTCTAGCAGAAAACGGTTTGGATATGGTAGGCGCTTTAGCCGCAAAAACCAATTTTTTAAGTTCCAATAGTGAAGCGGTGCGCGAATTAAAGCAGAATGCAATTTCTTTAAATAAAGTCAAAGTGACTCAGGAGTATAAAATCACCTTCCAAGATTTAATCCATGGTAAATATGTATTACTTCAAAAAGGGAAAAAGAATTATTACTTGATTACTATCGAATAAATGCGAAGGTCCGAAAGGGCCTTTTTTTATTTATTGAACTCAAAAGGCTACATTTTAACATTCATACCTTTTTTATACTTTATCTATACCTTTGAGTAGGCTTTGAATCGCCTTCAATTTAACCTTTTTATCGAGTTATAATTTCCCATCAACTTCGCAGGATAGATAACTTTTAACATCATATACTACGGATTTCTTCTTTAAGTAGAGATTAGGGTCAAAAGTTTTGAATTCATCATGCTTTACGGCTAGAACTGCGACCTGATACTTTTGATTTTTTGGAATTTGCTTCAAGAGATTAATGTTGAGCGTCTTTTTAACTTCAATTTTATCGGCAATGGGGTCGAATACATCTACAATAAATCCAAATTCAATCAATGATTTATACAGATCAATCACTTTCGTATTTCGAATATCATTACAGTTTTCTTTGAATGTTATTCCCAAAAGCAAGACTCTTGCATTTTTAACCTTTATCTTTTTTTCTAGAACAATTTTCACCACTTCGTAGGCAATGTACGAACTCATGCTATCATTCATCCGTCGACCTGAGAGAATAATTTCGGGATGATATCCGAGTTCTTGTGCTTTATGGGCTAAGTAATACGGATCAACGCCTATACAATGTCCGCCCACCATTCCGGGTCTAAAATTGATAAAGTTCCATTTTGTCGATGCAGCATCAAGGACTTCATTGGTATCAATAGCCAAGAGATTAAATATTTTAGCTAGTTCGTTCACAAAGGCGATATTGATGTCTCTTTGCGCATTTTCAATGACTTTGGAAGCTTCGGCCACTTTAATGCTTGATACAGGGAACGTCCCCGCTGAAATTATTGATTTGTATAAATTGTCAATTTTTAGCGCTGTTTCTGGTGTTGAACCAGAAGTAATCTTAACAATATTTTCAAGAGTATTTACTTTGTCACCGGGATTTATTCGTTCTGGGGAATACCCTACGAAAAAGTCTTTATTGTAATGAAGAGTACTGTTTTTTTCAATTACAGGAACACAAATTTCTTCTGTAGCACCAGGATAAACAGTAGATTCAAAAATTACAATAGCTCCTTTATCTACTACTTTACCCACAGTTTCACTCGCTTTTACAAGTGGCGTAAAATCAGGGTTATTAAATTTATCAACGGGAGTTGGAACAGTTACGATGTAAATGTCTGCTTTTCGAATATCATCGATTTTACTCGTGAAGAAAATTCCTTGTGATGCATCTAAACTTTGTTTTGCTACGTATTTTAAATCATTTGCTGTAACTTCGTTCGTTTTATCGTTGAACTGACCTAATTCAGCTATTCTTTTTTTATTAATATCAAATCCAATGACATTATATTTTTGAGCAAAAAGAACACCCAAAGGTAGGCCTACGTAACCTAAACCAATAACTACAATTTTCATTTTATCGATGCGATTAAAAGTCTTCTAAATGTTTAGGACTAATTAATTTTAAAAATTACTCTTCGTACTAGTTTTCGGGCTTCAGAAGCATTGACGTCAACAGTTTGATCCATGCCTCCAGAAATTGCGTTTATACGATTTGATTCAACACCCGATTTTTCTAATATATCTTTTACATTGTTGGCACGAGCTAAAGCAAGTCGTTTGTTATATTCTTTGTCGCCTTTTGCGTCTGCATAACCAACAATAGTAATATTTGCAGAGGGGTTTTGTTTCAAATAATTTAAGACAAAATAGATGCCATCATAGGATACAGCATTTGGAGTTGCACTGTCAATATCAAATAATATCGAGATATATCCTTGATCAATTGATCGTTTAAAGAACTCAGCTGATTCTGAATCATTATTTTTTGCGATCGTTTTGGATTGTTCTACACTTCCATATTTAGTTTCTAAATAGCGTTCCAATTCGTCCGGTACACCGTTTTTATTTACATCAATCATTACTCCTCTAGTATCAACGGCTACACCAGCGACTGAATTATTTTCAATATCAAGATAATCAGGAACACCATCTTTATCTGCATCATTCATTTTTATTTCCAAGTCTTCAACACGTTTTTGCAACGCATTATTCTTTGCTTCTAAGTCAACTATTTCTTTGTTATCGGACTTCCATTTTAATTGTTTTCCAAACGAGTAGGAGAAACCAAGTGACACATTAATCATATGTCCATATAAATTCTGATCGGGATTTGAATACACACCATCCCAGGTGTAATGTTGTCTAAAGTTATGAATTGTAACTAAGTCCAAATGAATAAAACCTTGGTTGGTGATGCGATACATAGGCATCAATCCTAAGACAACACCACCATTGAGTTCGCGTCTCCCTGAAATAGGGTTTTTATCGGATGTAACTTCTTGAAATGTTGATAATACAATACCTGAATGAAGCATAAATTTAAAACGTGAATCTTCACTATTAAATTTTAGGAAAGAATTTAAGTCTACCATAGCTTCAATTCCTAAACGAAACTGAGCGGTTTCAAAGGGTTTGCTTTTATTTTCCTTTTCTCGAAAGCGATCAAAAGCAAAGGTGCCTCGGATACCGATAGTTCTATTTAAGGTATATGTTGCTCCAATAGTGTAGGAGTTTATGTCAAGGACACCGAATTTCTTCTTATTATTCGTTGAAAAGTAATTTTCAGAATAAGGCGTAATTCCTTTACTCTCGCCGACTGAAAATTCAAATCTCCATCGATAATTATTTAGTTTTGAAATAGTGGAGTCAATTTCTTTTCCATTTATACTGTCTAACATCGCTGCATTTTCTTGAGCGGATGCCCATTGAAAAATTAAGGACAAGAAGAAGAATTTGAAGGTAGTTTTCATGAATTTAAAATGAATTTAGCGACAAATATAATAGTTAAACCTTACGGATATAAATGAAACAAATTACATAATATATAAGAAACGTTTTGTTAACAAAAAAAGTAGTATTCTTCTATTTCGGATGATTTTTATAGTCGTAAAACACACAAAATCAATTATATATGTTTATTTTAATACTAAAAAAAATGTTAATTTTCAGTTAACTTTTATTTTTTCTTATTGTTCTTATTTTGGGCAATTAAAATTTCATTATGAGAACAATTTTAGTTTTTTTGTTTGCCTCTCTTTGTTCAATGGCTGTTGCTCAAAATGGCTCGCTCAAAGGAACCCTTATCGATGCAAAGAACGCAACGACTTTGGTTGGAGTTAATGTTATAATAAAAGGAGCCAATAAAAGTACCATTTCAGATGGTGAAGGAAAATTTGTCATCACTGGAATTGCGCCTGGAGTGTATGAAGTTGAGTTTTCTATGATTGGTTATTTGCCAAAGCAAGTGAGTGAGGTAGTCATTACTGCCAATGAGGTAACTAATTTAGATGTAACTTTAGAAGAGCAAAAGAATACACTTGATGAAGTAGTCATTACCAAGACAAGGGCCAAAGCAGAATCCGTAAAATCACTTTTGACACAGCAAAAGAATAATGCAAGTGTATCTGATGGTATTTCGGCCGAAACCATTAAAAAGACCCCCGATAGAACAACTTCAGATGTTTTAAAACGAATTAGTGGAGCGAGTGTTCAAGATAATAAGTTTGTCGTTATTCGAGGGCTTAATGACCGGTATAATGTAGCTTTTTTAAATGGAGCACCCTTACCCAGTTCAGAATCGGATCGAAAAGCGTTTTCGTTTGATATTTTCCCTTCCAATTTGTTGGATAACTTAGTCATTACTAAAACTGCCACACCCGATTTGCCTTCCGATTTTGCTGGAGGAGTTGTACAAATCAATACAAAGTCTGTTCCAGATCGTAATTTTCAGACGCTTTCAATCGGTAGTGGTTTTAATACCATTACTACTTTTCAAGAACAACGAACCTATGAAGGGAGTGGTACAGATTGGTTAGGTTATGACAATGGAGTGAGAGCATTTCCATCTACCTTGCCTAGTACCGAGGTTTTTAATGTACTTACTTTTCAAGAGAAGGCTGAATTAGCCAAGACTTTCGAGTACGATTGGGGTATACAATCGCAAAAATTTGCACCTAATTATAATTTCCAGTACAGTATTGGTAGAAGCATCAAATTGGGAGAAAAAACTTTGGGAATGATTTTTTCAGTATCCAATACTAAAACAAATAATTTTAACGATGTAGAACGTTATGATTATGATAACCCTGACCCTACTTCAACGCTATTGGTGTCAAGTTTTAAAGACAATAATTACACACAACAAGTATTAACAGCAGGCTTGGCCAACTTGTCATTTAAGTTCAATGAAAACCATACTGTATTTTTTAAGAATATTTACAGTATAAATTCAACAGATTTAGTCGTTGAACGAAGAGGACAACGCGATGTTAACGATACGCGTTTTCTTTTAGCCGATGTGCGGTGGTTTACTAGTAATAAAATTTATTCGGGTCAATTGGGCGGGGATCATACATTTCAAAATAAAAAAATCAAGTTAAGTTGGAATGCATTTTTAAGTGATATTCAAAGAAGTATCCCAAATTTAAGACGTAATATTTATTCGATTTCCGACCCCAATAGCACCGATCCTAACCAAAATAGTCCTCGAGCAGAAATTGCATTCAATAATGGCGGACCCGATTATGGTGGTGGGATGTTTTTTTCAGAAACTAGTGAAGATATTAAGGGAGGTAAATTAGATTTAAGTAAAAAATTTAATTTAGGTAAGGATTTAATCAATGAGGTGAAGATTGGTGGAATGTATCAAACGAGAGCAAGAGATTTTTTTGCACGTCAGATGCAATATAATGCACTTACTTTAGGGGGTTCATTTGATTCTAGTTTGTTGAGTTTGCCTAATGAGCAGATTTTTAATGTGGCCAATATGGGTGTAATATCTCCCGGTGTTAATGGATTTACTATCGCTGATTTCACTAAGTTTACCGATGCTTACATCGCAGGTTCGGATTTAAAAGCGGCCTATATCATGTTTGATAATCGATATAAGTTCATCCGATTTGTATGGGGGGTTCGATTTGAAGAGTATACACAGCGAATTAATGCTCGTCTAACAGAGCTTGATTTTTTAGCATTAGAAGATGTTCAGGACAACCTATTGCCATCGGCCAATTTGATTTTATCCTTAAGTTCCAAACAAAATTTGCGTTTTAGTTATTCTAAAACGTTGAACAGACCTGAGTTTAGGGAGTTGGCTCCGTTTGGTTTTTACGATTTTACCAATCAATTTTTTACGCAAGGAAATCCGGGTTTAAAAACGGGAGAAATTACCAATTTTGATATTCGATATGAATTTTATCCAGGTAAAAACCAACTTTTATCGGTTTCTTATTTTAGAAAGAATTTCACTAATCCTATCGAGATTCAGCAACAGGTAAATAACAAAACGATTACTTATGTTAATGCTAATGCTGCCGTGAATAGTGGTATTGAGTTGGAGTTTAGAGCGATGTTGAATAGTTTGTTGAATTTTCCCGGATTGCCCTTTTTGGAGGATATTACGGTATTCTCCAATCTAGCGGTAATCAATTCAGAAGTTGATATTTCCAATTTGAATACGGCCAATATTGATACCAAACGACCTTTGCAAGGGCAATCACCCTATGTGGTCAATGCGGGTATTCAATATTTAAACAATGACAACGGATGGTCTGTTTCAACCAATTTAAACAGAACCGGAAATCGTATTGCATTTACCGAAAGTGAGGTTCGCCCTGCAATCTGGGAGAAGGGGAGAACTTTTATTGATATGCAAATTTCAAAAACCATCAAAAAGAAGATGGAAATTAAACTTAATATTCAAAATCTACTAGCACAAGATTTGATTTTTTACCAAAATAATTATAAGAACTCTGTTCGTTATGGAACACTTGAAACCCTAGCAAATCAAATTTTTACAGGGGATTACCATTATCAAGACGGATTTAATGCCAAAGAGGATGATGTTATTTGGAGGACTCGATTTGGGCAAAGCTTCTCATTGACGTTCACCTACAACTTTTAGATAAAATACCACTTACTGTAGTCAAGACGGCATTCTTTACAGAATGTCGTTTTTTTTAACATTTATTTTAAGTTACATTAACTAATTGATGACAATATCGTAATGCAAAATTTTCAACGTCTAACCCCTTTAAAATTAGTTTTGTATATCAAATAAACCTAAAATATTAATTATGAAAAAAAATTATTTTTTGCCACTTTTGATGCTTTTTGTAAGCTTCATTAATGCGCAAATTGACCAAACCTCTTATCGAGGTGCGTTTGCTCCGGCTCCAACACCAATGTGGACCGATTCTTGGACTAATTATGATCCAAAAAATGAACCTTATCCTGATGGAACAGTTGTTAACGTTACAACAGACATTACCGCCAACACCACATGGACCACTGGAAGAACGTATTATCTTACGGGATTGATTTATGTGCGTAACAATGCTACGCTTACTATTCAACCAGGTGTTGTAGTAAAAGGTAACTTCACCAATTCAGGAACGGCATTGATTGTAACCCGTGGGGCAAAGCTTAATGCTGTAGGAACTGCTGCAAATCCAATTGTTTTTACATCTGCTAAAACAGTTGCACAAGGAAGACAGCCTGGCGATTGGGGAGGAATTGTGCTTTTAGGGCGTGCAAAATTTAACATCAATAATGGTGTAAACAACATTGAGGGAATTACAGCTTCAGTAAATACTGAATACGGTGGAGGAACAACTCCTATTGACAATGATAATTCGGGTACACTAAAATATGTACGTATCGAGTTTGGGGGATATGTGTTTTCTCCAAATAACGAAATCAACGGATTAACTATGGGTGCTGTAGGAAGCGGAACATCAATTGACTATGTTCAAGTTTCTTATGCCAATGACGATGCTTTTGAATGGTTTGGAGGATCTGTTAATTGTAAGCACTTGGTTGCGTTTAACAATTTAGATGACGATATGGATGCTGATAACGGATTTAAAGGTGCCGTTCAGTATGTGTTGTGTGTGAAAGATCCTTCTTTAGCGGATAATCCAGCTGTTTCAACCTCTGAAGGTTTTGAGGTGGATAACAATCCAGCAGGAGCGACGGTTTCTGCACCAAATGATAATACTTCGGCAATTTTCACTAACGTGACTATGATCGGACCTGCTGTACGCGCTACATTATCACCTGCAACTTCTTTGGCTTCAGGTCATGAGCGTGCGCTACGTTTGAGAAGAGCATGTCAAATTAAAATTTACAACTCCATTTTTATGGATTTCAAAAACAACTTCGTATTTATCGATGGTTCAGCTACGGTTGCCAACGCAAACTCTGGGTTGTTAAAATTCAAGAACAACATTATTGCGGGTACACCTAACTCTTCTTTTGCTGCTGGGATTAATCCTACTTCGTTAAACTCTTGGTTTACTTCAAATGCGAATACATTCTTATCTTCAAGTAATGGTTTGTTAGCCTTGCCTTACAGCACAACAAATACGTATTTAGGATTGGATTACCGTCCAACAGGTGTTGCTGCTTCTGGTGCAGATTTTACAGATGGTTCTTTAGCTCCATTCGTTACAATCGTTACGGGTTCTACTCCTGTTGTAAATAATGTTTCTTATTGTAAAGGAGCTTTAGCATCGCCTTTAACCGCGACTTTGACTACTACAGGTGTTTCGTTACGTTGGTATACCTTGGCTACTGGTGGTACAGCTTCTACTACAGCGCCTACTCCGACTACAACCGTTGTGGGTACAAAAACTTTTTATGTGTCTCAAGTAGATGCAAATGGTGTTGAAAGTGCACGAGTTCCTTTGGTTGTGACTACTTTGGCCTTGCCAACAGAAGTTTTGGGTTCTATTACTGGTGTAGGGCCTGCAGGATCAACTTCTGCAACAGCAGTAGGATTTTATATTGGAACAACGGATCAATTTACTTATTCAATTCCATCTTTTGTTGATTCCTCTTTAACTTATTTATGGACCGTTCCTAATGGAGTAAACATCGTTTCTGGTCAAGGAACTAACTCAATTGTTGTAAATTACAATAACGTTCCTCCAGGAGCGGGTAATGTTGGTTCTATTCAAGTTCAAGCCGTAAATGCTAATGGATGTAGAACATTGGCCAAATCATTACTTATTACTAAAGCTTTACCTGCTGCTCCGACTACAATGAATTTCTTCGACAGAGCAAGTACGTCACCAACTACTGCATTAACTTCTTATGCACGTTATATGGGGTCAAATACTCCTATTACAGTAGTTGCAAGTACAGTAGCAACAGCAAGAAATTACGAATGGGAATTGCCTGCTGGGGTTAATTTAGTATTACCCGCTGGAACTCCTGCGCCTGTGGTAACCACAGTTACTTATACTGCAGAACCCTTCTTTGCTCCTTCATCAACTCCTTCACAGTCAGGAAATAAATATTGGGTAGTTACATTTAATACTTATACTGTGGATGTTAATGGAGAAACTACTCAAATTGTAGTATCAACATGTCAACAACGTATCTTCGGAACTGCAGCTTATGGGGGTATTACATCACAAAATTATCCAAGATACGGAACAAAGATTGTTTCTAACAAGCCTTCTATTTTGGTTAACTTCTCTGGGGTAACAAATCCTGCTACGACAGCGTTGTATTTTGGTGTGAAATCAGTTAACGGTGTTGGAAGTTCTTCAACTTCAAACACGCGTAATGCTGACGTTCTAGCCGGTAATGATATTCCAGGCTTGTATTACACAACTTACAATGAAGTTTATACTCCGATTGTACCACCAAGTACAAATGCTACTTCCGTATTTAGTGTTGCAAGTACAATGTTAATTAAAAATTCATATTTGAAAAAGTTAGTAGCTGCTATTCCAGCGGCTCCAACAACTGTTAAGTTATTCAATGATGCAGTGAGTACAACAACTGCTGTTACAGTTGTGAGTCGTTTTATTGGTACTACTACTCCTTTGCGTTTGGTTGCTGCTCTTTCACCAACAGCTTCTTCGTATCAGTGGGAATTGCCCGCAGGTGTAAACCAAATCAGCGGTGGTAACTCTAACGAAATTGTAATTAATTTTGCTGGTGTTGCTCCTGGAACAACTTCGTTATACCTTGGTGTAAAAGCGGTAAATGGTATTGGTTCTTCAATAACTAATAATGCGGCTTTAGTTCCAGTTACTTCTTCAACAGCTAAATTGTTGCGCGTAACTGCTACAGTACCTGCTGCAGTGACTGCTATTACAGGTCAAATTGCTGGTATCTGTGCTGATCAAACGTATTCGTATACTTTCCCTGCTTCTCCATTGGCAAATTCGTATGTAATTACAGGTCCTGCTGGTTCAGTAGTAACGTCTCCAAGTAACCTGTCAAATACGGGTAATGTATTATCAACTAGTGACTTGTCATTCTCAGTATTAATGCCTTCTAACTTTGCTTCGGTTACCCCAAAAACTATTGTAATCAGTTCAGTAAATGGTGTAGGTTCAAGTACCACTACACGTTCAGTAACTTTGTCAACTGCTGTTGCTGCTATTGGAACTCCAACAAGTCCAACTGGCGTAACAACATTCAATCGTTGTGATACCAAAACGATTACTGTTCCTGCTGTTGTAGGAGCTACTTCATACACTTGGACTACGGTAGCTGGTGCTGAAATTGTGAGTGGTCAAGGAACTAACACAGCGGTTATCAGTTTTGCCAATGTTGCTAGTACAGTAACTTCAAACTTAGTAACTGTTGTGGCTACAAATGCTTGTGGTGTTTCTAGTGCAGCACGCAGAATTACATTAACTAGTTCAGCTTGTGCTCGTGAAGCAGAGTTTGTTGAAGAAACTCCTGTACAAGAAGTAGCTATCGTTCGTTCTGAAATTTATCCAAACCCAACTTCTGGAGTAATTACTATTGCTGTTGAAAATGAATTGAAAGGTTCGGTTGAATTAGCGATTTACTCAATGGATGGATATTTAGTTGCTGCTTCAAAAACAATCCAATTAGAAGAAGGACTTAACTCAATCACTGAAGACTTAAGTCGTTTAGAAAAAGGAATTTACATTGTGAAATTAATTTCTACTTCCAATAAAGAAGTGGTGGTTAAAAAAGTAATCAAGCAATAAGTTTCCTTTAGATTAAATTAAGTTTAGGTCACCTGAAAAGGTGACCTTTCTTATTTATAGAGAGGGTTTAATCAATAAAAGTCTTACTTTTATACAAAGAAATAGGAATGAGTAAAAAGATTTTAGCATTAGGATTAGGACAAAATAATTTTTTATCCTATCTCTACGCTGTCTTAAAATTAAAGTATCCTGATTATCGGGTTGCTGCACCTTTAATCAAAGATTTGAACGAAGAAAAAAAGGATGAATCCTGGATGTATGATAATCAACAGGTACGTTTAAAACCGCATTTTTTTCATTATTTGTTAGCAAGCGGTACCATTTTTTTTAATCGATATCTATATGTTTTTTTTCATTACATCTTGTTGGTAGAAAAAAAACCCTTTAAAGCCTTTCATTTTGTGGTCTCATTTTTTAAAGAGTATGCTTTTTTGGTAGGGAATAAAGATTTCAAATCGTTTGATGTGATTCATTTTCATTTTATGCAATATAGCTACCTAAGGTCACTTTTTTTGTTGCCCAAGGAAGCAAAAGTAATGTGTTCTTTCTGGGGTTCGGATTTGTTGCGCACCGCCGATTCCTTTAATCATTTTGTTGTTTATAGAGCCTTACATAGAGCTTCTCTAATTACCTGTCAGACGCCTGAGATGAAAGAAATTATTTTGGCCAAATTTGGTAGAGATTTGGAGCCAAAAATTAGAATATGTTTGTTTCCTCTTGATCGAATTACATATGAACACATTGACCAATACAGAAATGATGAAAATGAAATAAAACGGTTTAAAGAAAATTTTGGCTTTCATTCTACCAAAAAAAATGTATTGATTGGACATAATGGAAATCCTGCCAATCAACAGATTAAAACACTTCAATGCTTAGCTTCATTCTCACAATATGAAGAATATCATTTTGTCATAAATTTGAATTACGGTTGTCCTCCGAATGAACTGGTGGCATTTAAGCAGGAATTAATTCAACATTTAGATCGCTTAAAGGCAAGTTACTTTATAAACGAAATTTATTATTCAAAAAAAGAATTAGCCCTATCGCGATTAGCAACCGATATTTTTATACATGTACCCATTTCAGATGCTTTAAGCGGAAGTGTTTTAGAAATGCTATATGCAGATACAACAGTTATTACAGGGACATGGTTGAATTATAAAACATTTAAAAAAGCGGGCTTACATTATCTTGATGTTGATACCCTTGATGAAATTCCCAATCTTTTCAGGAATCCTGACTTGATAAACTCCAAGACCAAAAACCAACATGATAATCGATCACCAATAAATACCCATTTTAGCAATGACAAAATTATTGTTAACTGGCATGAAGCGTATCAAGAATTATGAGCCTAAAACAGAAAGTTAAAAAAAGTTTATTTTGGACTTTTTCGGATCAAGTCGTGGTTCAATTCGCCAATTTATTTTTTGGTTTATTTATTGCACGTTTATTAGGTCCTGAATCTTTTGGCATAGTAGGTGTTGTGCTGATGTTTACCAATTTTGCTCAGTTATTTGTAGATATGGGTTTTGGGGCTGCAATAGTTCAAAATCAACAATTGACTTCCCAGCAATATGCTTCTGTTTTTTGGCTAAATTGTATCATGGCAAGTTTTATTTATCTGCTATTGTATTTTTTGTCCGATTTTGTAGCCCTTTTTTTTAATCAACCCATACTTTCCTCAGTAATCAAGGTGAGTAGTCTCACCATTATTCTTAATGCAACCTCCATTGTACAATTTAATGTATTAATTAAGTCATTAAATTTTAAAAAGAAGGTGATCATCAATTGGGTATCTTTATTTTTAGGGTATGTTACTGCTATTGTTATGGCATTGAATGATTATGGTGTGTGGGCCATTGTAGCCATGTATTTGGTAAACAGTATTGTGCAAGTATTTATGGTTTGGGTGGGTTCAAAATGGTATCCCACCTTGCGTTTTGAAATGGCTGTTATTCGTTCAATTTGGCACTTTGGACTACCAGCTTTTGGAGACAATGTGTTAAATTATTGGTCAAGAAATTTTGACAACTTTATCATTGGTAAATGTCTTGGCACAACGCAACTAGGTATATATAGCCGCGCCTATTCTTTGATGTTATTGCCTGTAAAGAATTTGTCATCGGTAGTTTCTAAAGTTTTTTTTCCCGCTTTTTCCCAGCGACAAGATGATCTAACATTGCTTGCCGATAACTATTTAAAGTTGATTAAATATATTGCTGTACTCACTTTTCCATTGCTTATAGGTTTGTCTTTGGTTTCCAATGAATTTGTCCTTTTATTTTTGGGCGAAAAATGGTTGTCTATGATTCCTGTTTTATCCCTTTTATCGATAGTAGGTGCTATACAGTCCATTGTTACCTTAAATGGTGTGATTTATTATTCTTTGGGAAAAACCAAAATTGCTTTTCGAATATCGTTATTGGTTAATGTTGTTCTTATAGTTAGTTTTTTTGTGGGTGTTCAGTTTGGAATCAA
>CANHRI010000041.1 GCA_947463515.1 Flavobacteriaceae bacterium
CGACTGACCAAAATGGGCATCGTTGTACCGTTGTCCCACCATTTGATGTCGTTGGCATTCAAAATTCAGTTTGACCGATCCCATGAATTTTCCCTTGTTTCGAAAAACTAAAATATCGGTATAGCCCGATTTACAGGTCGGTTGAATCGGTTGTATGGGTTCGCGTTTCGAGAATAGTTTTTCTAATGCCTCGTATTTTTTGGGATCGATAACTTCTTTTTCAAAGCCAAGAATATCCATATTGCTAATGAATAATGAATCCTGTGTTGAAACCGGAATGTTCCCGGTTACAATTTGCAACAAGCCCAATTCTTTTCGTGACTTTTCAGACTTACCAATGATGCTATCGAGTTCGCTTTTGGAAACGGGCACGGTATAATGAATGACTTGATCGAAGGTGTAAAAAGGCAAATTGCCTGTAGCTTCGGCTTTTTTGTTTTGCTCACAAGCGGTTAGGAAAACTAATGTAAATACGGCAAGGGCTATTCGTTTCATCATGAGGTTAATTTAGCAAGGGTGAAGTTACGAATAATTACGGTTTCTTCGATGGATGAACTGGTAGTGTTTTTCCGAGAAAGGTATACGAAACGGTATCGGACACTTTGACACACCAATATCCTTCCTTATTTTCAAATAGATAAAAGTCAGAAGACGGATGTTTATCCAATCCACAGCCGGGACGGTAGCCTTCATAGAGGGCAAGGAGTCGAATGCCCTCTTTTTTAAGGGTGCGGTAATTGTTGAGGTAAACATAGGTTTCATCTGTTACATACATTTGGTAGCGTTCCCGTTGCCATCGTGGTCTTTCTTCACATTGTTGTAATCCGTGAACACGGTCATACACATACGTATGATTTTTATCTATATAATAGGGATAGTCCATCTGAAAAGTAGCCGCATCGGCCGTAGTCAATTGCTCTCCCCAGTATATTTTTCCCTTGATTTCGGCCAACTTATATTCATACACTTTGCTTGGGTAAAAATGGCCGTTAAGCACAGCAATGTTGTTAGACTTTGTTTTTACCAATGCAATCTCACTAGGTGAAAGATTGGTATAGACTTTATTTTCAAGAATATCATAAACTTGATTGTCATAACCGATATACCTCGAGGCATAGGCTAAATAGGTTGTTTCGGAATTTACGGGGGCACGGTATTGGAAAGGGAGTTTGGTATGCATTACTTTTTTCAATTTATCGTCCCATTTACGGTAATAGATTCCTTTTTTATCATAAAAAAAATCTGAATGGGGAAGGGTTCCAAAGCTTGCCACATCGAGTGGAAACTCACAAATGACGCCACCCAAATACAGCGTAGCTCCAACTTTAATCCAATGAAAATTTCCAGTATCCCATGTTTTTATATGCTTACGATCGGTTAGGGGGATTTTGGTTTTGGTAAGACCGTAATAAATACCTTTTTGATCCATCGCATAGGATTTAGAAAGGGGATGCAAAGAAGCTGCATCCATCGATGGAATGGGTTGAAGCGTTTGAAGGTTAAGGACAACCGATTTTGTTTTACCTAGATAATTGTTTATATACGTTATCACTTCGCCTTTGTAAAGCAGAGGTTTGCCCATTTCATAAATGGTTTTCCCGTCGGAAATCTGCGCTTCGTTCAGGTAAATTACCGATGCAGATGAGACATTAGGAAGGGGTTTTCCAAGATAAAACACTTGATTTTTATCCAAAGTATAGCGGTCGGCACTGGAATAGAGCATTTTGAAACTAGACACATCTACCCCTGTAATTTCTTGTGTGTCCAAAAACAAATGGTTTTGGGTCTTCCAATAGTACTTTGTAGGTTGCTTGTATTCAGGGTCGCGGTGTTCCCCAATCACTTTAAATCCTGTGGTATCGACAGGAACGAACTGACCGTCAAAGTAAACCCCTTGGTCGTCCAAACCAAAACGACGCGTATAGTCTTTGGGCGCTATGCGAAATGTTTTCGGGTTAGCTGCTAAAACAAGGGAGGTCGTGGCATTTTTTTGATACACCACGCGATCAGGTTGGAGAATGAAAAGCGGACTCACCAAACCACGGCCTGAAAAGGCGTTAAGTAGGGTATCTTGAGTAGCTATTTGGACGGTATAACTTGTTTGTGACTTTGCCCAACTTCCCATTAAGAAAACTAATAGTATAAATAATGATCTCATACAGTGAAAGAGGACAATAGTGAGGAAAAGGTTGGAATACTTCTTGAAAATTCTTCCCGAAGTTTCGGGACTAAACTCTAAATTTAGTTGTTACCAGAATTTCCACCAGGGTTTAGTTTCGGGTTCGAGGTAGCCCATCGGATTTTCGTTTTTTTCAGGAGCAATTCCTTTATGGAAGTTGACTATGGTTTGAAAAAGCGAATAATATTCTTGTGTTTTGGGGTAGACATTGTAAAGGTAAAATCCGGTTATATTGAGTTGTTCTTTCGAAAACGTGGTATAATGGTTCACGACAAAATCAATGACTTGCGGTCGAAGCGATTCGTGATAACTCCCCAAGCGAAGGTAGAAGTCTAAAGCGTGGATGCCTTGACCTGTTTTTTCGGTTTGCGCTCGTTCTTCTAAAAAATGAAGATGCTCTTTTTTGTAATTTACTCCAATAATCGAGGTAATCGCATGCAATAAATTATCTTTTAAAGCTTTGTTGTTCGGATTTTCATCGGCGTTTGCTTCGATAAATACCAAACTAACGGCATTGAACTGATCGTCTTCTTCCGATACTTTTCCGTAAATATCCAATCCGTCAACGATACTGCCGTCATGGGTTTGTTCATGCTTTAAAAAAGCGGCGGCTCCTTTCCATAATTGTTCGGCGAGAGGATGGGATATAGTGGTATTTTCCATGGCAAAAGGATTAAGGAAGTACTGGAATTTCTTTGGGATCGTTTTTATAAATTTCTTTTAAAATGGCATGCTCCGATGGGGTAAGTAAAAAAGCCGATAAGTCATTGGTACCTTCATAAAGTAAGTAAAATTGCTCTTGACATTTTTTACGTTTCAATTGCCCATTGAGCGCACTAAAAAATACCCTTGGGCCTTCCACCCAATGCGTGCCGTTTTTTAAAGCAGCTGCCGTGTAAAGCGGAATCTTTTTTTCTCCTAAAAACACACTGAAGGTTTCATCGGCATCGGGCGACACCCGCAACGGAATTTGAATGTTGCGTTTTTTCAACATGCGGTTAATTTGGTTGCCGTAAAAAGAAAAGTCAAACTCCGCTAATGCTTCAGCATCCACATATACATATTTGTTGGTGCTTTCATCATATATATTCGGTTCATTTTCTGTAACAGGTGTTTTCGATTCGGCATAGTTCAAAAATCCACCCGACAGGAGTTGTTTGTTGAGTGCTTCAGGCGAATGTGCAGGTTGGTTGGCTAAAGTATCTGTTGCCAAAGTATTAGCTTCTTCAACGGATTCTTGGGTTTTGGACTGACAGCAAAGAAGTACATTTAAGCAGGCAAGAAAAAATATTTTTTTCAAAAGAAAATGATTATTTGACGTGTAAAAATACGAAATCTCGCTAATCAAAACGCTTTAATTCATTCATAAAAGCTCTTAAATTGTCCTCTTTCGGATTGTAGGTGATGGGGATGTTAAGTTGGTCCAATTGAATGGCTTTTAAATCTTTAGTTAAAAGAAGGTTTTGTAAATCGGGTGTGATTTTAATTTCTAATGCGTATTGTTCGGTGTCTTTGATAACTCCTTCGAGGTGGACCACATTCCATGCTTTTAATAAGGTAACCGTTTTGTCTTCAAAGAGCAATCTGACTTGCGTAATCTTATCGGATGTAAGGAAAGTTACCAACACCATTTTCTTATCAATGATATTTACCTGATTCATTTCAAAACGCAATTCGAGTTGGGTATTCGGGTGCATTAATTCCATCACCATATCTATGCGATCACCAGGTTCGCGAATATCGGCTTGGCTAAAAAGGAGTTGGGTCGACAAAAAAGTAAAAACAAATACAAGGGTGCGCATAACAGTTGGTTTTTTGGGTAAAACGCATTTTTTACGCGAAAAGTATTTAAAATATTTACGATTATACGTGAACCGTCCAACCAAAAGGGTCGTCTTCGAGTTTGTATTGAATATTCGTGAGTTTTTCTTTGAGAAATAAAGCCATCGGTTGCTCTTGCGGGGTGAGTTCGTAGTAGTGCTCCTGGTATTGAAAACCTTTAATCGGACTCACGACTGCAGCCGTTCCGGCGCCAAACATTTCTTTTAAACTACCCTCTTGTGCGGCTTGAACGAGTTCGGCCACAGTTAATGAACGTACTTCCACAGCAATGCCCTCCTTTTGCGCCAAATCAATCAAGGATTTACGGGTAACACCATCCAAAATTCGCTCACTCGTGGGGGCTGTAATTAAGGTATCATTAATTCGGAAAAATACATTCATCGTTCCCGCCTCTTCCAATTTGGTATGGGTTGCGTCATCGGTCCAAATGATTTGTTGGAATCCTTGTTCGTTGGCTAATTTTGTAGGGTAAAATTGTGCCGAATAGTTCCCAGCGGCTTTGGCAGCTCCGATTCCACCATTGGCTGCACGACTGTAATGCTCGGCAATAATTACTTTCACTTCGCCCGAATAGTATGATTTTGCGGGTGAGAGAATAATCATGAATCGGTATTGTGTCGAAGGTTGGGCAATCACTCCCGAACCAATAGCAATCATAAACGGACGGATATATAGGGAATTTCCTTTACCGCCTTTAATCCAAGCTTCTTCCAAGGCAACCAGCTGTTTGAGTCCCCCAATAAAAATGGATTCGGGAACTTCAGGCATAGCCAAGCGTGTAGCCGATTTGTTGAAGCGGTCCATGTTTTGATCGGGACGGAATAACCAAACCTGATCGTCTGCATCGCGATAGGCTTTCATACCCTCAAAAATCGCTTGTCCGTAGTGAAAAACTTTAGCCGAAGGATCAATTAAAAAAGGCTCATAGGGTTTGATTACCGGGGTCTGCCATTGTCCTTCTTTAAAGTCACAAACCAACATGTGGTCGGTAAAAACATTGCCAAACGTAAGATTTTCAAAATCTACTGTATCAATTTTGGAAGTTGACGCCTTTAAAAGGGTAATTTCAGGGGTGTTTGCTGCATCCATTATAATCATAAAGCCCGCATCAATGCTGGGATAAAAGAAGTTGGTGTGTTGTTTTGGTTTTTGGCTAAACTACTAAAAAAAAAAATAGGTTCGATGGCTTTTGAACGAAAACATCAAGCATTTTCATTCCACTTTCGAATTTGTAGGATTTCATGAAAAAAAAGAGCTGAAATACCGCCCATTACTGAGAAGATTATAACTTTGTATCCAATTAAATTCTCAAAAATGAAGAAAATAGGATTCTTATTCGTTGTAGCCTTACTTATTGTAGGCATGTCTATTGAAGCCCAAGAGCAAAAAAAGCAAGCAAAAAAAGCAACCGCTGCTTACAACGCCAATGATTATAAATTGTTTGGTGAAAAATTTGAAATCAAAAAAGTTTTGACCGAAAAGCAGATGTTGAAAAAATACAAAGGCTTGAAGAAAGGCGACACGTTAACGGTTGTTTTTAAGTCCAAAATTAATTCGGTTTGTAAAAAGAAAGGCTGTTGGATGCGTTTGGATCTTGGCGGATCTGAAGAATCGTTTGTACGATTTCAAGATTATGGTTTTTTTGTTCCACTAAATGCCGATAATGCCGAGGCGATTGTTCGTGGAAAAGCCTTTGTCGATGTGGTTTCTGTCGATGAGTTGAAGCATTACGCCAAAGACGGTGGAAAATCCAAAGAGGAAATCGCAAAAATTACTAAGCCTGAAATTACCTATGCGTTTACCGCAACAGGCGTTTATTTGAAAAAATAACATGAAACAAATTGTACTCAGCTTCCTCGTTGGTATGGCTTTACTATCCTGCCAAAAAAAGGAAACTCCCAAAGCTGAAAAAAAGGATGCAACTCCCAAAGAAGCCTGTGAGAAACCCAAAACCGTCAAGGATGCGGATGGTTTTGAAATGTATCAAATGACTGAAATGGCCGCTTTGATGGAGCAAATGTATGTCGATAACAAACGATTACGCGAACGAATCATCAAAGGGGAATCGGTGGGAAGTTTTCCAGAACATTACCTGAAAATTCACACGGCAGAAATGACCGATCCTTCCGAAAACGATGCTTTTTTTAAAGCGCGTGCCAAAGCCTACATCGAAGCGCAAAAGCAATTGTATGCCGACCCAAAGAACGCCAAAGTGCATTTTAATGCTGGCATTGATGCTTGTGTGCAATGCCATGAGCAAAAATGTGGTGGCCCTTTGGTTCGCATCAAAAAGTTGTACATTCCGTAGTGAAACGTCAAATAATCCATACCGCCGACGGCTCAACAACCCTCCATATTCCCGAGTGGAAGGAGAGCTACCATTCGAAACACGGCGCGATACAAGAAGCGTATCATGTTTTTATCCACAGCGGACTTTCTCTTTTTGAGGGGAAGTCCGTTGCTGTTTTAGAAATGGGCTTTGGCACGGGACTCAATGCGTTTATCACCTGGGTGGAACATGAAAAGCGCGGGCAGTCGATTGATTATGTTGGATTCGAAGCCTATCCGGTGGCGCAAGAGGAAGCGGCGCAAATGAATTATCCTTCGGCACTAAACGTTGGACACCATCAATCCATTTTCGATCGTATGCATCAACTTCCATGGGACGAATCAACGGCGCTCAGTACCCATTTTTCGTTCACCAAACGACAACAATTTTTTCAAGACCTCACCGAAAACGATCGTTACGATTTGGTTTACTTTGATGCGTTTGGATTTCGTGTACAACCCGAGTTGTGGGATAATGCGATGTTTCAAAAATTATATGCCTCCATGCGAAAGGGTGGGGTACTCGTAACTTACGCCTGCCGAACCAGTATCCGAAAAGCCATGTTGGAAGCTGGATTTACAGTAGAAAAGCTTCCAGGAGCACCTGGTAAACGGGAAATGTTAAGGGCTTTTAAAAACTAAGTTAAAATTGGTAATCCTAACAAAAATTTAATAAATTTGAAATACGAATCTCTGATTTGTTTACGTTCTTACCCCATCGCTATCTGAAGTCTAACCCATAAATTGTCAGACTATGCCAAGAGCTATTTATGAATTTACAAAATCGGTGCTCGAGCGTGTCAGCTTTGATGCGGCTCTTTTTTGTAAAGAATTAGAAAAAGCGGTTCGGGTTTTATTGCCTTACGAACTCGAAGAACTCACCGAATGGGTCCTTCGATTTACGGAAGGGAAACCGGAATTACGCCAATGTATACGGAGTATTAACGGATAAAACTAAAGGGAGTTTAAACGGCTCCCTTTTTTATGGTCAAATGTTTATTTGTAAGAAAAATATATAATAAATTTCTAAAATTGCATTTTATCGGTAAAAAAAGTATTTCAACGATATTTTTTCATAAAAATGTTTGGTTAATTCAAAAGAACAAGTTACTTTTACTATCCCAATCTATTAGTAACTTAACCTTTTAAACCCTAAATGCTATGCCCAGATTGATTTACGATTACACGAAATCAGAATTGGAGCGTGTAAGCCTCAGTCCCGAACGTTTCAAAAGAAAGTTGAAAAAGGCCGCCAGTAATTTGTTGCCTTACGAAATTGAATTGCTGTACAAGTGGCTGCAATTCTATACCGATAACCGACCGGAACTCAGGCAATGTCTGACCGAGGTTCCCCTAGAGCAAAAAGGTGTCTGTTAAGACGCCTTTTTTATTTTGTGGGTTTCGGACTTACGATTTGTACGTTTTGAAAGGCAATAGCACCTCGCACTACACCCGAAATCGTGGTACGAAGGGCATCGATGAGGTGAATTTTTAATTCGTTTTTAGGGTAAATGAGACTCACCTCACGCGCCGGTTTGGGTTCGACAAAGTGCCTCAATTTAGCTTGATCACTTTCCTTCAGGTCCAAAGTGTGCAAATACGGGAGTAACGTTGTGCCCAAACCTTCATCCGCCAGTTTGATCAACGTTTCAAAACTGCCGCTTTCCAATTGAAAATGCGATCGTTTGTCGTCAGCATTTCGTTTGCATAGATTTAAAACGCTATCCCGAAAACAATGTCCATCCTGCAATAAGAGCAACTCATCCACATCCAAGTCCTCAATTTGAATCTCTTTTTTGGCAAAATGGTTGTGGTGCTCAGGAATGTACGCCACAAAGGGTTCAAAATACAATACGATTTCTTTGATTTTTTCTTCGTGTAAAGGTGTCGCTGCAATAGCCGCATCCAAGTGACCGTTATTGAGTTTGAAAATGATATCTTCCGTATTCAATTCCTCAATAATCAGCTGCACTTTGGGGTATTTTTTGATAAAATTATTCAAAAACATCGGCAACAGCGTCGGCATGATGGTCGGAATGATTCCCAAACGGAATTCACCGCCAACAAAGCCTTTTTGCTGGTCTACAATATCCTGAATCCGATCGGCTTCATTGACAATATTTTTAGCCTGATGCACAATTTTCTGTCCAATATCGGTAAGCTGAATCGGTTTTTTACTGCGGTCAAAAATCAGTACGCCCAATTCTTCTTCAATCTTTTGAATCTGCATACTCAACGTCGGTTGGGTTACAAAACATTTTTCGGCCGCCAACGTAAAGTTTCGGTATTCCGCTACTGCGAGCACATAGTGCAATTGTGTAATAGTCATTTATAATGAAATTTGATGCAAATATAAAAACTATCAATTTAACTTATACTTATTCACCTAGAAAAGGAGATACTTTTGGCAAATAAAACAACGTATCTTTTTTTACGATTGCTTACCGAACAAAAAAGTAACCTTCTATGACACAAAACAGTTTGGGTTTGCCCCACAAAGAAACCGAAATCATAGCGTCTGAGTTGAATCGCTTACTCGCTAATTTTCAAGTATATTATCAAAATTTACGCGGCCTGCATTGGAACATCCGTGGGAAACGTTTTTTTGATTTGCATCTAAAATTTGAGGAACTCTATAACGATAGTCAGTTGAAAATTGATTTGATTGCCGAGCGAGTACTCACTTTAGGAAGCACGCCTTTGCATACCTTTGAGGACTACACAGCACAAAGTAAGTTGCCAATTGGGCGCAATGTATCGAGTGATGAAGCGGCCATTACTTTACTATTGGAGTGTTTGCCGCAATTATTAGGTAGGGAACGGAAGATTTTACAATTGGCCGACGCCATCAGTGACGAGGGTACAACTAGTATGATTAGCGATTTTATTGCCGAACAAGAAAAAACCATTTGGATGTTGAGTGCTTGGTTAGAGCGTGAAATTTAAGACTTGTTGAATTTTTCAAAATAGTCTTTCGTATTCTTACGGAATGGCTATTTTTGTTTAGTGATTCGCTTTGACTTTGCTTTTGGATTTTTACAGTTTGCGCTGATGGGTATTCCCGCAATGCTTGTGCTATGCATTCACGGCATGCGTATAAAGAAAGACCGAGGCAATCAAGTCCTTTCGTTTTTCATGAAACGGTTAACAACGATTCTATTTTCATCAATAATTCCTCTTGTTAATCGTACGTATGTCTAAAACAACTTCACTCTTCGTCCATTTAAAGTCCGATTTTGCCGCAGGTTTAGTCGTATTCCTTGTTGCCTTACCTTTGTGTTTAGGAATTGCGTTAGCCAGTGGAGCGCCCTTATTCTCTGGAATTATTTCAGGGGTAGTAGGCGGAATCGTGGTAGCGGCAATTAGCAATTCACCCTTAAGTGTTTCGGGTCCTGCAGCGGGTCTCACCGCCATCGTTTTTGCTGCTATACACGACTTGGGTTCCTTGCCCTTATTTTTTGCTGCCGTCGTTTTGGCCGGCATTTTTCAGGTTATCTTAGGGTTTTTAAAAGCGGGAACACTTTCTAATTATTTTCCCAATAATGTTATTGAAGGTATGTTGGCAGGGATTGGTGTTATTATTTTTCTCAAACAATTGCCACATGCCTTTGGCTACGACCCTAACTTTGAAGGGGATGAAGCTTTTTTGCAAAACGACGGTCAAAATACGTTGAGCGAACTTTGGGCGTTGCATCAACATATCGAACCCGGAGCGCTACTGATTGCACTGTTATCCTTGGGTATCTTGCTGGTTTGGCCTAAAATTAAGGCTATGCAAAAAATACCTTTTGTGCCTCCCGCCCTTATTGCAGTAATTGTAGGGATTGTGCTCAACAGCTATTGGAGCAGTTTACATCATCCATGGGCATTACACCACGATCACTTGGTTCAACTCCCCGTTCCTGATTCTCTTGCCGCTTGGAAAAGCACCTTTATTTTTCCCGATTTTACCCAATTGAGCCATCCCAAATTATGGATGATTGCTTTTACAATAACCGTTGTCGCTTCGATCGAAACCTTGTTGTGTATTGAAGCTGCCGATCGAATGGATACCGAAAAACGTTTTACCAACACCAATTTGGAGTTAAAAGCGCAAGGTATCGGTAATATCTTGAGTGGTTTATTGGGCGGTTTACCGATGACTTCAGTAGTCGTGCGAACTTCGGCCAATCAAGCGGCTGGGGCCAAAACCAAAATGGCAGCCATCATTCATGGATTGTTGTTACTGCTTTGTGCGGTATCGATTCCTCATGTCTTGAATTGGATTCCCAAAGCGACGCTGGCGGCTGTATTGTTGTTGGTAGGTTATAAATTGGCCAATCCCAAAATGTTTTTGCATTTCTACCACCGCGGAAAATTTCAATACATTCCTTTTGTAGCGACTTTTATCGGGGTTGTTTTTACCGATTTGTTAAAAGGAGTTGCGCTGGGATTGCTCATCAATGTTCTTTTTATCATTTGGGGGAATATGAAACGAGCCTATGTATTTCGCGCCACCGATTACCAACCGGGCGATATCATTCATATTGATTTGGCACAGGAAGTTTCTTTTCTAAACAAAACTTCCATTAAAAGTACGTTGCGACAACTTCCCGAAGGGGCCCATGTAGTTATCGATGCTTCGCAAACGGTCTATATTGCCCACGATGTGCAGGATTTGATTAAAGAGTTTCGGGATGTGATTGCACCGAGTCGCGACATTAAATTAAAATTGATTGGATTTAAAGAGCATTACGATATTGAAAATTTTGAGGACCAGAATTTTGTGACTATCGAACAGCGCTATAATGTATTGCGGCGTCGTATGGAACCCGTCATTAAAAAAAAAGAATCGTAACAACCAACCGACCTAACCAACTTTTACCATGAGCCAAGATTTTTATACAAAGATTTTAGATAACAATAAAAAGTGGGTGGAATCCCAATTAGCCTTAGATCCCGATTACTTCAAGGATTTATCCAAAGGGCAACAACCGCCTTTACTTTGGATCGGTTGTTCGGATAGTCGGGTGCCTGCCAATGAAATTATCGGAGCCAAACCGGGTGAAGTATTTGTTCATCGCAACATTGCGAACATGGTGGTGCATACGGATATGAACATGTTGAGTGTTTTGGATTATGCGGTTAATGTGTTGAAAGTAAAGCATATCTTGGTCTGTGGACATTACGGTTGTGGAGGAATAAAAGCCTCTATGGGAAACCAATCCATTGGAATAATAGACAATTGGATTCGCCATATCAAAGATGTTTACCGTATGCATGAAGAATACCTAAATGCTATAGTCGATGAGGAAGAACGTTTTAATCGGTTTGTGGAAATCAATGTGCAAGAACAGGTTTTTGATTTGGCCAAAACGTCTATTGTGCAAGCCGCTTGGCGTAACGGGCAAGATTTGACCCTTCATGGTTGGGTATATGGTCTAAATTCAGGGTACGTAACCGACTTGGATGTTAATTTGACGTCTAACGTCGATTTGGATGAAGTGTACCGTTTGAAGTTTTAATCCTCTAAATTTTCATTAAAAGCCGAGGGGAGGAGCTGTGGAATAAACTTGATCAACAAAGGGAGCAGCAAACTACCGCCAGGCAATAAAAAAATAGTCAACGAAGGGATGGTTTTACACACATCCAAAAGTTGTTTTTTGATTTTCTTTTTTTCTTCGGCATCCAAATCGCGCTGGGTAGATTGAGCCAATAACTGCATGAGTTCCTTGCTTTCCCGAATTTCTTTCGTCAGCCGTTTCTTGTTGCGTTTGATCAAAAAAATGACACTTTGTGCTGTTTGATCATAAAAATGCTTTACCGGATGCGAATAGTTAAAGTAGTGCATTTCCGAGCGATGCGTACTGATAAATCGGTGGGTAAAAGCTAGGGCCGTTTCGGTAAAAGAATTGTCCACTTGTAAATACTGTCCCAACGCATACACAAAATACTTTTCTTCATTTTCAATCTTTCCATCATTCCATAAGGCTAAAGCAGCCATATCGAGAAAATAATAGGATTCAAGCGGGTCTTTAAATTCTTCAAAAGGTAGTTGTTGAATTCCTGTGATGTTTATTTTTGAAAATTTGGTATAACGCACCGAGGCGTCAAATAGTTTGATCAACAAATCGTCATGCACTGTTTTTTCTCCTTTGACACGTAACGCCAACGAAACAAGTCCCATCAAGGTTTCCTCGATGCGTTTCAGATACTTTTCGGGGATAGTTCCTTTGATGAGGTAGTGTCGAAACGCAAGTACATCGACAAATAGTAGCGCATTGGTTACGATATGAGAAAAGTTTTTACGAAAAATATCTTTGTTTGTTTGTACCCGGCCATCGATAAAACTTTCGAGCTTTTGTGCAGGTGAGGCGGGTAATAGATTTTTCCATAATTGGCCAATTCCAGCAGGCGACATTTCTTGGTAAAACGCGCTGGCCCTTTGGGTAAAATCCAATCGATCTTGTTGTGTTGTGGTAAATTGATACACGGCAAACAAAGCATACAGTAGCGCAATTTTGGAACGTTCTTCTGCCGACCAGAGGCTATTGGTCTCCGTGGGAATACCTGGCAATTGAAGGGTATGTCCGTAAATGAAACCCGTTTCTCGCAGTTCCTCGTACCAATCTTCCGCAGTGAGGTTGTTCCTCAAGGCTGGCAAGGACACTTCAGCGAAATACTTTTCAATCCAACCGTGTACCGAAGGGTTAATCATGGAGCCATAGCGTTTGAGTAAGCATTTGAAATAGGCGAATTATAAACCGGTCGATTGTTGAGGCTTATTTGATAATTCCAGCGCAAGCCACGCGTCCGCCTGCATTTCCAGTAGGTTGCGATACAAAATCGTCGGATTTTTCATGGACGATCAATCCTTTGTTGAGGATGTCTTTATTGGGGTCTCCACAGCCAATACACCATTGATCGGTGGCAAATTCAACCGTAGCATTCCCTTTGGCATCGGCGGTAAAATTGCCAATATCTCCTTTATGATAGTCGCCTTCGCCCCATTTTCCGTGTTTGGAGAAGGTCGGATTCCAATGTCCTCCCGCCGAAGTCGCATCCGCGGCCGAACAATCGGCTTTTTCATGAATATGAATGGCATGCACCCCGGGTTGGAGTCCGCTCAGGGTAACTTTCAACTGAACAGTTCCTTTTTTTTCAGTAAAAAGGGCGGCGCCAGTGACAGCGCTATTGCTTTTGGGTTGCAAGGCTATCGTTACTGTTTTGTCGGGTTCGGTTGAAGACCTACAAGAACATAGCAAGCCCGTCAGTGCCAATAGGCGAAGTATCGAGATTTTCATCTTTTTTTATTTCAAAGATATTAATTCCTTGCATGCGCTTGGGTTTCTTACTCCAAAAAAAACCGCCTCTCCAAAGAAAGACGGTTTTCAAACAATTAAACGTAACTAATAAATTAAAAACAATAGCCGTTGGCGGCAATCAATTTTTCAGCAATGGTTTCGCGTAAAGCCACCACATTGGGCATGTTGGTGTATTTGGTAAAACGACGCAATCCCATCAACATCATGCGTTGTTCATCGCCTTCCGCAAAAGAAATGATGCCTTCTTTTCCTTTGGTATACACCGTATCTACAGCATTGTATAAATACAATTGCGCCATGGCAATTTGTTCTTTATACGCGTCTGCACCATTTTTCTTCGCCATTTTCTCCACACGCAATACGGTACTTTCGGCCATATAAATTTCGATTAACATGTCCGAAGCTGCCATCAACAATTGCTGGTGTTTTTCCAAATCGGGACCGTATTTTTGAACGGCCGCACCCGCCACCATTAAGAAGGCCTTTTTCAATTTGCCGATCAATTCTTTTTCTTCACTGAATAATTCCGAGTAATCGGGTGTGTCAAACGATGGAATGCCCATCAATTCTTCTTGCACTTTCATTGCAGGCGTAATCAAATCTACATGCCCTTTCATCGCTTTTTTGATTAACATCCCTACCGAAAGCATGCGGTTGATTTCGTTGGTTCCCTCGTAGATACGGGCAATACGGGCATCACGCCAAGCACTTTCCATCGGCGTATCTTCTGAGAAGCCCATCCCACCATAAACTTGGATTCCCTCATCGGCACAATTTTGGGCATCTTCGGAAACGGCTACTTTAAGGATCGAACATTCAATTGCAAATTCTTCTACCCCTTTCAATTCGGCTTCTTGATGCGTAGCACCCTCGCTTTCGCGAATCGCAATACGGTTTTGAATATCAAATGCCGCGCGGTAGGTCGCACTTTCACCGGCAAAAGCAGAAGTCGCCATATTGGCCAATTTTTGACGAATGGCGCCAAAAGAAGCAATCGGCACATTGAATTGGAAACGCTCATTGGCATAACCTACGGCATTGTTGGCTAAACGACGTTGCGCATCCAAACAGGCAGCGGCCAATTTGATACGTCCCACATTCAAGGCATTCATAGCGATTTTGAATCCTTCGCCACGACCTGCCAACATGTTTTCAACGGGCACTAAGGTTTCGTTGAAAAATACTTGACGGGTAGAGGAGGAGCGAATCCCCAATTTATGTTCTTCTTCTCCTAACGAAATTCCGTTATTCGGGTCATTTTCTACAATAAACCCTGTAATGTTTTTATCATCTTCAATGCGGGCAAACACGATGAACAGCGAGCAGAATCCGGCATTGGAAATCCACATTTTTTGGCCTGTAATTTTATAATGTTTGCCATCTGCCGTTAATTCCGCTTTGGTTTTTCCTGAATTTGCATCCGATCCAGCACCGGGTTCGGTTAAGCAATACGCGCCAAACCATTCGCCGGAAGCCAACTTCGGAACGTATTTTTTCTTTTGTTCGTCGGTACCATACAAAGTAATGGGCATCGTACCAATTCCGGTATGTGCGCCAAAAGCGGTTGAAAACGAACCCGTCGCACCCGAAATGTAGTCACACACCAAACAAGTATCGACAAATCCCATGCCCATGCCGCCATATTCGGCAGGCACCGCTACACTTAAAAAGCCCATTTCTCCAGCTTTACGCATCACTTCTTCGGTGAAGGCATAATCTTTTTGTTCGAAGCGCACTTTATTCGCCCAAATTTCTTTGTCAACGAATTCTTTTACAGCATCGCGCATCATCACTTGTTCTTCTGAAAAATCTTCCGGCGTAAAGATGTTTTCATAAAGGGTTTCTTTTACGAGGAATTGGCCGCCTCTTGTAATATCTGCCATGATAGGGTATTTTTTTATTTTAAATTTTAAATGATAAATTTTAAATTTTATTTCAGAGTAAAGAAGAAAGAAGCAAAAAGCAAGAGAAAAGACTAGGAACTTAACTTAGTAATCAGACCACTTATCATCTTTTGTAATTCGATAATCTTATTTTCAATCGCTATAGTTTTTTCTTCAGTTATATACATTTTTTGATTTGCAATCAATAATTGCGTTTGTAATTCAAATGAAGACCCCAAACTTATATTCAAAAAATGAACAAAATGTTGATCTCCCCGATTGGAGCCTTCGGCAATGTTTGAAGGAATTGAAACCGCAGCTCGATTCATTTGACTCACCAAACCATAATTTTCAAACTTTGGAAATTCTAAACAAATCGAATGGATATCTAAAGTAATCTCCATTGAAAGTGTCCAGATTTTCAAGTTTTTGAAATTATGTTTCATACATCCACGCTACTCTTTACTCTTTCTTCTTTTCTCTTTCTTCTACAATATCTCATAGATTCCCGCTGCGCCCTGTCCCGTTCCTACACACATTGAAACAATTCCGTATTTGCTACCGCGATGGTTCATTTCGTCAAAGAGTTGGACCGAAAGTTTGGCACCGGTACAACCTAGGGGGTGACCCAAAGCAATCGCGCCTCCATTGACATTGACGATTTCTGGATTGATATCCAATTCGCGAATCACGGCCAACGACTGGGAAGCAAAAGCTTCGTTCAGTTCAATTAAGTCAATATCTTTCAATTGCAATCCCGCTTGTTTCAAGGCTTTCGGAATCGCTTTCACGGGACCGATACCCATAATTCGGGGTTCAACACCTGCGGCTGCATAACTTACCATGCGTGCGATGGGTTCTAAATTGAGTTCTTTCACCAAGGCTTCGCTCATAATCATTACAAAAGCGGCACCATCACTCATTTGCGAGGCATTTCCTGCCGTTACACTACCGTCAGCGGCAAATACGGGACGTAATTTGGCCAACGCTTCCAGATTGGTGTCGGCTCTCGGACCTTCGTCTTGAGTTACCGTATAATTTTTAGTTTCTTTTTTACCCGCTTCGTTAATGAAGGTATGTTCAACGGTTATGGGTACAATTTGATTCGTAAACCGGCCTTCTTGCTGGGCTTTGATCGCTTTTTGGTGCGAAGCATAGGCAAAAGCATCTTGGTCTTCGCGTGAAACATTGAACTGTTTCGCTACGGCTTCAGCCGTGAGTCCCATGCCCCAATAATAATCTTCATGACCTGCGGCTGCGACTTTGTAATCGGGGGTAGGTTTGTAGCCCCCCATCGGTATGTAGCTCATACTTTCGGCTCCACCCGCGATGATACAGTCGGCCATACCACTCTGAATTTTCGCTACCGCCATACTTATGGTTTCTACGCCCGAAGCACAATACCGATTCACGGTTACCCCAGGAACATCGGTAACTTTTAATCCCATTAAGGAGATTAATCGTCCCATATTGAGACCTTGTTCGGCCTCTGGCATGGCGTTACCCACCATCACATCATCGATGCGCGCACGATCGAAATCGGGTAGTTGTTGCATTAAATATTCTATGGTTTCCGCCGCCAATTCATCCGGACGTTTGAATCGGAATAATCCTTTCGGGGCTTTCCCTACTGCGGTGCGGTATCCTTTAACGATATAAGCTGTCTTCATTATTATTAAGAATTTTATTGAGAAGAAAGATCATTTGCATTGCAAGAAAAAAGACCGTTTCACTGAAAGAGACATCTTTTTTCTTTCTTCTTTCATCTATTATCTAATTACGTAGTGGTTTCCCTTTGGTCAACATAATCTGAATACGCTCCAACGTTTTGCGTTCGGTACATAAACTCAAGAACGCTTCCCGTTCGATATCCAACAAGTACTGTTCAGAAACCAACGTAGGTTCAGATAAATCCCCACCAGCCATCACGTAGGCTAGTTTATTGGCAATTTTTCGGTCGTGTTCAGAGATGTATTGCCCTGCTACCATTTGATCGGTTCCCACCAAGAACATTCCAAGCGCTTGTTTTCCGAGCACTTTAATGTCTTTGCGTTGCACAGGTTGGGTGTAGCCTTGTTCGGCCATTTGCAACGCAATTTGTTTCGCCGTGGCAATTTGACGGTCACGGTTCACCACTACAATATCTTTTCCTTTTTGTAAAATACCAAGGTCAAAGGCTTCGTAGGCAGAAGTTGCCACTTTGGCCATACCAATAGTCAAGAAATACTCTTGCAACACATTCAATTCCACATCGTTTTTATGGAATAGGTCGGCTGCACGTAACGTCATTTCTTTTGAACCGCCACCGCCAGGGATTACCCCAACACCAAATTCCACCAAACCGATATAGGTTTCAGCAGCAGCTACCACGCGGTCGGCATGCATGGTCATTTCACATCCACCACCCAAGGTCATGCCATGCGGCGCAACAACAACGGGTATCGAAGAGTAACGGCAACGCATCATCGTGTTTTGGAATAGTTTGATAGCCATATTCAATTCATCGTATTCCTGTTCGACCGCCATCATGAAAATCATTCCGATATTGGCGCCTACCGTGAAATTTGATCCTTGGTTACCAATGACCAAACCGTGGTATTCTTTTTCGGCTAAATCAATCGCTTTATTAATGCCCGTCAAAACGCCACCACCAATGGTGTTCATTTTGGAGTGGAATTCTAAGTTCAAAATACCATCACCTAAGTGGAAGAGCGTGCAATCACTGTTGCCCCATACTTTCTGGTTGTCACGGATATTATCTAAAATGATAAAACTAACTTGCCCCGGTTTTTTTACATACGACTTCGAGGGAATGTCATAGAAATAGGTTGCGCCATTTTTAACACTATAAAAAGAAGCGATTCCTTCGGCAATCATTTCATTGACCCAAGCCGCGGGTTGGTAGCCTTCATTTTGCATCATTGCAATAGCTTTTTCCACGCCGATGGCATCCCAAATTTCAAACGGTCCGTTTTCCCAACCGAAACCGGCTTTCATGGCATCGTCAATTTTATACAACTCGTCGGAGATTTCGGGAATACGGTTGGAAACGTAAGCAAACATCGCCGAAAAGTTCTTGCGGTAGAAATCGCCGGCTTTGTCTTTTCCTTTTACCAAAACCTTAAAACGATCAATTGGTTTATCAATGGTTTTGGTCAGTTCCAACGTGGCAAACGATGCTTTTTTATTCGGACGGTATTCCAAGGTATCCAAATCTAACGAAAGAATATCTTTGCCTTCTTTTTTGTAAAACCCTTGCTTGGTTTTGCTGCCCAACCACTGGTTTTCCATCATTTTCTTAATGAATTCGGGCAATTCGAACAAATCATGGGCTTCATCGTTCGGACAGTTGTCGTACAATCCGTTGGCCACATGCACCAACGTATCGAGTCCCACGACATCTACCGTGCGGAATGTAGCCGATTTCGGGCGACCAATCACGGGACCAGTTAATTTATCGACTTCTTCGATGGTCAAGCCCAATTCTTTGACTTGGTGGAACAAACTCATGATGCCGAAAATTCCGATACGATTCCCGATGAAGGCAGGCGTATCTTTCGCGATGACCGAGGTTTTTCCTAAAAATTTGGAACCGTACTCAAATAAGAAGTCAATAACCTCAGGATTGGTTTGCGGTCCAGGAATAACTTCAAACAATTTCAAGTAACGTGCGGGGTTGAAAAAGTGTGTGCCACAGAAATGCGACTGGAAGTCGGCACTACGTCCTTCGCTCATAAACTGAATCGGAATCCCAGACGTGTTGGAAGTCACCAAAGTGCCTGGTTTACGGTACTTGTCGATTTGTTCGAACACCAATTTTTTGATGTCCAATCGTTCCACTACCACTTCAATTACCCAATCACAAGTAGCGATTTTGGGCATGTCGTCGGTTGTATTTCCCGTGGTGATGCGGGAAGCGAACTTCTGACTGTAAATCGGGGAGGGGTTTGATTTTAACGCGTTGGCCAAGTGGTCGTTGACCAATCGGTTGCGAACGGCTTTGCTTTCTAAGGTAAGCCCTTTCTTTTCTTCGGCAGGAGTCAACGCATTGGGCACAATGTCCAACAGTAAAACCTCCAGTCCAATATTGGCAAAATGGCACGCAATGCCCGATCCCATTATTCCGGATCCTACAACGGCCACTTTTTTAATTATTCGTTTCATGGATAGGTGTGCTATGGAGTTGGTTTTTAAAATATTTTTTTCTCAGCAATTAAGTCATTTATGAGTTCGGTAACTTGCATGAAATGGGCGAGTTGAACATCAGTTACATGCTGTCGCACCACTTCGTTAAACCGTAATACGGTATTTTTCGACAGTTCGCGTTTGGACTTTCCTTCTTCCGTCAAAAAAATCAGCACCCCACGTCCGTCCTCGGGATTTTTCTCTCGGTAAATTAATCCCCGATCCTCAAGGGTTTTCAACGTTCGAGTTAAACTCGTCGGCTCCATTCCCATGCGGTTGCTAATGTAGGAGGAAGGCGTACCCTCTTCTTTGTCAATGCTCAATAAAGCAAATCCCACTGCCATCGAGGCATCGTATTTCGACGCTTCTTCGTTGTACATCCTCGCCACTGCTTGCCATGTCGCCCGAAGTGCGTAATCAATTGTTTTTTCTTTCATAAAGGTTAGGTTACGAAATCGTTTTCAAAAATACTAAAAAATACTATGCATGCATAATAAATAGCAAAAAAATTATGCGCGCATAGTAATTATTATGGAATTTGCAAAAAAGCATCAAATGACTTGGGTGCGGCCTGTTATATTTCACAAAATGCAATTCAACGCTGATGATTCTATTGATTTTTAACAAATTTTCGATAAGGGCGTGCCCCTCCGGGTCGCGTCTTCCGCTATATCTTGGGTTTCGTAGCCTCCACCCAAGGATGCCGCTTCACCCGCTCACGCAGGTCTTTCTAAGCGCGTTTTTCTAAAATTATCGTACATTGCCGTTTTAAACTGATGACCTTTCTAGACGCTTATTTCTTTGCTCAAGCCTTCCATGCCGAACCCCCTTCGCAATGGCCCACAGACCGTATAATCAAATTTGAAAAACGCCTGCGTCTTGAAAGTCAACTCGCCTCCACTTCCGAGAGTGTCAACGCTCAAGCCCAATTTTTAGAAGTCCTAAAAACGCAACGTCCTATTCTCGCTTTTCTCGATGCACATCCTGAATTTGCGCACCACTTTCGTCAAAATACCAATTTGCTGCAAACCTATCCCGATCCCGATTATGAACGTTTCGGATGGAGTAGCTTGGCGGCCGATGTCGAAGCTTTTCTTTCCCCCGATTGGGAAGCCTTTGTTGCCGAGGAGTTTGAAGTCGAACGCTTTTATTACCTAAAGTTCACTTGGCGCTATACCGACATCATGCCCGCGGGAGTGCGTCGTTTGATTATCCATAAATTGGAATCAAAATTAGAATCCTACCGATTGGCTACGACCTCTTCAAAGTTTGACGTGGAAGAGCGTTTGTTTGTCTACTATGCCGAATTGGCGGAAAAAATAGGGGAGAAAAAGTTAATCCAATTGGTACAACACATCCGCAGGCAACAACACGAGCAACTGCGGGATATCCTAGAAAGTGTCAACAAACCCGGTATCGTAAACTTTTTTGAAATCCTATTTGGAGGCTTTTACTACCTATTTTACCATCCCTCCGACCCTCAAGAGCAGCGCAAACGAAAGCGGGTCATGGGCGATTTTAAGTTTACACTCATCATTTTAGGGATAATAGGAGTCCTCATCGTAGGAGCAGCCTACTATGGCGAGCAGCAAAGAGCAGCCATTCGAAATAAACAGGAGCTTGAAAAATTAGGATTTTATCCGTCGCTGTATTATTACGATAAAAATGGCGTTCAATTGGGTCCTCCTTATCCCGATACGCTGCAAACCGGATACGATTTTTTCCAAAATCGGATTATCTCTCAGGGTGAATCGGGTCTAACGTTTATCAATACGTCACCCTTTGAGGTGCTTCTTTTTTCGGATGCAAACGTTATTAATAGCTTTTTCAAAACCGAAGAAAAACGCCAAGCCGCTCGCCATTGTGTGTGGATAGGTCCGCGCGATACCCTGCGTTGGGACACCCATGGTATTCCTTTTCACCTCTATGTAGGCAAAAAAATCAGTCCCACCACCCATGGAAAGGAAACTTGGATGCCTCGTTTTCAATATCCCAGCGATCAGGTGCAACACTATACGCCCTATCCGATTGAAATTCATGGCGGATTTATGGAGTTTTTAGGGAATAATTACAATATGATTCTCCGAGCCGATCGTGCCTTTTATGTCAACGGGCAACAAAAATTCCGCGATACGGTATTTAAATTGTTTTAAGTTTTTCCTGATACTTCGCGTTAAGGTTGCGGATTTCTTTCGGATTGCCGTACTTTGTCAAAAAAGCCATGCATCTTTTTGTGTACAAATGTTGGCTCCAGCTTCGGAGTATTTTTCGGCCCCGCATCACTGATTTTTCGGCCATTGTAACCCATATCTATTGGGTAACCCCTTTCGATTTGGACGAATATATCCACATGAACAATGCGCGCTATCTTAATTATATGGAATTGGGACGTTTTGATTTGGTCATTCGTTCAGGTTTCTTTCGCTATGCATTAAAACATAAAATTATGGCACCTGTTGTGAATACCACAATAGTGTATCGCCGTTCGTTACAATTGTTTCAGAAGTTCACGGTCTCCAATCAACTGGTCTATTGGGATGAACATAGATTATTTGTGGAATCGGTCATCACCCGAAAAGGCAAACTTTATTGCGTAGCTTTAAAAGAATTACGTATGGTGCAAAAAGGAAAGGCAGCTCCGTTGGATACCGTCATGCAAGGTATGGGCATTCCTTTACCAGAGTTGCCTTTTTCAAGTGAATTAATTCAGGATAAACAAGCGTTAATCAAACAGCTTTTACGTCACGCGGAACAAAAATTTGAAAGAAAAATCGATTAATCCCAACGGCTGTTTTTAGACACTGCAAGCGCTCCACCGCCTGTAAAAAATAGCGCCAATGCACCTACTAAATATAGGGCTAGCAATTCCAAAGCATAACCACCGTATTCATTCAATTTTAAAATATCGGTCGAATGCGCAATGGCTACCGCAGCGATACAATTGATGCCAAAGACCAAAGCCGCCAATCGGGTGCGATACCCCAACACGATCGCCAAAGGAGCCAATAATTCACCCAAATAAACGCCATAAGCCAAAGGGCCTACCGCTTCTTCAATAAAGTCAATTCCGTGTTCCAATTTGGCCACGCCGTGAAACAGCATAAGTCCGCCTACCGCCAAACGAAGGATAAGCAAACCTAAGTGATGATTTCGTTCTAACATAGTTTTTTGTATTGGTTATGACCTAAAGATACAAAAAAGTTGCAACGGGTTGTCCTATTTTTTAATCAGGAAACGCCAAAAGCGGCACATCGTAAGGAAATGCCAACGCTTTGGGTTCGATAGCATGCTGCAACCAACCCTGTTCATCTTCGCGATTTACAATGACAGGCATTCGTTTTTTGGTCGAATGAATATACGCCATGGTGGCATTGGCTTCTGTAGTGAGTAGGGTAAATGTATTGATGATTTCACCCGTTTCGGGATGCTGCCAACAATGGTAAAGTCCCGCAAAAGCAAATAATTCCTCCGTTGCATGAATACGATACCGTTGTTTTGCTTTTCCTTGTGGGTCCAACCATTGCCAGTCAAAATAAGCATTGGCTGGAATAAGGCAACGTTGGTGAAGAATATCTTTAAAACTCGGTTTTTCGGTCAGGGTTTCCAGTCGTGCATTCAAGGTGTTTTTTCGAAATTCGATGTCTTTAGTCCAAGCAGGTAGGAGTCCCCAGCTAAAATTGGTTTGCAGTTGATCGGGGGCAGCATCGGTGATGATGGCAATTTTTGGAAAACTAAATCCGTTGAAATACTCCGATTGAGGCCACAATGTTTGAGGAGTCGCTTTTACTTGAAAACGCGCTTCAACTTTGGGCTTGGGATCTTTCATTTGCATGTAAAAACACATAAGACAAGAATTCGATACGTCACGAATGTACATAAAAAAACACGAACCCAACGATTCGTGTTTTCCACTAACCCAATTCAATATACTTAGCTGAGTTTACCGTTGACCACAGCCACGATAGCACCCATTAAAGCCGAAATAATAAGCATGGTAAGCGTGTCGATTACCATCATTTGAAAATCAAGGGTGGGCTTATTCATGCCCTGAAAAAAATTGACATAAAGAGCAGAGAATAAGCCAATCCCAAACCCAGCTTTAATCCCAGAAACACATTTACCAATCCCTTCATTGAGTTGAAAAACCCAACCAAATAAGAATCCATAACTCATAGAACCTAAGAAAATAAACGTTAGGTTTTCAGTGCCCTCCTCTTGTGGGAAATAGTCCTTCAAAAGAATGCCATAAGTAATCCATCCCAATAGAAAGAATGAAATCCCTCCAACAATTCCGCCTCCTAAAAGTTTTTTCAAATTCATAATCAAATAGTTTATTGGTTAACTCCATTAAAATTAAAGGGTTAAAACAATATTTTAACAATTGAAAAAATGAAGTTATCAACGGTTTTAAAAGTTAAATTGTTGATAATCAAATCTCCGTCTGTTCAACGGTACTCCCTGCCTTTCCACTACAATCGTTTAGACCGTTATACCCATCGCCACATCGCCACATCTGCCTACCGGCAGGCAGGTTGACACATAGACTCATTGGCACATTGCCCCATTAATTTGGGCGCGCCCCCTCGGAATCCCCTCCGTCATCCTAATGAAATTTACCGCCTCGGGGTCGGGTCGTTCGTTGCAATCTTGCCTGCGCAAGCTACGGCAAGGATTTCCACTGCCACCCCTCGCGCAAATTGAATTATAAATTATGAGTTATGAATTATGAATTTCTACGATTCTAATCCTTGTGAAACATCGTGAAAAC
>CANHRI010000042.1 GCA_947463515.1 Flavobacteriaceae bacterium
CTGCAACAACCAAAAAGAAATAAAAGGTTATGGAATTTGATTTTCTAACCCCTTTGGAGACCGATCTGGTAATCGATATCAAACGATTGTCTTCACAACAATTGGGACAAAAAGTTGTTTTTCACACTCAAGAGGCATTTCCCGATGTCGCCCAAATAGATATTGCCATCATAGGGGTTCCTGAAAATAGGGGAGCGCAAAATTATGTGGCGCTCGAGGACCTCTCCGAAATACGAATGCAATTGTATCGATTGTTTCCTGGGAATTGGAATAAAATTATTGCCGATATGGGCGATATCAATCCTGGTAATTCGCCAGAGGATACCTATTATGCCTTGCGAAAGGTGGTTTCCAAATTATTAAAGAATAAAATTATCCCTGTTATTATCGGAGGTTCTCAGGACCTTACGTATGCCGTTTACAGAGGGTATGATGATTTGGAGCAAATGGTCAACTTGGTTGCGATTGACAACCGTTTTGATTTTGGCAAACAAGACGACAGCATTCCAGCGTTGGCGTATTTGTCCAAAATGATAGTAGAAGAGCCTACGAATTTGTTTAATTACAGTAATGTAGGGTATCAAACGTATTACAATTCGCAAGAAGAAATTGATTTAATCGAGAAATTATACTTTGATGCCTATCGTTTAGGCGATGTAAGTGCACAAGTAGCACTTGCCGAGCCCGTTTTTCGAGATGCTGATTTGGTGAGTTTGGATATGACCTCAGTGAAATCCTCAGATTCCGGTAATTTTATCGATTTTCAACCCAACGGATTTACCGGAAAAGAAATCTGTGCTTTAGCACGTTACGCAGGAATCAGCGATAAAGTGAGTGCCTTTGGTATTTTTAACCATCAAGCAACTTCTCAGGAAGCTCCACTCATTGCTCAAATTATTTGGTATTTTATGGAAGGGGTTAATTTCCGTTCTAATGAATATCCCTTTGGAAGTCGGGAAAATTATTTAAAGTACATTGTACCCTTTGAAAATGAGGAAATCGTGTTTTATAAGAGTAATAAAACCGATCGTTGGTGGATCGAAGTTCCATTTTTTTCAAACATGCACAATAAGCTGCATAAAAACACGTTATTGCCCTGTACTCATGACGATTATTTGGCCGCTTGCAATCAAGAGTTCCCTGAACGCTGGTGGAAAGCACAACGAAAGAGTATTTTATAATTATTATGCAATATTTGTAAGAAATATATTTCAAAAAACAACAAAATTGCTTTTAAGCGATAAATAAATGCACTTAATCGACATTTTTTCATTGTCAATTCAACTTAAGTTGTATTTTTGATTTGTGAAAAAAAAATTAAGAAGCAATTAATTGTTTTTTTGAAAAATAATAGATAGGTTTACGGCCTCAAAAAAAATAACATAAATTAACCCAAGTTATATGAAGAAGTTCATTGCGTTTGCATCTGTTTTAACCCTATTAGCCAGCTGTGGAAAGTCCAGTGACAAGGGCGAATTAGTAGGAGTTAAGGGTAAAAAATGGCATCCTGAAAAACCCTACGGAATGACATTGGTTCCCGGTGGAGCTTTCATCATGGGTAAATCAGATGATGATTTAGCTAATGTTCAAGATGCACCTACGAAAACAGTGACGGTTCGTTCCTTTTACATGGACGAAACAGAAATTACGAACAGTGAATACCGTCAGTTTGTAGAATGGGTTAAAGACTCTATCATTCGTGTGCGTTTAGCTATCTTAGCGGATGAGGTAGGCGTGAAGCCTGGTGCAGGTAAGGGTGGAAAAGGCGGTGGAAGCATCGGTGATTTCGCTTTTGCAGATCAAGATCCAGCCAAAATGACGCCATACGACAAATACATGTACGAGAATTATTATAGTGTTGGTACACCTGATGATCCCTATGCGGGTCGTCGTTTGAATCGTAAAGTAAAATTGATTACCGATACTAAAAAATACCCAGATGAATATTATGTAGAGGTAATGGACTCTATGTATTTGCCAGCTACAGAGTCCTACAATGGTTTGCGTACGATTGATGTAAATAAATTAGAATTCCGTTATTCATGGATGGATATTCAAGCGGCGGCTAAAGCAAAAGTGGGTAAACGTAGCAAGTTTATACGTAACGAAAAAACGAGAGTTTATCCAGATACTACGGTATGGATTAAGGATTTTGCGTATTCGTACAACGAGCCAATGCATAATGACTATTTCTGGCACCAAGCCTACGGAGATTATCCTGTAGTAGGGGTGAATTGGAAACAAGCGAAAGCATTTTGTGCTTGGAGAACGTTAAATAAAAATGTGTATATCAAATCCAAGAAAAAGGGAAGAGATTTGGTGAATTCCTTCCGTTTACCTACCGAAGCAGAGTGGGAATATGCGGCTCGCGGTGGTCTAGAATCAGCAACCTATCCTTGGGGAGGTCCTTATGCTAAAAACGATCGCGGTTGTTTTATGGCTAACTTTAAGCCCAATCGTGGTGACTACGCAGCAGATCAAGCGCTGTACACTGTGGAAGCCAAATCATTTGAGCCAAACGGATACAATCTTTACAACATGTCAGGTAACGTAGCGGAGTGGACCGATTCATCGTATGATGCAGCAGCCTATGAATATGTATCTACAATGAACCCTAATGTTCCAGATACATCCAACAAGCGTAAGGTTGTGCGCGGAGGTTCATGGAAAGACGTGGCATACTTCCTTCAAGTAGGAACTCGTGATTTCGAATACCAAGATACAGCACGAAGTTATATTGGTTTCCGTACCGTACAGGATTATATGGGTACGCAAGTTACCGGTAACGCTGGAAAAGCGGGAAGACGCCGCTAATTAAATTGTATATTAACTAACTTAATTATATTAAACTTAACTAACTAAATTATTATTATTATGGGACTATTACCACCTAGAGTTATGAATTTCACCTACGGTATGGGTGCAGCTGTTGTAATTATTGGAGCGTTGTTCAAATTGATGCACTGGCCTGGAGCAAGTTTGATGTTGATCATCGGGTTAAGTACAGAGGCTTTGATTTTCGGTCTTTCTGCTTTTGATGCTCCTGAAAAAGAATTGGATTGGTCTTTGGTGTATCCTGAGTTAGCAGGAGGTCAAGCTAAACCTCGTGATAAAAAAGAAAACCCAACAGAAGCTCAAGGTTTGTTGTCACAAAAATTAGACAACTTATTAAAAGAAGCTAAAATTGATGGTGAATTGATGGCTAGCTTAGGAAACAGTATCAAAAACTTTGAAGGTGCTGCAAAAGCTATTTCTCCAACAGTTGACTCTGTAGCTTCAACTAAAAAATATGCTGAAGAGATGACCAAAGCGGCTACGCAATTGGAAACTCTAAACAGTTTATATCAAGTACAGTTACAAGCTGCTGAGCGTAACGCGCAAATCAACAATGAAGTAGCTGAAAACAACTTAAAATTAAAAGATCAAATGCAGTCGTTAGCTTCCAATTTACAATCGTTAAATTCTGTATACGGAGGTATGTTAACTGCAATGAGCAACCGATAATTAGTTTTAAACGCTCATTATTTATTTTAACGAATTAAAACTAATTAGAAGAAATGGCAGGAGGAAAATTAACCCCTAGACAGAAGATGATTAACCTGATGTACTTGGTTTTCATCGCGATGTTGGCATTGAACATGTCGAAAGAAGTACTTTCGGCGTTTGGTTTGATGGATGAAAAATTTGAAGAAGTTAACGCTGGAGCTAAAAAAGCAAATGAGGATATGTTGCAAGTATTAGCTGCAAAAGCAGGTGAGAATGCAAACTTTAAAGTGGCATTAGATCAAGCTACTCGTGTTAAGGAAATTTCTAAAACCTTTTACGATTATTTAGAAACTGTAAAAGGTGACATTACGAAGGATTTTGAATTGGATGAAAAAACTGGAAAACTTCCTTATGAAGCTATGGATAAGTCAAATATAGACGAGCTATGGTTTAAAGGTGATGGTTATTCTCCAAAAGGAAATGAAATTGTAGGTGCTTTTGCAAAATACTTGTCTGACATGAAGGTAGTACTTGGTGAAAATGTAAAATTAACTCCAATTGTACGCGAAATTGATGCTAAATTTGGCACAAAAGATGTTAAGGATGGCGAGGGTGTAACTAAAAAATATTTAGACTACCATTTCAAAGGTTTCCCAGCTATTGCTACTTTGTCAAAATTGGCTTTAATGCAAAACGATATTAAAAAAGCTGAAGCAGATATTTACCAAATCTTATTAGGAAAAGCTGCTATTGAAACAATGTCCTTGAAAAATTTCCAAGCCATTGTAGCGTTAGATAAAAATGTTTATTTCCAAGGGGAACAAGTTACTGGTAAAGTTGTTATTGGTAAATATGATGAAAATGTTAAAGTAGCTAGTTTTGCTGGACCAGGAAAAGTAGTTAACGGACAGGCAGTTATTAATGCTACAGCGGGAAGTATTGGGGAGCAAAATTTAAACGGTAGCTTCACATTTATGGAAGATGGTAAGCCAGTTAAGTTACCTTTTGAAGGTAAATATGTGGTTGTACCTCGTCCAAACAATGCAAATATTTCAGCTGATAAAATGAATGTTGTGTACCGAGGTTTACCTAACCCAATGACAATTTCTATTGCAGGTATCTCTGACAACAATGTAACAGCTACGGCTGCTGGGTTGAAAAATTTAGGAAAAGGAAAGTATGATTTGAATCCTGGTGCAGGTACAGAGGTTACGATTAGTGTTTCTGGAAAAATGACGGATGGTAAAACGGTTAATGATAAAAAAGTTTTCCGTATTAAAAACATTCCTGCCCCACAAGGAGCTATTGGGGGCACACCTGGTGTACAAAAAGGAGCAAAATCACGTTTGCAAGCTTCTCAAATTTCAGCTGTATTACCTGATTTCTTGTATGACTTGAAATTCCGTGTAACGCAATTTGTATTTAAAGTTCCAGGTCAAGCTTCCATTGTTGTTAATGGTGATCGTTTAAACGCTCAGTGTATCGCAGCTTTAGCTCGTGTATCCAAAGGTGATCAAGTTACTATTTCAGATATTAAATCTAAAGTAGATGGAGCTGGTTCGATTGAAGTAAAAACTGCGGCTCCAGCCATCTATGAAATACAATAATGCTTCTTTTAAAGTGTTTGTATAATAAATAATAAAAAAAATGAAATTGAAAAGCCTTTTAGTACTCATTTTAGCTGTAGTTGGTTCTTCGGTAACCGCACAGTCCAACTTGTTGAACGCAAAATCGCCCGATGAGATCGGTAAAAAAACTGCGGCCCAATTGGAGTCCGATAATGACAAACCATTACCCTATGGTTATGTTCATGATCGCGATGTATTGATGGGTAAAATGATTTGGGAAAACATTGACTTGGATGAGCGTGTAAATTTCCCCCTTTATTACCCTGTTGATACAGCATTTGTTGGAAAAGAACGCCGTTCCCTATTTGCCGTTTTGCTAAAAGGAATTAAAGATGGTAAAATCACTGAAGTCTATGGTGATGACTATTTCAATATCAAAAAGTCATTAAAAGACATGGAGTCTGTGTTTAAGTTTATTGATACAACTGATGCCGGTAAAGACGAAATCAACAATTACTATGAGGATTACAAGTCCGGAAAAAAAGTACTTGATAAACAATTTATCAATGAAACTGAATTAGATGCTTCAGATATTTCTGGATATAAAGTAAAAGGTTTTTGGTACTTTGATAAACGTCAAAGTGAGCTTAAATACCGCTTGATGGCCATTTGTCCCTTAGCAGTTGAAGCTCGCGACAAAGCCCGCGGAAATAATGATCCGATTGAATTATTTTGGGTATATTTTCCAGCAGTGCGAAACATTTTGCATGAAGCCAAAGCATTTAATGACCGAAATTCCGCAATGCCTATTACTTTTGATCAATTGTTGAATTCACGCCGTTTTAATGGAGTAGTCTACAAAGAAGAAAACGTATACGGTGACCGTACTATTCAAGATTACATGAAAGACAACGCACAGTCCCAGCTCTTAGAGTCAGAACGCGTTAAAGAGAAGATTCGTAATTTTGAACAAGATATGTGGAATTACTAATATTCAATTTCAATTCTAAACATAGAAACTCCTACCTTTGGTGGGAGTTTTTTTTATGATTACACACGATTATATCATTGTTGGTGGCGGTTTAGCCGGTTTAGCATTTGCACAATATTGTCGCAAAAACAATCGAACGTTCCTTTTGTTCGAGGATGCTTCTCAAAAGGCTTCGCTTATTGCAGGAGGGCTCTATAATCCTGTTGTGCTCAAACGATTCACTTCGATATGGGATGCACAAAATCAACTTCAAAATGCCCATAAATTTTATCAAGTATTATCCGCGGATCTTCAATGTACCTTAGATTACCCCTTGCCGCTGTACCGCGTGCTTCATTCCGTAGAGGAACAAAATAATTGGTTTACCGCAGCGGATAAACCGACTTTAAGTCCGTATTTAACCACTCCTTTAGTGCAAAATACGTACCCCTCGATTGAAGCACCTTTTCAATTGGGTAGTGTAAATAATTGTGGCTATGTAGACACAAAAAATTTATTGCAACAGTTTCATCATCTTTTAGAAAAGAAAGAAATTCTAATCCGAGAATCTTTTAATTATGGAGATATTTCTGTCGAAGATACAATCGTAACATATCACGAAATAAAAGCAAAACACATCGTTTTTGCTGAAGGTTTTGGATTGTCTCAAAATCCCTTTTTCCATACCCTCCCCCTTGATGGCACCAAAGGGGAGTTGTTGGTCATTCATGCTCCCGAATTAAAGCTCAAGGCCATTTATAAATCGGGAGTCTTTATTTTTCCTTTAGGGAACGATCTTTATAAAGTAGGCGCCACCTATGATTGGCAAGACAAAACCGATAGGCCTACTCCTGCAGCGCGTGAGGAATTAGTTCAAGGATTGAAGTCTTTTATGAAAAGTGATTTTGAAGTGGTTGCCCATTATGCAGGTGTGCGGCCTACCGTCAAAGACAGACGTCCCTTAGTCGGAACACATCCTTTACATTCCAATGTACATATTTTGAACGGAATGGGAACCCGTGGCGTATTGCTTGCGCCCGCTATGGCTAAGGCTTTATTTGAGTCTTTAGAATGGGGAATCCCTTTAGATCCTCATGTCGATATCCAACGATTTAAACATTTTTACGCCAATCCTTATCGTAATTGACAAACATGTTTATATAGATGTTACGTGCAATGCGAGCAGTGACAGGCATTAAGACAAAAATCCCAATCCCCAATGCAATAAATGACGTCTTAGCTGGGAGTCCAAGAATTAATTTGGTGATAACAAAAATAGCCACCCCAAACGCAATGGAAACGCCATAAGCCACATACATCGCCCCATAAAAAAATGAAGGTTCAATTTCATAGCGCAAATGACAATGACTACAGGTTTCATGCATGGTGTAAACTTTGCTCAATTTGTACGGATTTTTTTCCACATACATGTTTTCTTCCTGACATCGAGGACAACTTCCTGTTAAAATACTATTGATTTTCCAGCCTTTTTTTAACATTTGCAAATAATTTGATACAAAGGTAAAATAACCCTTTTTATCCCATGTAACTTAAGTCACAATTTTATGTTGAATATCCATAATTTATCGGTTTCTTTCGGAGGTACCTATTTGTTTGAAGAAGTAACCTTTCGATTGGGTTCGGGCGATCGCGTCGGACTCGTTGGGAAAAATGGCGCCGGTAAATCAACCATGCTCAAAATTTTGGCAGGCGACATCAAACCCGATAGTGGGACAATTGCCACCGAGCGCGATATTAAATTAGGGTTTTTACGTCAAGATATCGATTTTGAACAAGGCCGAACCGTACTCGAAGAAGCGTATGAAGCTTTTGAAGAAATTAAATATATCGAGCGAAAAATTGAGGATATAAACCATCAATTGGTTACGCGAACCGATTATGAAAGCGAAGCTTATAGTCAGTTGATTGAAGATTTGTCCGAGTTCACGCATCGCTTTGAATTGTTGGACGGCTACAATTATGTTGGAAACACCGAACGCATTTTATTGGGGTTAGGATTCAAACGGGATGAATTTAACAATCCCACCGAAACCTTCTCGGGAGGATGGCGCATGCGAATTGAACTTGCCAAACTTTTATTGCAATCCAACGATGTTTTACTCCTCGATGAGCCCACCAATCACTTGGATATTGAAAGTATTATTTGGTTGGAAAGCTTTTTGAAAACATTTCCAGGCGTGGTCGTGATAGTATCCCATGATAAAATGTTTTTGGATAACGTGACCAACCGAACCATTGAGATTTCACTAGGTAAAATATACGATTACAACAAACCCTATTCACAATACCTTGTTCTTCGCGAAGATATCCGTGAAAAACAATTAGCCTCCCAACGCAATCAGCAAAAAAAGATAGAGGAAACCGAAAAACTGATTGAACGCTTTCGCTACAAAGCAACCAAAGCAGCCATGGCTCAATCGATGATTAAAAAGTTGGAAAAAGTCGAACGTATTGAAGTCGATGAAGACGACAATGCCGTCATGGCGATATCCTTTCCCGTTTCCAAAACGCCAGGCCGTGTCGTGATTGAAGCAGAAAATGTTTCGAAAGCATTTGAAGCTAAAAAAGTATTGCAAGGAATTTCTCTTTTGGTGGAGCGCGGGAGTAAAATCGCTTTCGTGGGACAAAACGGCCAAGGAAAATCTACGTTCATCAAAGCGATTGTCAATGCATTTCCCTACGAAGGTACCATAAAGCTAGGCCATAATGTTGAACTTGGCTATTTTGCACAAAATCAAGCCGATCATTTAGACGGTGAAAAAACGCTCTTGGATACCATGCTCGAGGCCGCTACCGATGCCAATCGCGCTAAAGTTCGCGACATGTTGGGCGCCTTTTTGTTTCGCGGTGATGATGTGGAGAAAAAAGTCAAAGTGCTATCAGGAGGCGAACGGAACCGCTTGGCATTATGCCGTCTTTTGTTGCAACCCATCAATGTATTGCTGATGGACGAACCCACAAATCACTTGGATATTAAGTCAAAAAACGTTCTCAAAGCGGCTCTTGAACAGTACGAGGGTACGCTTCTGATTGTTTCGCATGACCGTGACTTTTTGCAAGGCTTGGCCACAACCGTTTACGAGTTTAAAGACACTAAAATTAGAGAATACCTCGGCGATATCAACTTTTTCTTGGAACAACGCAATGCGCAATCGATGCGGGATTTTGAACAAAAAGGAATTCCCAACGATGTGCAAGACGAACCCAAAGCGGAGAAAAAAACACTGAGTTTTGAAGCCCAAAAAGCCCAAAAATCATTGCAAAACAAATTGTCCAAAATTGAAAGTCAAATTCAAGACTTGGAAAAAGCCATACAAAATGACGACAAAGAACTAGCTTCCAATTACAACAAACATATTGAGAATGCTGCCTTTTTTGCCGCTTATGAAAAGAAAAAGCAAGAGTTAGAGCAACTTTTGGAGGAATGGGAACGGATTCAACTCGAACTGGAAGCGTGAAAAATTTACACTTAATTATCGCCAGTAGCATCGTAATTCCTGCAGGTCTCTGCTACGGATTAGCACCCGATTGGATTTTTGGAATAACCGATACTTCACCAACGTTGCATAGCGTGTTGAAAGCGATAATGGGACTCTATATCGCCTTCGCTTTGTTTTGGGTGGTAGGAATAATCAAACCGGCGTATTGGTTACCAGCCACTTGGTCCACGCTTTTATTTATGTGGGGATTGGTCTTTGGCCGCATCGTCGCTTGGATCTTGACGGGAATGCCCGCACCAATTTTTGTACTTGGGATTGTTGGGGAGTTTATTCTGGGGTTGTATGCCGCACTGCAATTGCGAAAGCATCCCTCTTAAATACTTGATTAACCTGTCTTTTGTCTACGTTTTAAACGGGTGGCGCTGCTCCCATCGTATCGGTGGTTCTAGATTTTTAAATAAACGCGGCAATAGTTTCTGAACCCACTGTTGATTGTGTTGCATAAAGCCAAACATTGGAACGGGTTCTGCTCCGATAGAACTTTTAATTTCCAAAGCCGTTCGCCCAAAAATGATGCGCTGAAACTGGTTTTCTATGCCAAAAGCAGTCATTCGATATAGCATGTTTAAATACAACATCCGCTCTTTCTGATGGGCCGCATCGTAACCCAAAAAGTAAGTCTCTAAGGTTTGGCCGTTCAAAAGTAAGGTGTGAAACCCAATCAATTTGTCCTCCAAAAAATATCCAAATACTTTAAATCGATCGCCACATTGTTTTTTGAAAACATAGAAATGATTCTTCGCTAGAAAGAAGGTGTTAAAAGGAGCATTAAGCGCGACATGATGGTACAAGGCATACATTTCCTCTTCATACGTTTGTATCATGGATAAATCCATTTCACAGCACACAATGCCTTCTCCTTTTTTTTGGGCGCGTTTGTATTGATCACGGTATTTTTTTTGTAAATCAGCAACGTAATCGTGCATATTTTGCCAGGAAGGAAGTAAACGAAAAATCATATTGGGTTGCACCGAGAAATGAAAAAGCGATTGAAAAGCACGGCTGCCCAATGCTTGTGAATCTTCGGTGTAAAAATCTTTAAAGGAAACCAAATGAATGCGGATGCCCTCCTGCTTAAAATGCTCCATGAGTGCATCTGCCATCGAACGAAGTAATCGACTCAAATCCTCTGGGGCAAGGGGTTTTATAAAAGTGTACCCATTTTGACCTGTTATCATTGTATTGCCCACAAAAAGGACATGCCGGGCTAAACGACGAAAAGCAAAGTTGCGCACTTTCGTTTTCATACAATGCTGTCGTTCGCCAAAAGAATACAATTTGCTGATATCTAAATATTGCGCCAAGGCAACGCCAATCAAGTGCTCTTTTTCATAAATACCAATAAAGAAACAGCGCATGTTGGTGGGCGCCGATTCCTCCAAGACCCTCAGATAAGGCGTTTGTAAAAAAGCATTATCATGCGCCACTGTATCCCAAGTAGCGGGTAAAGAATCAATGGTAGTGTAAAGCGTGAAGTGTAAATCAGACATGCTAAAAAAATCGCCCCACAAAGGTAGAGCGATTCCTTATAAATAAAATGTTAAGAGGATTGATTATGGCATACTGCATAAAATGCCTCCCATAACCGTAAAACAAACAATCCAATACCCTCCATGGATTAAAATGTATTTTACCGAACGACGCTCATACAAGGCATTGGTTCCCACAAGCGGGAGGGCTAGTAAAACACCCGACATGAATCCGTGTAAAGCACCGTGCTGAAAGGTGCGAAACTTCATGCCATAATCATTCATAAAGGCAGCATAGGAGGGAAGGGCTTGTTTAACATCGCCACCAATCATTCCCAATGCACCCCATTGATGAATGGTCAACATATTGATGATAAGCGAAATCATCAAGGCAAAAAGAAAGGTCATCCCAAAGAGAAGTCCCATGTTAGCCCCCTTAATTTTTTCTTCAGTCATACCCGATTCCCGCATCCATATTGTCCCCATTACCTTGGGATGATACCAAATAAAGCCAATAACTAAGGAGGAAGCGGCTGCACTAAGCACGGCAATCCAATTCATTTGTAATTCCATAAAATGTTGATTTAAAGGTTGGTGTATCAAAGATAAAACTTTTATACAGTTAAATAACAAAGCTATAATTTGTAAGAAAAAATTTACTTAAATAAACTATGTTTTGCAATTGTATGCATTTCATCGATTTTATTTGCATATAAACGACAAGACCACCTATATTTACATCACCAAATCTAAACAATCATGAGACGATTCGTTACCCTTTTTGCCCTATTTCTTGCTACTACCGCCCTTGCCGAAGTTTCTTCCGCTGAGCGAAAAGCACTCCTCGATTTTTATAAGTCTGCTCAAGGTGCGCAATGGACACATGCTTGGGATCTCACTAAACCCGTAGCTACTTGGCACGGTGTGAAGGTTGAAAATGACCAAGTGACGGCCATTGACTTGTCAGACAACAATCTTTCAGGCTCGTTGACTTCAAAAATTGGGGACTTAAAGCATTTACAATCGTTAGTGTTATTCAAAAACAATTTAGAAGGTGCTTTGCCAACATCCATTGGTCAATTGAAAAAGCTTCAAATTCTAAACGTTTCCTTCAACAAATTTTCAGGTTCTATTCCTGCCGAAATTGGTAACGCAATGTCGCTTACTGAGTTGGTGATGTTCATGAATAATTTTTCGGGAACAATCCCTTCTTCTATCGGAGCGCTTACACAATTGCAAACGCTATCCTTGTACAACAATCGTTTGACAGGAGATATCCCTGCCGCGATTTATGCCTTAAAAGGGCTACGCACGCTTGAATTAAACAGCAATGAGTTGACCGGAAGCTTGCAGCCCGAAATTGCCAACTTAACAGCGCTTGAAACACTAAGTTTATTCGACAACAAACTCAATGGACGAATTCCTGTTGAAATCGAAAAGTTAGATAACTTGACTGCCATGAACATCTCTTACAACAAATTCAACGGTTTTGTGACCAAGAAAATGTATGCCAAAGACATGATGAACATGACCATGATCAACGAGCAAGGTTTGGCCGTGAACCTGTCGGTAAAAACCGATCCCAATACGGCAATTGCCAACGAAGAATAATTTTTTTCCTATATCCGAGTCTAAAGCCCTGTGAATCACAGGGTTTTTTTATGGGCTCAAGTTTTTTATTTTTTTTAATTCATAATTTGTATTTCAAATAATAGTCTTATATTTGCACCCGAAACAGCGCGGGATAGAGCAGTAGGTAGCTCGTCGGGCTCATAACCCGAAGGTCACAGGTTCGAGTCCTGTTCCCGCTACTAAGAACCCAGCATCCGCTGGGTTTTTTTTATATAATCCCATTATCATGTCACACAAAGCCGGTTTCGTCAATATCATCGGGAATCCCAACGTTGGGAAGTCAACCTTAATGAATGCTTTCATCGGAGAACGCCTTTCCATCATCACCTCCAAAGCACAAACCACGCGTCACCGTATTCTAGGTATTGTCAACGGCGAAGATTTTCAGGTCGTACTTTCCGATACTCCGGGGATCATCAAGCCGGCATACGAACTTCAAAATGCCATGATGGATTTTGTGAAAACCGCTTTTGAAGATGCTGATTTGCTCTTGTATATGGTCGAAATAGGCGAGAAAGAATTAAAAGACGAAGCTTTTTTTAACAAAATAATTCACGCCAAAATCCCCGTCCTCCTCTTGCTCAATAAAATCGATACGTCCAACCAAGAACAGTTGGAAGCACAAGTCGCACTGTGGCAAGAAAAAGTGCCTAATGCCGAGATTTTCCCCATTTCAGCGCTGAAAAATTTTAATGTCAAAGAGGTTTTTGACCGTATCCTTGCCCTGTTGCCCGATTCGCCGCCCTATTATCCCAAAGATGCCCTCACCGACAAACCCGAGCGTTTTTTCGTCAACGAAATCATCCGCGAGAAAATCTTACTCAACTACGACAAAGAAATTCCCTATGCCGTCGAAGTAGAAACCGAGGAGTTCAAGGAAGAAGAACACATCATTCGCATCAAAGCCCTCATCATGGTGGAACGCGAAACGCAAAAAGGAATTATCATAGGCCACAAAGGCGGTGCACTCAAAAAAGTAGGCACCATGGCGCGGGAAGACATGGAGAAATTCTTTGGCAAACAAGTCTACCTCGAAATCTTTGTCAAAATCAATAAGGATTGGCGCAGCAATGCACGACAATTACGCCGTTTTGGTTACAATCAAAAATAAGGAGCAGCATGCCCCGATTTCTTGTGAATGCCAAGTCCTGCTGTCTGCACTACCTCCCGGCCTAACGGCTTCGGTAGGGTAGTTGGCTCCCATCAGGGCTATACAGTGAGCTTCTACCTCGATTCGTGTTTTAAAGCGTCTTCCATCAAAGCCTCCAATTCATGCATTTGGTCGATGCCTTGCTCGCGAATCTGGCGGGCTACGACATACAACATGAACCAAACGCCCAACATCATGCCCATGATAAAAATGTTCCAAAGAATGGGCTGCTTTAACGTCCAATTGGAATACGCCATAACGCCAAAAATCACAAATACACCCGCTACTATAAAATGCAAAAACATGAATAACGTCCATAAGGTCGGGTCGGGACCAAACAATCCACGAATATGCGTTCCCGATTCAGGATGGGATTCCAATTCCAAATGCAAGTGCGGCGAATAATAGGCGCGCTGCGGCCCCACAATGTGAAACCAAATATGCGTGTCATTGACCTTAATCGTGAAGTCCGCAGGGCATTTGGATTTATAGTCTTCAAAGAGCGCTCGAACTTCAGCAACCGTTTCGGGTACATCCTTGTAAAAGCGCAACCGTAATTGAATAGCATTTTCGTTTTCCATGGCAGAGGAATAGGAGTTTGATTTTAACTAAGATACAAAAAATTAGATAGCTCGAGCCAACTTTATTACCTTTGCATCCCAATTTAGAATACGTATGAACAATATCGTCGCCATTGTAGGGCGCCCCAATGTAGGGAAGTCTACTTTTTTTAACCGACTCATTCAACGAAGAGAGGCTATCGTCGATTCGGTGAGTGGGGTAACCCGTGATCGGATTTACGGTAAAAGTGAATGGAACGGTAAAGAGTTCTCGGTCATTGATACCGGTGGGTATATCAAAGGTTCTGACGATATCTTTGAAGCCGAAATTCGCAAGCAAGTCGAACTCGCCATTGAAGAAGCCGACGCCATTATTTTTGTCGTGGATGTCGAAGAAGGAATCACACCCATGGATGCCGAAGTCGCCAAATTATTGCGAAAAGTGACCAAACCTGTACTTTTGGCGGTCAATAAAGTCGATTCCGCTAGCCGAGAAAAAGACGCTTTCGAATTTTATAACCTAGGCTTAGGGGAATATTTTACCCTTTCAGGAATGAACGGAAGCGGCACGGGAGATTTACTCGACAAACTCGTGGAAGTGCTCCCCGAATTGCCCGAAACCCCCGATGAAGAGGAAGTTTTGCCCCGTTTTTGTGTAGTGGGACGTCCGAATGCCGGGAAATCATCTTTCATTAATGCCTTGATTGGGGAAGATCGCTATATTGTTACCGATATTGCCGGAACCACCCGCGATGCCATCGATACCCGATTTACCAAGTTTGGTTTTGACTTTAATTTAGTAGATACCGCAGGAATTCGTCGTAAAGCAAAAGTGAAAGAGGACCTAGAATTTTATTCCGTCATGCGCTCCGTGCGGGCAATCGAACACAGTGATGTGTGTATCCTTATGGTCGATGCGACCCGCGGATTTGAAAGTCAAGACCAGAATATCTTTTGGTTGGCACAAAAAAACCGTAAAGGGGTTGTCATTTTGGTGAATAAATGGGACTTGATTGAAAAAGAAACCATGACTATGCGCGAGTACGAACTTCGTATTCGTGAGCAATTGGAGCCGTTTACCGACGTGCCTATTTTGTTTATTTCAGCCTTGACCAAACAACGTTTACTTAAAGCATTGGAAGCGGCTGTTACCGTGTATGAAAACCGTAAACAGCGTATTGCGACCTCCAAATTTAACGAATACATGTTGGATTTGATTGAGCGTTTTCCACCTCCTGCTTTGAAGGGCAAGTACATCAAAATCAAATACTGTATGCAGTTGCCCACACCCGTACCGCAGTTTGTGTTTTTTGCCAACTTACCCCAATATGTCAAAGATCCGTACAAACGATTTTTAGAAAATAAAATACGGGAAAACTGGAATTTTTCAGGCGTTCCCATCGATATTTACATTCGCGATAAATAGATTTCATGCTCACACAAGAAATACAAAAAGCGGTTGATAGAGGCGAGCTGTTGCCCCTTATGGAAGAATTCTACACCATTCAAGGCGAAGGATTTCATACCGGAACGGCAGCCTATTTTATTCGTATTGGCGGTTGTGATGTCGGGTGCCATTGGTGTGACGTGAAAGAAAGTTGGAATGCCGATTTACATCCCCCAACATCAGTCGAACATATCGTTGCCAATGCTCAAAAATATGCCGATACTGTGGTAGTTACGGGAGGTGAGCCCCTAACATGGGACATGAAACTACTCACTGAGTCTTTAAAAGGAGCACAACTACGAGTGCACATTGAAACCTCTGGAAGTTATCCCGTGACCGGACATTGGGATTGGTTTTGTTTGTCGCCCAAGAAGAACCGATTGCCTGTTCCCGAGGCCTACCAAGCCGCCGATGAATTGAAAGTAATCATTCACAACAAACACGATTTCATCTTCGCCGAAGAGCAAGCCGCTTTAGTCAATCCCAAAGCCATTCTTTTCTTGCAACCTGAATGGAGTAAACGCGAGCAAATGACTCCTCTTATCGTTGAGTATGTAATGCAACACCCCAAGTGGCGCGTTTCGCTTCAAACCCATAAATATTTAAACATCCCTTAAGTGAAAAAAGTAGTGCTTTGCGTGATGTATTTGTTGACGCTCGTAGCAGTTGCTCAACCGATACAACCTCCTAAGATGCCCGTATTTCCCACCACAACTTGGCCTACATTTGAAGATTTTTTAGAGAAGCAATCTGGTGTAGCTTGGGATACTTCATTAGAATACCGGTTTACTATTCAATTTTATATTGATGAAGACGGTTCGGTCAAATATCCAACAGTACTTTACAATACGCACGAAGCTATTGCCCAACAGCTTTATGCCACCATTCCAACTTCTCCCAAATGGAGTAGAGAAGGAATGTCGCCCGACCTCATTACAAAAGTGGAAAAAAAGCTAACCTTCAAAGCGGGTAAATGGGAGGTGAAAACGAAAATGATGTCGTATAGACTTGCAAGTATTGGTCGATCAGAATTGCAAAGTCAGAGCAAAGTGGTTTTTATGCCCCAATATGGAGCGCCAAAAACAGATGTTAAACAAGACGACGACATTTATAATGTAAGTGGCATTGAAGCTAAACCCGAATATCCAGGTGGACCAAATGAATTTTATAAGTTGATTGCAAAGCACTACCGAACTCCTGATGTGCCGGGTTTGAATGGCACTGTAATCGTCTCCTTTGTAATTGAAAAAGACGGCACACTAACTGAATTGAAGGTGTTAAGAGATCTTGGATATGGAACGGGGGAAGAAGCGATTCGAGTGTTAAAAATGTCGCCACTATGGCAACCAGGGCGTCAATTGGGACAACCTGTACGATGCAGTTATACGATACCCATTAAAATTATTAATAAATAAAATAATTTCTATCCATTACAATGAAGTAACAAAAAAAATGTTTTTGCGTCTAAGAAATTAAATGTAAAAGCGTACATTTATAACCATTAATAAAACATATCATGAAAAAATTAGTTTACACATTCGCATTTGTTTGCGTTTCCTCTTTGGCAATGGCGCAAGCCCCTGCAAAACCAGCTGTTGATGAAGCTTTGAAAAAAGAATGTTTAGCCGTTATTGAAGCAAGTGGCTCAGGAAATGTGCTTAGCGGATATAAAGATCAATTGTTAGCTCAGGTAGCTGATGATAAAAAAGCCGCATTCACTATGGAGTTTGATGCCATGATGAATAAAATCAATGAAAAAACGGCCGAAGTTTACGCACAAACTTACACCAAAGAAGATATCAAAGCGATGATGGCTTTTTACAACAGTCCTGTTGGAAAAAAAATGAAAGAAAAAGCCGGTGAAATCAATCAGAAGTCACAAGAAGCGATGATGGAAATTCAAGCGGACTTGCAAGCGATGATGATGAAATACATGCAATAATCAATGCAAAACCAATAGAAATCCCGAACAATTTGTTTGGGATTTTTTTTGACCCATTCCTATGAAAACACATTTTTTATTGGATCCAACGATTACATTTTTAAATCATGGATCCTTCGGAGCGACACCCCAACCCGTTTTTGAAGCCAAAATGGCTTTACAACGCGAAATGGAAGCTGATCCAGTGCATTTTATCCAAAAAAAGTTACCCATTTACCTCAAAGAGGCCAAACGGCCATTGGCTGAATTTCTGGGTTGTGAGGCTGCCGATTTTTTCTTTACACCTAATCCCACCCAAGCCATCAACACCATCATGCGTAGCTTGCAATTGCAACCCGGGGACGAAATCCTTGCCACCAATCACGAATACGGCGCCATGGATCGCACTTGGAATTTTTATTGTAAAAAGTCGGGCGCCAAATACATTCGCCAAAATATAACGTTGCCGATTACGTCCAAGGAGCAAATCATAGAAGATTTCTGGAAAGGGTATACCTCCAAAACGAAAGTGGTGTTTATCAATCAAATTTCGAGTTCGACGGCACTCATTTTTCCAGTCAAAGAAATTTGTGATAAAGCGCAAGAACTCGGTTTGATTACAATCGTTGATGGAGCGCATGTCCCCGGTCATATTCCGTTGAATTTGTGCGAACTCAACCCCGATTATTATACAGGAACCTTGCACAAATGGATGTTGGCCCCCAAAGGAAGTTCCTTTTTATATGTGAAAAAGGAATTCCAAGCAGACCTTGATCCGTTGATTGTGAGTTGGGGCTACGAAAGTTTATTTCCCAGCGAAAGTCAGTTTTTGGATTACCACGAATACCAAGGAACCAACGACCATTCGACCTATTTATGTACGCCCCAAGTGATCCAATTTTTAAAAGAAAATAACTGGGAAACGCATGCAAAAGCGTGCCGTACCTTAGTGCTCGAACAGTATCCGCGATTTTGTAAGTTAGTGAACAGTCAACCGATTTGTCCCGTAACCGAAGAGTTTTTAGGGCAAATGGCCAGTGTCCCGGTGTGTACTAGCAAACCGTTGGAGTTGAAAGAATTGTTGTACTCCAAATACCACATTCAAATCCCAGTGATGCCCCTGAATGAGGGCGTGTATTTGCGGTTTTCAATCAATGCGTACAATACGGAATCCGATTTAGATACCTTGTATGCGGCGTTATGGGATATTATTCAAACCACGGATTTGATTGAAATATAGAGAGCCAGATAATAATCTGGCTCAACAATTATCTGGCTCTTTGCAGCCCGGATTGAAGCGGCATCCCCGCAACGAAGTGGAGGGATACAGCGGAAAGCCGGAATAGCTGCCCAAAAAATTAAACCGTCAACCGCGCTAAATAATCGTAATTTTTGCCTTCGGCGACCAATTCACATTGGAAACCGTTGGCCAAGGCTGCGTTTTGAAGCGTATTGTAATCCAAATACAACCAAGGAAACTGTTCTTTTTGCCCTTTGTAATGTAGGGTAAATTCGAGTTCGCCATAATAACCCGTATCCGGGATCCAACGCCCGTCGTCTTCATCTTCGTCAAACATGTAGATGAGATCCGAACTGTCAATTAGAATTTGGCCTCCCGGATTCAGTAATGATTTTAGTTTTTGGAGGTACAGTGCAGTTTGATTTAGTTTGCCGAAAATACCCGAGCCGTTCATGAGTAATAAGAGCGTATCAAATTGGGTTTCGGGGTTGTAATCGAGCACCGAACTTTGAACGCAATGTTGAATGTTTTGCAAACGACAAGTTTCAATAGCATAAGCAGATTGATCCAATGCCGTCACATTAATTCCTTTTTGTTGGAGGTCCAAAGCATGACAGCCCGCACCCGCACCAACATCCAAAACGTTGCCTTTGGCGAGTTGCAGCGCTTTTTGTTCGAGTTGCGGCATGTTTTTGTATGTACGAAACAAGTAGGCTACATCCATTTCGTCTTCTTCCGAGATGGAAGTTTTCGTGAGCAAGGGTTGCGGATTATTTTGGGTATAAAAATCGAGGATGGCTTGGCCGAATAAATCCAACATGATTGTATTTTTGCACAAAGATACCAAGCAACGTTGAAACCAGCATTACACGAATTAGCGAAATTGGCCAAAGAGCGCCAGAGTGAGAACAAAAAATATTTTGATAAACTCAAAAAACATCCGCCACGCGATTTGGATTATCAAATGCAGGAGTTGCATGAGCGTGAATTCAAAAAAACAGATTGTCTAAAGTGCGCCAATTGTTGCAAAACAACGGGACCTTTGTTTACCACAGCCGATATCGAGCGAATTGCCAAACACTTTCGGCAAAAGCCCCAGCAATTTATAGATCAATATTTACGAATTGATGAGGATAACGATTATGTGTTGAAAAGTGTACCCTGTACGTTTTTGGATGCCGAAAACTATTGTATGATTTATGATGTGCGACCCAAGGCTTGTCGCGAATATCCGCACACCGATCGCACGAAGTTTTATCAAATCGCCAATTTAACGCTACAAAACGTTTCCATTTGCCCAGCTGCCTTCAACATTGTTGAGGAAATGAAAAAAAGTATTCCGGTGAAATAATATTTTTTTGTAGCATTCGTTTTGTGAAAAACACACTACGTATGCGACATTTGTTTATTCTTCTTGGAATTTATGCTATCGGGTTGGCACTTACCTTGTTTGGAGCGTATATCGATACCGATGCCCCTCAGTCCGGACATTTTTTATTGGGAATGGAAATTCTTTGCATGTCCCTTATCGTTTTTGGATTGCTTGCTGGAATCTTTTATAGTTTGTTTTTTACCTTCAAGGGGTTAAAACGGATTTTGGAACAACGTTTTGCTTAGTACAATAAATAGGGCTGACGCATTTTTTTGAAAGCTTCAAGGCCATTTTTCCACGAATCCCTAATCGCCTCTTCTGATACTCCAGCTTCAATTTGTTTACGCAACGTTTTGGTTCCTGCCAATTTGGTGAAAAAATCATTGAAGAAAGTCGTTTTATCTTCTGTATTTGCATACGCTTTCAAGAGCCATTTTAGTTCAAGCCAGTTAACCTTTTCAATTTTAGATAAATCCTCTCCAAAACATTTTAGTCCTTTATGCGGCGGTTTTTTAGCGCCAAAATTGGGTTCTGGCGTAAATTCATAACTCATGTTTTTAAGAAAGGGCGAACCGTAAATTTGAAATTGCAAATCCGTACCGCGTCCCACACTTACATTGGTGCCTTCAAAGAAACACAAGCTTGCATACAGATTTATGGATTGGTCGTTGGGTAAATTCGGGGATGGCCGCACCGGTAAGCTATACGGCATGTCGCGTGTGTAATTCAAACACGGAATCACGGTGAGCTGACATTGAACGCCGTTTTTCAACCATTTTTCCCCATTAATCATTTGCGCATATTCTCCAATGGTCATTCCATGAAGAACAGGAATCGGGTGCATACCCACAAAACTAGTATGCTCTTTTTCCAAAACAGGGCCGTCGACGATGCCGCCATTCGGATTGGGTCGGTCCAAAACGAATAAGGGGATGTTATTTTCAGCACAAGCCTCCATTATATAATGTAAAGAGGAAATATAGGTGTAAAATCGTGCGCCTACATCTTGCAAGTCAAAAATCATGACGTCAATGCCTTCCAATTGCTCGGGTTTGGGTTTTTTATTGTTGCCGTATAGTGAAATAATGGGCAAGCCCGTTTTTGTATCTTTTCCATCTTTAATCAATTCCCCTGCATCAGCCGCGCCACGAAAACCGTGTTCGGGGGCGAAGATTTTTTGAACATTGACGTTGGATTCCAAAAGGAAATCGACAATCGACTTGCTGTATTTTTGAAAACCACCTTGGTCATCTCGTTCATAAAAGTGACGAACGGTAATGATTTTGCCATTGGGTAACGTGTCATTTTTAGCATTACTGGCAGTGAGTATTCCTGACGGATTGGTGATAATTCCGACTTTTTTCCCTCGTAAAAGAGGTAAGTAGGTTTTTGTATTTTCAGCTCCGGTGAGTAAAATATCTTCCGATTGTTTAACAATGGGTACGCTTGTGCTTTGGGTTGGTCTTTTCGATTGCAATCCGCCACAGGAAACGATTAGCAAAACCAAGAATAAAACAGTATTTTTGAGCACCCAATTACACATACGATTGAATTTAGAATTTTTCATAGCAAAACGCCTCACGGCTTCCAAAAAGGTTAAAAGTAGTATTTCTGCCCCAATTATAAAAATTGCAGTGGTGGCGATTGCCTTGGGAATATTTATGATGGTGCTCTCAGTCGCTACCGGTGTGGGTTTGCAACAAAAAATTCGAGAGAAAGTGGCCGCCTTCAACGGTCATATTGTGATTAGCGCGTTCAACGGCAATGCCTCCGAAGTGAGTACTGAACCCATTGCGCTCCACCAAAAATTCTATCCCAAGTTTACCTCCGTAGACGGCATCGATCATGTGCAAGCCGTGGCGACCAAAGCTGGGGTCATTCGCACAGCGAGTTCCTTTGAAGGGATTTTGTTCAAAGGGGTTGGTACCGATTTTCGCTGGTCGGCCATTCAAGAGTATTTGGTTGCGGGTACGATTCCCAAACTCGGGAAAGGCTATTCCAATGAGGTTTTGATTTCACAATACTTGGCCAACCGACTTCACCTCAAGGTTGGAAGTCAGTTCAATACGTTTTTCTTAGCACAAGGTCAAAACACCTTGCCCAAAGCACGACGGTTTACGGTGTCTGGAATTTACAACTCGGGTGTTAAAGATTTCGACTCGGTTTATCTCATCGGCGACATCAAGCATGTGCAGCGCATGAACCGCTGGCGTCCCAACCAAGTGGGAAGTTTTGAAGTTTTTGTGTCCGATTTTAATCGCATCGCCGAAACGGGTCAAGCCGTGTATCAAGAAACAGGGTCGCTGTTAAATACCCAAACCATCACCGAAAAATATTATTATATCTTCGATTGGCTAAAGCTTTTCGATTTTAATATCCTTATTATCTTGTGCGTCATGATTGCCGTTTCGACCATCAATATGGTGGTTGCATTGTTAGTGCTTATCTTAGAGCGAACGCAAATGATTGGCATACTCAAAGCCATGGGGGCGACCAATTGGTCTGTGCGGAAAATCTTTTTGTACAATGCGCTACACCTTATCGTGCGCGGTTTGCTGTGGGGCAATGGCGTTGCCTTGCTCGTATTGTACATTCAAAAGTATTTCGGAGTCATTCGTCTCGATCCCGAAAGCTATTATGTGACCACCGCGCCTGTATCCATTGATTACGGCTATATTGCCATACTCAATGTAGGCACTATTCTCGTGTGTTTGCTAGTGCTTCTTATTCCTTCCTATATTATTACACGTATCGTGCCCTCCAAAACCATTCGCTTCGATTAGTTTTAGGCAGCACTGTATTTTCGGGTTCTTGTGTATGCGGGTTCCCGTGCTATGCTTTACCGGCCCCTTAGGGCTATCGCCGGGGCAGGGTGTCGCGTCGCCCGGGGCTGTGTTGTGGTCTTTCTGCTGCGGATGCAAGTACCAAATCTCTGCTTTAAAGAACCAACGGCATAAAAAGACGTCTCTTTTTCTTGACGTTTTTTGTTTTAGGATTTTTTAAAACCCAAGCAAAACCAAGCCGTTTTTATAGGTTTTACTGCGGAATAAAAAAACTTGTAAAGGTGTAAGTCTTTGGAAACAAGCTGATAGAAAAAAAGATAGAAAAAAGACCGCTTTTTTTTTGGATGTAGTGTGAATAGGTTTCTATATTTGCACTCCCAAAACGGAAGTGTTGGGATTTCGGGATGGTAAAAGATTTCGAAAAAAAGTTACAAAAGTATTTGTCAGATTAAAAAAGAGTTTTACTTTTGCACCCGCTAACCGAGAGAGGTTGGTTAGAATAGAGAAGACAAGTTCATAGACATATTGGATTGACAGCAAAAAATAAGAGAGAGTAAGGCTAATCGAAATGGATTAGAATTAAGCTAGAACCCGAGTCAAAAAAAATCA
>CANHRI010000043.1 GCA_947463515.1 Flavobacteriaceae bacterium
AAAAACAGACGAACTCCACTTTGGAATCCGTCTGCTTTTATAGGGAAAAAAAGGGTTAGTCTTTGCTTGACTTCACTGCCAAGTTGTAGATGACCAAACCGAAACCGATTTTGTTGATGGCATCAGCAATGTTGTACGCCACATCTACATTTCCTTTGCCCAACATAGACGTGTACCAGCCTTCGGTACCCAACATGTAGCCCAATGGATAGATCGCCCAACCTACCAATACAAACCAGCATAAAATTTTGTGGGCTTCCAATACAGAACCTCCCGCAGCTTTGGCCAACTTGGAAGCTTCGCCCAACCAAATTTCATACACGATAACGAAGTAAGCAAGACCTGATACTAAGCCCCACAACCAAGCATTAGCTGGATCAACGGCTTCTCCAAAGTACCCCGTAACCAACATCACCAAAGAGTAACCAATCATCTTCCATAATAAAGATGTTTTGGCTCCGGCTACTTTGAGAATCAAATAAAATTCCAAACACATTAACGGCACAGTCAATACCCAATCCACATAGCGGAAAAAAGTTGGCGATTCTCCAAAAGCACTCCAATAATCACGCATGTAAAAATAGTGTACCGCCGCAATGAAGGTAATTAACCCAGAAACCAACACTGAGGTACGCCATTTTTTGTCAAACTGACTTAAGGATAAGAAGAAAAAGGCCGAAGCCGCCATCATGGCCATACATCCGATGAAAAATGTAAATCCAATGTAATCGGTAGGCATCATTTTGGCTACCCAACCGGTCAATAAACTGAAGTTTGTCATAATTTGTTGTTTTAGTTTTTTATTATTTTAATTTGTTTAAATAAAATTACAAAACATTGAACACAAAAAAATTATTTTGTTTACTATTTTTATTACATTTATTAAACAATTTTAACAAAATAAGCATGGAAATCACCCTTCACCTTCGGATTTTACTGACATTTTTCATGCTATGGTTGGCCAATTTTATTTCTGTTGAAAATCAGCAGCTTATTGGTTTTGTAGGAATTGCCTTACTTGGAATTGTCCACGGAGCCAATGATTTAACCATAGGTCAGCAATTAAATGAGGGGATTTCTAAAACTTGGGATCTGAAATTATTAATGCGATATATCGCCATTGTGTTGTTGGGTATGATCGTATTTACGCTACTTCCGATCGTAGGCTTACTCCTATTTATTCTCATCAGCGGGTATCACTTTGGCAATCAGCACTGGACGTTGGAAATGCCCGCGTCAGTAAAAGGAATTTGGATATTGTTTCAAGGTAGTTATGGCTTGTTGGTGTTGGGGATTCTTTTTTGTTTTCATGAAAAAGAAGTGCAGGCAATTATTCAAACGATTACGCGACATACCTATACTGATTTAATTATACAAAAAATTACCCTTTTATTTGGCGTAATAGTATTGCTTTTGGGTGCACTATTGGCAAAACAAAGTAACGTATTTCGGACAAGTATAGGTCGTAATCTATTTTACCTTGGGGTGTTTACTATTATCTTTTATCATGCGGGATTGATTTGGGGTTTTAGCATGTACTTTGTCTTATGGCATAGTGTGCCCTCGATTCAGGAGCAAATTCGGTTTTTGTATGGAAAAGAAAATGCGCGCTCTTGGTGGTATTATTTTAAATCAAGTGCGTTGTATTGGAGTTTGGCGGTGGGAACGATGGTTATTGCGTATTGGGCCATTGCGAATGATACCGTGTTTAAAGCCTTATTCTTTTCATTGATGGCAGCTATTACGTTTCCCCATACCATAATTATAGCGCAAATGAAAAGGACGATGCAAAAAAAAAGTCGGACCTAACATCCGACTTTTATTAAATGTCCGTTGCTCACGGATTATTTTACTTCTTCAAAATCCACATCTTGCGTTTGATCGCCAGTAGCTTCTTGCTGGGGATGTGCTTCGTGGGTTTGTCCTTCGGCTTGCGCTTTGTACAATTCTTCCGAAGCATTTTTCCACGCTTCATTAATTCTGTCTAAAGCGGGCTGAATCGTGTCTACGTCTTTGGTTTCGTAGGCCTTTTTCAAGTCCTCCAAAGCAGCCGTAATCGCCGTTTTATTGCCTTCTGACAATTTATCACCAAATTCAGTCAATTGTTTTTCGGTTTGAAAAATCATGCTGTCGGCTTCGTTCAACTTGTCGGCTTTTTCTTTGGCCTTGCGGTCGGACTCGGCATTCATCTCGGCTTCTTTCTTCATGCGCTCGATTTCTTCGGGGGTCAAACCTGAAGAGGCTTCGATACGAATATCGTGTGATTTGCCTGTACCTTTATCGGTAGCCGAAACTTTGATGATTCCATTGGCGTCAATGTCGAAGGTTACTTCAATTTGAGGCACACCGCGTGGCGCAGGTGGAATACCCTCTAAGTGGAAACGACCAATGGTTTTGTTATCAGCAGCCATGGTGCGCTCTCCTTGCAACACGTGAATTTCAACACTAGGTTGGTTGTCCGCAGCGGTGGAGAACACTTGCGATTTTTTGGTGGGAATGGTCGTGTTGGCCTCAATCAATTTGGTCATCACATTCCCCATGGTTTCGATACCCAAAGACAAAGGCGTTACGTCTAACAAAAGAACGTCTTTTACATCACCGGTCAACACCCCTCCTTGAATGGCAGCACCGATGGCGACTACTTCATCAGGATTAACTCCTTTGGACGGCTTTTTACCGAAGAATTTTTCTACTTGCTCTTGGATTACAGGAATACGCGTGGATCCTCCTACCAAGATTACCTCATCGATATCGGAGGTAGATAACCCTGCATCTTTCAAGGCTTTGGCTACGGGTTCCATCGAACGTTTTACCAAGCTGTCGGCCAATTGTTCGAACTTCGCACGGGTTAAGGTTTTCACCATGTGTTTGGGCCCGCTAGCAGTTGCTGTAATATAAGGTAAGTTGATTTCAGTTTGTGTCGAAGATGACAACTCGATTTTAGCTTTTTCTGCCGCTTCTTTCAAACGCTGCAAGGCCATTGGGTCTTTGCGTAAATCGACGCTTTCTTCGCTTATAAATTCGTTGGCCATCCAGTCGATAATCACTTGGTCGAAGTCGTCCCCTCCTAAGTGCGTATCTCCATTGGTAGATAAAACTTCAAACACGCCGTCGCCCAATTCAAGAATCGAGATATCAAAAGTTCCTCCTCCTAAGTCGTAAACCGCAATTTTTTGGTCTTTTCCTGCTTTATCCAAGCCGTACGCTAGAGCCGCTGCTGTGGGTTCGTTGATGATACGCATTACCTTCAACCCGGCAATTTCCCCTGCTTCTTTGGTCGCTTGACGTTGCGCATCGTTGAAGTAGGCCGGAACGGTAATTACCGCTTCGGTTACCGCTTGTCCAAGGTAATCCTCAGCGGTTTTTTTCATTTTTTGTAGCGTCATGGCTGACAATTCTTGTGGGGTATACAAACGCCCGTCGATATCGACCCGTGGGGTGTCGTTGTCGCCTTTGACCACTTTGTACGCTACGGTAGAAGCCTCTTTGGCACTTTCCGTATATTTATTTCCCATAAAGCGTTTGATGGACGCAATGGTTTTGGTCGGGTTGGTGACGGCCTGACGTTTGGCAGGGTCTCCTACTTTGATTTCGCCGCCTTCCACAAATGCAATGACTGAAGGTGTGGTGCGTTTCCCTTCTGCGTTAGCGATTACTACGGGTTCTCCCCCTTCCATAACGGCTACACATGAATTGGTTGTACCTAAATCGATACCAATAATTTTTCCCATGATGTTAATCTCCTTTATTTTATTTCTGTTGAATGACCTCTCTAGGAGTAGGCCGTGCGTTGGCACGACTGGGATATGACAACTTTTATGCCAAGGCGATTTGAGGTAGTTTTTGTCAGGAGCTGGGTGACAAGATGGCAGGGTGTAGTGGGCAGTGTACAGTGTACAGTGTTCAGTGTACAGTGTTCAGTGTACAGTGTACAGTAAGCAGTTGCAGTCTTAGTCTCAGTCTCAGGAGCTCAGCTTCTCAGCGGCTTAGGAGCTTAAAAAAACAGTCGCAGTCTCAGTCGCAGTCTCAGTCGCAGTCGCAGTGTGCAGGGTTCAGTAGGAGCTCAGAAGCTCTAGTTTCACAAATTCTTTTCTCTTGCTTCTTTCTTCTTGCCTCTATTTTAACCGCAAAGGAGCAAAGGTTGCGCGAAGTTCGCAGTCCGTAGTCTCAGTCGCAGTCGCAGTGTTCAGTGATCAGTAAGCAGTCTTTTAAAAAACCGATGTTTCTATTTAAATTGGCTCAGCAGCTCAGCTTCTCAGGAGCTCAGCGGCTTAAAAAAACAGTGTTCAGTGTACAGTGTTCAGTGTACAGTGATCAGTAAGCAGTCTCTTAAAAACCGATGTTTCTATTTACATTGGCTCAGCAGCTCAGCTTCTCAGGAGCTCAGCGGCTTAAAAAAACAGTGTTCAGTGTACAGTGTACAGTGTTCAGTGTGCAGTGTACAGTGTTCAGTGTACAGTGTTCAGTAGGGGCTCAGCCCCGAAGGGTCGAGATCAGTAAGCAGTTACAGTGGGCAGTATTCAGTACTCAGTTGGGATCTCAGTAGCTCAGCGGCTTTTTTTTGCCACGAAGGCACAAGGAATCGCGAAGCATTAAAAAGGATTAACTTGTACTAAAAACTTAAATCCTTACTTTTTAGAACACCAAGGTCTCAATATGTACCTGTAATTTCGTCTCTGAGTTACTGCCATCACTTTCAACCTCTTATACTATCGAAGCAATTTGGCAAACGTATACAAGTCTTTTATTTAGCAATTAAAAAAAACCTGCTGCAACGCACGAAATGATATGCGCCACATCATAGTATTGCCTGATATGCATCATCTTTTTTCCCAAGGTAAAAAATCAATTTTGTCTTGTGGAACCCTGATTGATTATGCTATCGGTCAACTTTCCTCCACCTTTTAACCCATGTTGTCTTCCCTTAAAAAACGCGGTATACTATTAGAAAAAACCACCCACGGTTTTGAAAATCTCGGTGTTCTTAATCCCGCCGTACTTCGCAATCGAGAAGGCATTCACATGTGGTACCGTGCGATTAGTAAAACCCATAGTTCTGTGATTGGCTATGCCCGTTTTGATGTGCAAGGCCAACTCCTCCAACGGGATGAAATTCCCTCCATATATCCCCAAGCTTCATACGAGTGTCATGGGGTGGAAGATCCGCGTATTGTGATGATTGAGGGGCTTTTTTATCTTACCTATACAGCATTTGATGGACTCAACGCGCGCGGGGCTCTTGCTATTTCAAGTGATATGATTCATTGGGAAAAACAGGGTTTAATTGTTGCCGATATTCGTTTTGCCGATTTTATCCTTCTGGCTGAATCCAACCGTCCGCTCAACGAAAAATACCACCGCTACAACCAACCGCCCCAGGGCATGCCAGATTCCCTAGAATGGAAGTTATGGGATAAAAATGTAATCCTTTTTCCCCGCCGCATTCACGGAAAACTCTATTTGTTACACCGCATCAAACCCGACATTCAATTGGTTATCATTCAGGACTTCAGCGACCTCACCACCGCTTTTTGGGAAAACTACTTTTTACATTTTACCGAGGGAATTCTCCTCAGTCCCAAATACGATCATGAAGTAAGTTATGTGGGAGGAGGCTGTCCACCTATTGAAACCGAAATAGGTTGGCTATTGATTTATCATGGGGTACACGATACACTAGACGGATATGTTTACAGCGCATGTGCGGCTTTGTTGGACTTAGAAAATCCAAAAATTGAACGGGGCCGATTACCTTATCCGCTCTTTGGTCCCGAATACGAATATGAAGTTCACGGAATTATAAACAACATTTGCTTTCCCAGTGGCGCAGTGGTCGTTGACGAATTGCTCTATATTTTTTATGGAGCCGCCGACAAACGTATTGCTTGGGTTACCCTCTCGCTACCCTCATTACTGGAAGAACTGCAACGTAACCCCCTCGAAACCCATGCGACTTAAAATGCAACGCACGACGCGTCTCCTCTTACCACAGTATACCCAGCGTATTCCCGCACCCCAGCCTTCAACGGCCGCTGTGCCCCAACCCGATTTGGTCATGATTACCACTTACCCTCCGAGGGCTTGTGGTTTGGCTACTTTTGCCTCCGATTTGATTGAGGCCATACAAACGCAGTACGAAAAAGCTTTTACGGTCAAAATTTGTGCCCTAGATGTTCCTGAAGCAGTTTATCCCGCTGCTGTGTTTCATGTGTTACAACCCGAAAGCAGTGCGTCATACCACACTCTTCTTACCAAAATGGGGCAATTGCATCAGCAAGAATGGGTTATTGTGCAACATGAATTTGGCCTCTTTCGTTCGCATGAGTTCAAACTTTTAAATGCTTTGAATCAAATGGAGAAAAAAGTCATGGTGGTACTCCATACGGTCTTAGCCCATCCTGATGAAGCTACCCTGTTGTTTATGAAACGACTCGGTTTCTTGGCTCATACCCTGGTCGTAATGACAGCACATTCGCAAAAACTATTGGTCGAACGTTATGGTTTTCCCGCTTCCAAAATTATAGTGATCCCCCACGGAACCCACTTGGTCGATCACTTACCGAAAGCTGTTCTCAAAAAACGTATGGGGTGGGAAAAACGCACTTTGCTTACCACTTTTGGACTATTGAGCTCGGGTAAAAATATAGAGACCACCCTTGAGGCGCTTCCTTTGGTCATCCAACGGTTTCCTGAAGTCTTATTTTTGATCGTAGGGAAAACCCATCCTGGAGTTGTTGCGCAAGAGGGCGAACGCTACCGCCATTTTTTGGAAGAACGGATTACCGCTTTGGGGTTACAGCACCATACCCATTTTATCAATGAATATGTAGCACTTCCCAAACTATTGGACCTACTGCAAATGACCGATATCTATTTGTTTACCTCCAAAAATCAGGAGCAAGCAGTTAGCGGCACTTTTGCCTATGCATTGAGTTGCGGATGCCCCATCATCACTACTCCGATACCACATGCTAGAGAACTTGTTCAAAAGGGCAGCGGCCTCCTTTTTGATTTTGAACAACCCGTTCAGCTGGCACGGCAACTCATCGCTTTACTTGCCCAACCCGAATGGCAAGAAGAACTTCGGGGTAACGGTTTGCATCAAATGGAACCCACCGCTTGGGAAAATACGGCCATGCACTATGTAAACTACCTGAAACAGCAAAGTACGACTCGAATGCCGATCACCCTTCGTCTTCCAAACATAACCCTCAAACATGTTTGGGCGATGACGACTGGCAAAGGGATTTTACAATTTGCTCGACTTAATCAACCCGATACGAGCTCAGGATATACGCTTGACGACAATGCCCGTGCCCTCATAGTTACCGTGCAGAACTATCAAATCACGCGAAATCCGGCCTTGCTGACCGCGATGGAACGCTACCTTCAATTTATGCTTTTTTGCCTCCAACCCGATGGTCGTTTTCTAAACTATGTTTCCTATGCCCACCAATTTACCGCCCAAAACAAGTCCGATAATTTGGAAGACTCCTTTGGACGGGCGATATGGGCATTGGGGTATTGTGCTGCATTTGCACCCGCCGATCAAGTATCGCTCCAACAACCCATTCAGGAATTGTTACAAGCGACCCGGGACCCTCGTTTGACCCTTACCTCCCCTCGGGCGATGGCGTTTACCTTGAAAGGACTCTACTTTGTACACGAGTCGGGAAACGCCGATTATAGCACCGAAATCGAAATCCTTGGCGATCGCTTGCAGGGGATGTACGGGCAAACTGCTACCGAGAACTGGCCGTGGTATGAGCCCTACCTCACCTACGGCAATAGTGTGTTGCCCGAAGCGCTCCTTATGGCTTGGAAAGTAACCCACCGAATTGATTTTAAAACCACAGCAGTCTTATCCTTTTCTTTTTTATTAAGTATCCTGTTTCGTGATTCCTATTTAAGGGTCATCTCCAACAATGGATGGTTCCATCGAGGGCAAGCGTGGGATCGATTACCTCCAGGGGGCGAACAACCGATTGATGCGGCTTATACCGTGCTGGCATTGGATACGTTTCAACGGCTGCTCCAACAACCCGAATATGCACAACAGATGGAAACGGCCTACCGTTGGTTTCTTGGCCTAAATCATCGGGGGGAAATGCTCTATAACCCCAAAACAGGGGGCTGTTACGATGGCTTGGAAGCCGATCATGTTAACCTAAATCAGGGCGCCGAATCGACCTTGAGTCATCTATTGGCCCGGCAAGCCTTGGAACTTCACCAACGTAAATATACCAAACAACTTCAAAATCAAATTCACACATGAGTACCGACGAATCATTACAATTTACGGTTCAACAAGCGTTGCGCTGGGAACCTCAAATGCACGACGCTCAATTAGGAGTAACGGCCCACCAAGGCATTATAACGCTAATGGGAATACTACCCAATTACTTTTTAAAGGTAGAAGCTGAACGCATTGTAAAAAACATTGATGGCGTGCGCGCTATTGTTGAAAAAATAGCCGTGGTTTTTCCACAAGAACAAACCCTCTCCGATGAAAAATTGGCCGAGAGCATCTTGCGGTTGTACCAATCCAGTTTTACCATTCCCGATGAACGTATACGTTTCAAAGTGGAAAATGGATGGGTTACGCTCGAGGGAACGCTGCATTGGAATTACCAGAAAAAAGCCGCAGAAGCTGCTTTAAGCAGTATCAAAGGCATACGGGGAATTTCTAATTTGCTGCATACCCAATCCGATTACGAGAATGAACTCCTACAAGAAAGCATTGTCAAAGCGCTTCACCACAGCGCTGTGCTGTCGGATGCCGTGATTGCAGTTACCCTAGATCACCGCAAGGTTACCTTAACAGGGAGTGTCAATAACCTCTATGAAAAGGATGAAGCCGAGCGCTTGGCGTGGAATGCTCCTGGGATTGCTTCGGTATCCAATGAACTTGAAATCCGACCCTTTGTAAAAGTTTTTAGTGATGAACGCGAATAATGACCTACAGCAAAAAGTTCAATTTGCTCTCTTTTGGGAACCCCATCTTACGGGGGCCGCAATTGGCGTAACCGCTCATGAGGGAATTGTCACACTGAGTGGAACCGTAGCGCGCTACGATATGAAATTGGACATCGAACAAATTGTCAAAAAAGTACGGGGGGTAAAAGCTGTGGTTATGCACATCAATGTACATGACCACCCCCAAGCAGCCGACGAGGAAAGCTTGGCACAACAAGCCTTACAAGCACTGGAGCTTCATACTTCCATTCCTCCTGAACACATCAAAATTGTGGTGGCCAATGGCTGGATTTACCTCGTCGGCTCGGTCGATTGGCAGTACCAAAAACAAGCCGCTGAAAAAGCCGTATCCCGTATTATGGGCGTAAAAGGAGTGGTCAATTCATTGCTTATCCATTCCGATCGAACGGATATGTTGGAAAAAAAAGCATTGTGTGATGCATTCGACCGCAGTAGTATTCTTCGAGGAAAAACCATTGCCGTAGGGGTTCACCAAAACGAAGTCACCCTCACGGGGGTTGTAGATTCCTTGGTTCAAAAAGAGGAAGCCGAACGGATTGCTTGGAATGCTCCTGGCATCTGGCGCATACATAATCAACTCGAAATTATCCATACCTAACGGTTGGAATTTCATTAAAACCAAAAGCTATGGGAAAAATTCTTGTCACCACTGACTTTTCTGGGCATTCGCGGAAAGGCATACGTTTTGCATTTCAATATGCCCAACAAACCCAGTCAAAAGTGGTGTTGTTGCACGTACTAAACCTTTTTGACCCTGAAATTGCGATCGACTCGCAAACCGCCACCCCGCAACTGCGTTGGGAGGAAGCCTTACAACTCAAAACCAACCAACTCAAGAAGTACATTCATGTTGTTTTTCCTTCGGGTATTCCGAAAGTGGACTATGAAATTGTATGTCTCAAACTCGAACGGAGTTTAGCCGCAACGATCATTCATTACACCAAAGTGCAAGCCATCGAAATGGTTTTTTGTAGCGAAAATGGGGTTTCTATTTACAAAACAATATTGGGCAGTCTTCCAGAAGCTTTGCTACAGCATTGTCCAGTTCCTTTGTGTATCGTGCCGAATCGCTACCGAACGACACCTATCCGCTCACTTTGTTACCTCACCGACATGGCACATATCGATGATGAAATGGCGCAGATTGCAACACTCCAACGCCGCTTGGAGGCACGAGTAGACGTTTTGTTTTTTGCTTATGAACTGGAATTTAAAGCGCGGTTTACCCAATTGCATGAAACGGCAAAAAGTTATGAAGGCGACACGGTACGGTTTCAATACATTCAGCTGATTCCGCAAACGCCATTCAAAGAACTGTTGCATAGGTTGTTGCACCCCTTAAAACCCTCGCTGGTGGTATTGTTTCGTACTCCCAACCGTTCCTTATTGAGTAGGATGCTTTTTCCTTCCAAAACTTCGGCCTTGGTATTGGAAAATCATCTCCCTCTATTGGTCATTCCAAAACTCTAATTGTACACTATGGCTTTCCGTCCTTATGAAAACGAACTCGTCGGCTTGGGACAGTTTACGCTCTTTTTCGGCCGTTTTTTTCGCGAATTAAGTTTCAAAACGTTATCCGGTCGCGAACTGCTCAAACAATGTTATGAGTTGGGCTACCGCTCCCTACCCTTGGTAACCACAACGGGATTAATCATGGGATGGGTGCTCACCATACAGTCCCGTCCTGCCATGGCGAAATTTGGCGCGGAGTCGTGGATTCCAGGTATGGTAGGCCTCTCATTGGTTCGGGAAATTGCCCCGGTCATTACAGCCTTGATTTGTGCAGGACGGATGGCTTCGGGCATTGGTGCCGAATTGGGTTCGATGCGTGTCACCGAACAAATCGATGCGATGGAGGTGAGCGCTATCCGCCCCTTTCGATATTTGGTTATTACACGTACTTTGGCTACTACATTAATGCTACCTATCCTCGTGCTGTATGCCGATGCTATTGGCCTTTTGGGAGGATATTTGGGGATTTCAAGGCATTTAGACCTAACGCTTGGACATTACCTACGGCAGGTTTTTGACTCTTTGGCCTTCAGTGATTTGATTCCTGCCGTAATCAAAACCTATTGTTTTGGCTTCTTTATTGGATTGGTAGGATGCTTCAAAGGGTTTCATGCCCAAGGCGGTACCGAGAGTGTGGGACGCGCCGCCAATCAAGCGGTGGTCACAGCCTCACTGAGTATTTTTTTGGTCGATTTAATTGCGGTTCAACTTACTGATTTACTATGATGACTCCACTTATTGCATTGGAACATGTGTACAAAGCCTACGGCCCCAAAGCAGTGCTGGTCAACCTAAACTTGGTTGTTTATGCAGGAGAACATGTCGTCGTTTTAGGCCGCTCAGGTTCGGGAAAATCGGTTGCCATTAAATGCATTGCTGGACTTACCAAAATCGACCAAGGGGTGGTGCGGTTGATGGGACATGACATTACCCACAGCGATGAAAATGCGTTGAGTCCGTTGCGCCAAAAAATGGGGTTCCTGTTCCAAAGTGCGGCCCTTTACGACTCGATGACCGTGGGGGATAACTTGGCTTTTACACTCAACCATAACCAACCTGGACTGGCCCCTGAGATTCTTGAAAAAAAAGTACGCGCCACCTTACAAAACGTAGGATTAGAGTCGGCTATTGACTTAATGCCGGGTGCACTTTCGGGAGGAATGCGGAAGCGAATCGGACTCGCGCGCGCCTTGATCATTGACCCTGAAGTATTGCTGTATGATGAGCCTACGGCCGGACTCGATCCGATTACTGCCAAAGAAATAACCGACTTGATGTTGCGCATCAAAGCCGACTACCATCCTACAGCTGTAATCATTACCCATGATCTCGCGTGTGCGGCCCATACGGCCGATCGGATTGTGGTGTTGCATGAAGGACAAATTATCCAATCGGGAACCTATGAAGCCTTGGCGCAAAGTGATCATCCGATGGTTCATGCTTTTTTTAATCCGTAAGCTATGGACAGAAACCCTACATACTATTGGAAAGTAGGCCTCTTCAGCTTGGTGGGGTTGTTGCTTTTGGTCATTGCCGTATACACATTGGGCTTTAACCAAAATCTATTCCGATCGAGTTTTGTGGTCTATGCCCGTTTTCAAACCGTAAGTGGACTTCGGCAAGGGAGTACCATACGTTTGGCAGGGATTGGCATTGGCACAGTGACCCGCATCGCATTTGAACCCGAGGGAACGGTATTAGTCAAATTGGCTATTGACAAGGATGTTCAATCCTATTTGTACCGCGATGCCTTGGCAACGATTGGCAGCAACGGTTTGGTGGGCGATAAAGTATTGGAACTCACAGCAGGGACAAGTACATCGGGGCCTTTACAGCATAACGACACCTTGCAATCGGTAGCACCAATTGAAGTAGAAATTATTTTAGAAAGTGTATTGCACAGCGCTAAAAATGCAGAACGTATTACTGCTGAGTGGCAAACGTTTAGCCACCGTTTGAATCGCGAAGACGGACTGGTTTCACGATTGATACGCAGTCGGACTTTTGCCGATAAAATCGAACGGGTTGTCACCCAATTGGAACAGAGTACTGGAGCTTTGGCTCAATTTACACCGCAGCTGAACAACCCGCAAGGATGGGTTCATCGGGCGTTGACCGACCCCACTTGGAGCACCCATTGGAGTGAGAGTTTACAAGAGTTGCATACCACAGGCACAGCGTTACGGCAATTTTCGACCCGGTTGAATGAATCGGATGGATTATTACAGCATTTGATACAGAATGATTCGTTGCGGGAGTCATTTTCGCAAACCGTTTACCATATAGAACAAACCGCCCAAGGGTTGCACACCCTAACCCAAACGTTAAACCAACCCGATTCGGTGCTCTCTAAACTCATCAATGACCCACGCCTAGGCCAATCGGTCGATAGTACATTGATCCAATTGGAGCAAAGTCTACGGGAATTTCGAACCCTCGAAGCTGCTGCACGCGAATCGTTTTTGCTGCGGGGGTATTTTAAAAAAAAGCATTAACCTAATACCTATTCAACATGAAAAATGAACGAACCTTGGCTATTTGGATGGATTATTCCAAAGCCTTTCTCATTGAATTTACCGACAAAGCACGTGAAATTGACACGGTGGAGGTCAAACCCGTAAAAAACACCTATGGCAATGGATTGCACAGCTACCATGAAGACCAAAAGCGGAAAGAAAATCGGCATGCCTTTTTCAAAAAAATTACCCAGAAAGCAAAAGACTACAGTCGGGTGATTTTATTTGGTCCGTCGAGTGCCAAAGTGGAACTCTCGCACCAATGGCAAAAAGAAGGCTTGTTTACCGATCAAGGGCTTGAAGTAATCACTACGGGACGTCTAACTGAAACGCAACGATGTCATTGGGTTAACAACCACTTTATACCGCCTGTTGTTACTCCTTAAAACGACCATAAAACCAAAAAAGTCCGATACTAACCTTAAGTATCGGACTTTTTTGTAGAAAAACCCGAAAGTTTACCCATGCCAGACGGGTTTGGATTCGGGGACTTCTATGAGTACGAAATAGATGGAACCGCCAAGTACCAGGGCCACAATTGGACTGAAGAATACAAAATCATAAGGATTTAAATACCGCATTACGGCATAAGCAATCGCTAAGGTAAGTCCAACAATCCACATTCGTTTGGTATACGAAATAAAGGCTGGCAATAAGGTAACGGCCATCCAAAAGTAGACGCCATAGGCTTGGAAAAAACTGTCTCCATTTTGAATAAAACGCATTTCATCGCCCTCGAGTGTGACGGCCACTTCGTAAAAAATATAATCCCAAGTAGTAAATAACGAGACAATCACGCCTAGGTATACAAAGAAAAGCAAGAGGCGTCGAATGGCCCAGACCGTTTCCATACGTTGCAAGGCATAGGGAATCCAAACGGGCCAAATGATTTGGGATATAATCAACAAAAAGAGGGTAAAAAATCCCTTTAGGTATTCATACTCTGGGTTGTCAACTGCCAAAGCTATGAGGGCGGTGCAAAACTGTTCCATGGCCAGAATAAGGGGAATCATGGCAAATGGAAAATAACGCGGGTGGTTGACCCGTTGTACAGAAGCAAAGGCCATAAGTGCCAAGATTACCCCTGAAATAATCGGAAAAAGTACATTGTAATACATGTGAATTATGGGTTGGTTAGTACCCTCTAAAGTACCGCAATGCCAACGAAATAAGCGTGATTGAAATCAGAAAAAACTCTTGATATCCGACACGTTGTATTTTTTTGAAGCATCCCATTTTTGTACATATTTGTAAAAAAAAATAACGTTAAAAAAAATAAGGTCGGTTAAAATGCCTACCTTAGAACCGAATATTTTAACAATTGTTAAACCAAAAATTTGCTTATGGCCATCTACCGTATCTTAGTCATCATGGAACAGCACGATGAGGACCGCTATCTTCTTGACTTACTTACTATGGCAGGCTACGACGTTTTATTGGCTTACGACGGGAAAACGGGTATTACTATGGCGCAAACCGAAAAACCCGACGCTATTCTTTGTGAGGTGTTTATGTCTGAAATGGATGGGTTTAGTGTTTTGATAGTCTTGTCCAAACAAATAGAAACTGCATCGATACCGTTTGTCTTTTTTGCCCACACCTACCACAAAGCCGATATCCGCAAAGGGATGGAGTTGGGTGCCGACGACTACTTGTCGCGACCGTTTAGCGATGTACAATTGTTAAATGCGTTGGCGGTACGGTTACAGAAGCGAGAAAATCAACTGGAATATTTCAAAAAAACCTACCAAATTGACCAAAACAAACCCTTATATCAGCAAGGGAAATTAGCCTTAGAATTGCTAAAGGACCATTCGATACAGCGAAAAATTAAAAAGAAGCAGATTCTATTTTACGAGGGCGACAAGGTCATCGGGATTTATTATGTGCGCAAAGGAGCCATTAAAATCACCAAAATTGCGCAAGACGGTCGTGAACTTACGGTTCGTATTCACTCGACGGGCGACTATATCGGTTTGCACAATTTATACAACGAGCATACGCATACGGATAATGCCGAGGCCATGTCGGATTGTGAAATCAGCATCTTACCCATTCAGGAGTTTGAGAAGTTGATCGAGCATCATCCTGAGATGGCGGGTAAGTTTATCCACTTGTTATCGCAGGAATCAAGTAAAACCGAGGAGCATTTGATTCGTATTGCCTACGACTCGGTACGAAAGCGCATTGCCAATTCGTTGATTAGTTACTTCAAGACCTACTGCCCTAATGGGGAAAGTATTCACCTGAGCCGAAACGAATTGGCCAACATCTCGGGCACTACGCCGGAAACTGTAAGTCGAACGTTGACCGACTTTGAGCAGGAAGGGCTCATTCGGAAAGACCAAAACCGTATTATCATTGTACAAGCGGATAAGTTGCATTATTTGAAGAATTAGGTTTCAAGCCTGCCTGCCATAGCCAGGTTTATTCCGCTTCGCTCCATCAATCATCAGCCCCGAAGGGTCAGGAGCAGTATTCAGTGTATAGTATTCAGCCCCGAAGGGTCGGGATCAGTCTCAAAAACAACCAATTATTTCTTTTACAGACGGTTTAGCAGCTTACTCAACACTGCTACAACACTGCTACATCAGTATTATATCCCAGGGAATGATGGCGTTTAGGGTGAAAAAGAACTGTGCTTTGGGGGAAAAATACTTTGAAGAATTAGGAAAAACCCTGAGGGGGAATCCAAATGCTTTGTGCACCTTTGTTGTGGTTAGTTAATAGACATTACGGTTTTCCGTACCCGCGCCTATATTGGCCTTGCGTTTTGTTGAATCCTCAATTGGCTTGACCAATTGGGGATTTTTTGCTAAGTTTGGGGAAACGAAGTGACATGGACAAATATCAACAAGTAGTAGAAGCACTCTTACAATTTAGAGATGACCGAGATTGGAAGCAATTTCATGATTCAAAAAATTTGGCATTAGCGATTTCTATTGAAGCCGCTGAATTGAATGAGTTGTTTTTATGGAAGAATGACAGCAATAGTGAGGATGTGAAGTTGGAGAAGTTGAAGGAGGAATTGGCTGATATTTTGTCGTTTTCGTTACTTCTAGCCGAAAAACACCAACTGAATATCTTTGATATTGTGCTGGAAAAAATCCAAAAGAACAATGAGAAATACCCAGTAGAAAAAGCTAAGGGTACCGCCAAAAAATATGATGAATTATGATGAACGACCCCGTTAAGGTTGACATTTTACGTTTTGATTTTACGCCTAATTTAATTCGTGAACCCGAATTAGAAAACGTACACTATGCCAAAGATTTATGGCCTGTTGTGTACATCCTTTCTGATGGGAAAATTAAAGAAGCCTACATTGGGGAAACTACCGATACGTTTAGTCGTATGGCAGCGCATCTCAAAAATACTGACAAAAGCAAATTATCCGAAGTTCATATCGTAACGAGCAATACTTTTAATAAATCGGCAACCTTGGACATTGAATCGAATTTAATTCGCTATTTCTCTGGGGATGGTAAATACCGCTTATTAAATGGCAATGTGGGACTCGCCAATCACAATTATTACCAAAAACCACAGTACTGGGAAATATTTCGAAGTATTTGGGATCAATTACGTGCCAAAGGGATAGCCCAACATTCTTTGGAGCACATCGACAACTCCGACTTATTTAAATACTCCCCTTATAAATCCTTATCCTTAGACCAACGCAGGAGTTTGATGCTCATCATGCAACATTTGCTGAATGACACCACGCACAATATTGTGATGGAAGGCGGCGCTGGAACAGGGAAAAGTATCATGGCGGTGTTCTTGATCAAATTGATTTGTACGGATAATGACGATTTCAACTTTAAAGAGTTTGGAGAGGAAGAGCAACAATTCTTAGATTTGATTGTTCGTTTAAAAGTAAAATACCGCAATCCCAAAGTTGCCTTAGTAGTACCGATGGGTTCCTTTCGTAAAACCTTACAGAAAGTATTCAAAAATATTAAAGGTCTTAATCCTAAAATGGTTATTGGGCCTTCCGATGTATTTAAAGAGGATTATGATATTCTTCTCGTGGATGAATCCCATCGATTACGCCGTAGGGTGAATCTGGGACCGTATTTTAAAGTATTCGATGAAGTATGTACGGAATTAGGATTGGACAAAACAGAAACCCATGAATTGGATTGGATGCAACGTACCCGAGCCAAGTGTATCTATTTTTATGATGAAAACCAGTCTATCAAACCTTCGGATGTACCCCAAGAAGCGTTTTCTCAAATGAAACAACTGCCTAGTACTGTGGTAGAACCTTTGCGTTCTCAGTTTCGTGTCAACGGCGGTAATGGTTACGTGGATTACATACGGCAATTGTTGGACAGTTCGATTCTGGAAGGTACACCCAAGTATGCTTCAAAGGATTATGAATTTGTCTTATTTGATTCCATTGCCACATTTGTTGAAGAATTGCAATTGCGAGAACAAGAACATGGACTATCGCGGATGATTGCGGGCTATTCATGGAAATGGATATCTAAAAATGACCCCACGCTTTTTGACATTACCATAGAAAGCACAAAATTACAGTGGAACCGCACCAATATTGATTGGATCAATACCGAAAACGCGCTGTATGAAGTAGGTTGTATCCATACGACTCAAGGCTATGATTTGAACTACGCAGGCATCATCTTCGGGCATGAAATCACGTATAACTTCGATACCCAGCAAATTGAAATCATCGCCGACAACTATGAAGATAAAGCGGGTAAGAATACAATTCGCGATGAAGAAGTGCTACGAAACTACATTCTCAATATTTACAAAACCATTTTGTTAAGGGGTATTAAAGGTACCTATGTGTATGCCTGTGACCCCAACCTACGGAAGTACTTAGCACAACATATCGCTACCCGTCAACAAGAAGTTCCGTCTTATCGTTTTACGGATGAGGAAGAAGTGATTCCTTTTGTTAATGCCATACCGCTTTATGATTTGGAGGCAGCAGCAGGCGGATTTAGTGAAACCCAGCAACCCGAAGTATTGGAATGGATTAAACTCCCACCCCACTTTACGGTGGCGGAGGATTTGTTTGCCAGTAAAGTAGTGGGCGAATCAATGAATAAAATTATCCCTAACGGATCCATCGCCTTATTCCGGAAATACCACTATGGCTCTCGCAACGGTAAAATTGTACTGGTCCAATCGAGCGATATCCAAGACCCCGAATCGGGAGCGAGTTATACCGTAAAAGAATATGAAAGTAAAAAAATAATGGGCGAAGACAATTGGCAACACGAGTCCATTCTCTTAAAACCAAAGTCGTTTGACGCTCACTTTACCCCTATCCTACTTCAAAAAGACACCTTGCAGGATTTCAAAGTGATTGGGGTGTTTGAGGGGGTGATATTGTGAATAAATACACCCTTTTTTGTTTAGATTTGATAGGGTTACAATATTATTTTAACTTCCATAATAATTATATTTGTTTAAAATACAAAATTGTATATGTTACTTATCAAAAATAAAAAAACAGAAGGAGTTATTGCAGAAATCATTGACCAGTATGCATATGCAGATCAATCAGATAGACCTTGGATTATTGGATTCAGTGGAGGTAAAGATTCTACTGTTTTGCTTATGCTTGTTTGGATTGCTCTTCAAAGAATACGTGAAGAAATGCCATATCCTTTTCAATTGAGAAGAAAAGTATATGTGGTTTGTAATGACACTATGGTTGAAAACCCAATCATTGCAAATTATGTTGAAGATGTATTAAGAAAAATAGACGAAGCAGCTAGAGACCAAGATTTACCCATTTTTGTTCAAAAAACTACGCCTAAATTAGAAGAAACATTTTGGGTTAACGTTATTGGGAAAGGGTATCCGGTTCCTAACAATGCTTTTAGATGGTGTACTGATAAATTAAAAATAAGACCTACATCAAGTTTTTTAATTGAACAAATTGATGAAATTGGTGAAGCAATTGTTTTATTAGGTACACGCTATGATGAAAGTGCTACACGTGAAAGGTCAATCAAAAGACATGAAGTAACAGGTAGCAGATTATCAAAGCATCAAACTACTGCTAATACTTATGTTTATGCACCAATCAAAGAATTACTTTTAGAAGAAGTTTGGTACATCATAAATGCTGTTAAATCACCTTGGGGATTTGATAATTCCATACTATTTAAAATTTATACGGATGCTAGTGCCGATGATTATGAATGTCCTACAGTAGTTGTAAATAAAGAGCATACTTCTTGTGGACAAAGTCGTTTCGGATGTTGGACTTGTACAGTCGTAAAAAGTGATAAATCGATGACTGCTTTGGTGAGTAACGGACAAGAATGGATGCAACCATTATTAGATTTCAGAAATCGCTTAGTGGAAGGTAGAAATGTCTCTGAAAATAGGTCTGATACCAGAAGAAATGGTCAAGAAGCAGTAAGAGAAGATGGAACATTTAATGGAAACTACACTTTTGAATACAGATATAGAATCTTAAAGGATTTGCTAGAGGTTCAAAAAGAAATTCAAAAAGAAAGGCCATATGTAACTTTAATAAATAACCAAGAGTTAATCGCAATACAGGTCATTTGGAATAGAGATGGTTATTTTGAACATACTGTTGGAGATTTGTTCAAAGAAATTTTCAACAAGGAAATAGCAACCAATAATATCAAATCTTTAGATGCTACAGAGCGAAGAATTTTAAAAGAGGTTTGTAATGAAGAGCCTGAATATTATCATTTGATTGATAATTTGATTTCATTACAAGAAACTAAAACATTGATGATTTCAAAATATGGCTTGCATAATGATGTAGAAAAAAGAATTGAAAGTTTTGTAAATGATAGTAAACTATGAAAATCAGTAAAATAAAATTTCAAAACTTTAGAATCTATAAAGGCGAAAATGAGATTAAGTTTTCATCCAATTCTAATAAGAATATCAACATAATTGCCGGTAAAAATGGTTTTGGCAAAACAACTTTTTTGACATCTCTTATTTGGGTATTCTATGGAAAAATGATGGCAGAGGTGGAGGAAAAGTATAAGCGTGACATCAAAAATGCAGGAGGTTATGACAAATTTATAAAAACATTACTCAATCGAGACGTTAAAACAGAATTTGAGAACAACAATCATAAAGCCCCAATTTTATCCATTGAACTGGAATTAACTGATATTTTGATTCCTTCTATTCCCTGTAAGTCTGTACTGATAAAACGTTCCTATGATTTACAAAAAGATGAAGAAGACTTAGTTATCTTCATTGACGGTTTAGAAAATGAGTTAACCAAAGAAGTAGGCTTTGAGGTTTTTATCAATGATTTTATTTTACCTAGAGAGATTGCTAAATTTTTCTTTTTTGATGCCGAAAAAATAGTGTCTTTAGCCGAAGCAAAATCAAAGTCTGAATTACGAAACCTTAGCAAAGCTTATTCAGAAGTTTTAGGAATCAAGAAGTATGAAGATTTAAAAAAGAATCTTGAAACGCTTTTAACTAAACTCAGAAGAGATGGGGCAAATAAAACCCAACAATCTAAGCTTTTTGATTTAACTAATAATGAAGCGGAGTTAGTTGAATTAATTGAATACAACAAAGACCAGCAGACAAAATTGGAAGTTGAAATTTCTTCGATTAAAACATCCATTGATAGTATTCAAGAAAAATTGATCAGAGAAGGAAATGGCATAACTTTAGAAGAGCTTCAAAGCATGAAAGCCGAACGTGAGCGACTAAAAAATGAATCGGCTGAGATAAAAAATAAGCTCAAAAAACTTCTTGATTTAGTACCTATCGTAATGGCTGGAAATAAGCTTTTACAATTGAAAAATCAACTTGAAGGCGAGCAAAAAATTAAAAACTCTGTCATTGACAAAGATGCTTTGAAATCAGAGCTAGAAGCTTACACAAGGTCAGTTTTGAATAAACTAGAAATAATTAATATTGACAAAAAGTTTAAAATTGATATTCAACAAATACTTGACGAAACAATCATTGAAAAGATATCTAATTTAAAAATCGACTCCTCTGGAAAAATACTTCTTGATTTTAACGAAGAACAATACAGAAACTTTATTGCTGTATTTGATAATATCAAAGGAACTTTTGCTAGCCAATTTAATGCAGTAGTGCAAGAAGAAAAGAATAACAGAATTTACCTTTCAAAAGTTTATCATCAAATTAAACAAGCGGAGGCTAGAAAAGATAATCCTTTGGCTGTAAAGCTTAGAAATGAAAAACAGGCTTTAGAAACCAAAATGGATAACTTAAATATTGACAAAGGTAAATTGATTCAAGAGTACGATAGTTATTCAACACGCTTAACTTCTACAAGAAAAGTGTTGTCTGAACTTGAAAAACAATTTAAACTAGTTGAAACAGATAAAAAGAAATATGAAGTAACCGAAAATCTGTTAGTAAAAATCAACCAGTTAATTCAAAAAATTAAAGAGAATAAAAAATATACCTTGCAAAAATCCATCATGTTTGGATTGAAAAAAATCATGCATAAAAATGATTTCATTTTCGATGTTAGAGTAAATGTGGTAGATGATGTGATGGATATTGACTTATTGGACAAAAACAATAACTTGATAGACAAAGATTCTTTATCAAAAGGGGAGCAACAATTATATGCTACCGCTTTACTAAAAGCACTGGTAGATGAATCTGGAATTAAGTTTCCGGTTTTTATTGATAGTCCATTACAAAAGTTTGATAAATATCATTCTAAAAACATCATCAAAGAGTTTTATCCTGCAATTTCTGAGCAAGTGGTCTTATTCCCCTTGCTTGAAAAAGAGTTGTCGGAATTGGAATATGATTATTTGAAACCTAATGTAAATAAAGTGTTTGTTATTGAAAGTAAAAACAACGGTTCGTGCTTTAAATCATTACTGGTTGATCAATTATTTTCACATTTAAAAGAAGAGCAGAATGTTTACGCAAATTAAAACCAGTAAAGAAAATAAAGAGGTTGTAACGCTTCTTACTCGAAAGTTAGGTTTAGGAACTGAAAATATAATTGCAAGAATGGCTTTTACCTATTCGCTTTCTTTAGACCGAAAATTAGACTTAAACAACATCAAAGATGCTGGTGGCAAAGAATATTCCAAATCAGTGCTTTTTGGTGAATATGACGATATTTATTTAGGACTGCTTTGTGTACATTATGGTTTATACAAAACAGACAAAGACTTAGCCAAATACATCAAAATGCATGTGGATGATGGTTTGCAGCTTTTGAACGAAGAAGTAGATAGTCGTTCTAATATTGATGGATTTGATTTTTTAAGTGAAATAATTTCAAAAAATATTGTATTATTTTAAAATGGCTTACCTTACTCATGACCAAATTTTGAAGGTATACTTTAATGGGCCACCATATCGAATGGTTGTTTATCATGATCCTAATCTATGGAAAAAAATTACAAACCATAAACTACCAACTCCTGTAAAAATTAAGTTTGATTCTAATGTTAGAAACGCAATGCCACCTAATATAAAAAAGGGGAAAGGAATTTACATGTTCTTTTTAGAACCCAATCATAATCTACCATCAGATGTAGAGATGAAACATTTGCTTTATATAGGTAGAGTGCAAGAAGGAAAAACAAAGTTTAATTTTTACAGGAGATTTTATGCTTATGTTAATGATATAGGAAATTTAAAAGCCCCTAGAAATAGGATGAGACTAACAAATTTGTGGCCTGACCATACTTATGTTTATTACTTCGATTTATCACATAAAACCGATAAGCAAATTAAAGACATAGAGAAAAATCTATTCAATAATATAATACCTCCATTAAATGAAGAATTACATGGAGCATCAAGATTAACAAGACAATTTTATTAATGATACATTTAGCTTGCACTCAGGGAAATATAGGATATTGGAGTTTTTATTCAACAGTAATGAAGATTAAAGATATTGTTTCTAATAACAGAATCATTACTGTTGGAGAATCTGAAGAACTTTATACGAAAAATATTAATGAAATACTTCAACGAGAAATTAGTGAAAGTAGA
>CANHRI010000044.1 GCA_947463515.1 Flavobacteriaceae bacterium
CTTTGGTGCGTAAGTATTGGAATTTAGGTGGGAAATTTTATTTCTTCGGACAGGCTTCTTTGCCTATGACATTTGGTAAGGACAAAATCTCGGATGATAAAATTACTTCCGTTGGATTGGACATCGCTCCTGGTTTTGACTTTTTTGTCAATAAATGGATGACCGTTGAAACTTCATTTTCTTTATTCAATGTAACGTCTACGTCCAACAAACCCAATGTAGGAGATAGTACCAGTGATTTTTCAGTGAATTTTAATCCTTTTGACTTAAATCCTGGAACACGAACCGTAGGAGGCTTGCGCGTAGGAGTGAAGTTTTTATTTTAGTTTCCTAATAATTTAGAATTATTGGTTCGTTTCGAGGAATCGAACGAGAAGGTCACCGCTTTTTGAGGTGACCTTTTTTTATACAATTGATTTAAAATTAGTAACTTCGTGAGGTAACCAACAAACAAAATTATGATTCGAAAAATTATTCCACTGTTTTTTGCGGCCCTCGTCTTATCTACTACAGCGTGTTCTGAAGATAAAGGCTATGAAGAAATTACGATTGCCGAAACGCAACGGGAACCCATGACAGCGCAGGAAATTAAAACGAAAATTGATGAGTCTATTCAAGCTGGAATGCATTTTACATGGAAATCGGCTTCTACACGAATGGTTTGGAGCGCCATCTTAAAAGGCAATAAACTTGCTACCATCGGTTTTGGAATGACGGCGCAACAATTTGATCGCACCAAGACTTCACAAGCCCAAAATTTACAAGATCAACTGGTGCAAATGATCGCGCATTATGAGGGAAAAACCAAGGAAGAAGTACTAATGTATAGCGATCCGTTTTTGAATCTTTTTGATGTGTATATTGAAAAACAAGAAACGGTTGCAGCGCTTCGTCGTTCTGGTTTGGTGCGTTATGTAGAACCGGCGGATTTTCGTTATTTTTCAATATCCGATACTCAAATGGCTCCCGAGAGTTCTACGAGTTCCGGTTGTGGTTATGATTCCCAAACCTTAAATTCCGCTGATTTTACAACCGTTACGCCCAATGCTCGCGTTCCTTGGACCTTCAATCAGCATCAAATTCCTGCAGCTTGGACACAATCGACAGGTCGTGGTATAACCATTGGAATCGTTGATACGGGAACATCTCCCTCGCAGTCTTTATTGGGGTCTAACTTCAATAACGGTGCTTCTACAGGTCGTTCAATTCAAAAATTTGGCACCTTTGTCGATTCAATATGGCCTTGGAGTACCACCACAGATGGATCCAACGACCGATGTGGTCACGGAACCAGTATGGCTTGGGTAGCTGCTGGGCCACGAAACGATCGCGGATTGCCTGTTGGTGTTGCTTATAATGCCAATTTGATTACCTACCGCGCTGCTTCCAATGTGGTGCTCGATGGTTACCATGAGCAAAATGGGGTAAAAAATGCTTTTACCGCTTTGGGGAATAATCCCGCCGTTCGTATTATTTCGATGTCGATGGGACATATTTTTTCGGTAGGGCGCATTGAAGATGGTGTTCGTTATGCCCACAGTCGAGGAAAATTAATTTTCTGTGCGGGCGGAACATCAACAAGTTTTACCAATTTTGTGGGGGTTATTTTCCCGGCTTGGATGCCAGAGGTTGTAGCTGTTACAGGCGTAAAAGAAGGAACATCCAATCAGAAATGCGATGTATGTCACAGCGGAAGTGAGATTCAATTTACCGTACAAATGCAACGTTCAACAACGGGGAATACGGTTCCTGTGGGCAGTTATTATGAAAATTTATCCGATTACGTTGGGGGTTCTTCGGTAGCTACGGCAACTACTGCGGGGATTGCCGCTTTGGTTTGGTCTAAAAATCCATCGTGGAACCGCGATCAGGTTTTGGCCAAAATGCGTCAGTCGGCTACTTATTTTCCAACACGGAATAGCGATTACGGATTTGGAAATATTAATGCATTAATAGCCGTCCAATAGATAAATAAATTTCAAAAAAGAAAGGCTGTCTTCTATAGAAAGACAGCCTTTTTTTATGCTTCGGCGATACCGCGCCATAGTCTTATTTTTTTACCGATAAAAAATAGCACCAAACTCAGCAGAAAAATATTCATCCAATTGATTTCAAACACATGATTTTCCATCCATTGCGCATATTTGTAGTGTTTTAAGTTATGTAAATTAACGCTGTTAATCGAATTGTATTGCATCGTTAAATAGGAGTGAATTAGCAAATAGAAAATGGGAATTACTCCTGGTAATAACCATAAGAAAAGATTTAGTACGACGCCCGAATAGCCTTTTGTTCGGTTTTGCCCCACGGTGTTAAAAAACAAGATACTCACAATGATAAACACGATACAATAGCCAATCCCATAGGTATAGGAGGAACTAATGATTACGCTGCAAATTCCCAAAACGATGTTGAGTATAATAACAGCAATCAAACCAATCAACCACGAACGACCCGAAGTTACCCGAAATGATAATATGAGTAGCGAAAGTCCCAACGCAAAATACACTGGGATGATTAGCGTTTCCAAATTAATATCGGGATCTTCATGAGCATCGGCCATGCGATCGTAGTTAAAATTCAAATTCTTCTCCGGCACATAATATTTGTAAAATTCTTGTTCAGTTCCCGTTCTATCCCGAGCAATATAGCGATCGATGGTATCGCGCACCACGGTTTGATTATTATACATATTGGGATAATATTCATCATTGGTCAATCGAGGACCTATGGTATGACTTTTTTCGAACAAAGGGTAATCGTTTATTAAGGTAAGCCATTCATCTGCATTAATATTGGCTTCCAATTGATGTTCTTTGACAATCTTTAAATAATCGGTAAAAAGTTTTTTTAACGAATCTTTTTGTTGGGTAACCAGCCATATTTTTAATTTTTCAATGGCAAGCGAGTCACTTTTTTCATCAAAAATTGTGTAACTGTTGACGTTTTTATTGAGTAGTGAAGTTTTTTTGTATTTTTTTCCACGGTACATGAAATAATTTTGCGCCTCGATGTTGGTTTCCACACTATCAACCACCACAGTGTCGGCTACTAGAGCCTCTTCAACGACCACAGCTTCGTCACTCTCATGGTAGGTATAGGACCCGTCCAGAAAGAATGATCCTGCTCGTAACGTAGCGCATCGTTTTTCTAATTCTTCGCGCGAAAAATAACTGCGATAGCGCGTTTCTTTACCGAGATTATACCAAAAAATAGGGGAGGTGAGTCCAAAGCAAAGTAGAAAAATCAGGCCCCATTCTTTAAATACATGGTATTTTGTTGTAGGGTAAAATGATTTCAGCAAATTATTTTTAAAATAATTCACCAGCCACAAAATCAGTATGAGTAACGAAATCACCAAAGAGAGTAAGACAAGCGTTGCATCAAAATCAAAAAAATTGCGATGGGTGTCCTCAAATGAAATTCCGTTGATGGCAAAACCTAATATAAAAAAACACAAATTTAACGCCAAAAGCAGGGCTCCCAAGGGAACAATCTTGGTATTCCAAAGTAGGGGATAACGCAGTAAAAGGCGTTGTTGAATCGATTTAAACATAATGGTAAAGGAATTTAAGAAACAAAAAAGCGACGGGTAGATTGTGAAATATCTCTAAAGTAAGGCATAGGAATTTCGTGGCGGGTTACCCATTCCAAAAATTGTAAGCGAGTTACCGATTCGGGAAAAGTAGCGATAAATGTACCGCCGTTGAACTGCAAACTTTCTAAACCTAGGGGTTGCAACAAATTACCTAATTCCCCTTGTGTGAGGGAACTTTCAAATTCAATAACTAAGAAATTTTCGAGAGTTTCCTCTTCTGAATGCGCTTCTTGTCGCAGGTTTTTTTGTTCACCTTGTTTCAAAAACACGACTTGATCGGAGGTTTTTTCTACTTCATACAATTGTTGCGAACTCAGTACAATGCCGATGGGTCGAAAAGGCGATTTTGCAATGCCTCTGAAATCCTCCAAAATCGTTTGTTGGGCCAAGATGTCTAAGTTGGCCAAAGGTTCGTCAATCAACAATAATTTGGGTTTTCGCAGTAACATTCGGGCCAATTCAAAACGCATCTTATATCCCGATGACAAATTGTTCCAAGGGTGTAGACGATATTTTCGCAATCCCAATCGTGCGATAATCAATTGGGTCAACGGTTCAATTATTTCAGGGGCATACCCATAAGAAGAAGCCGTCAAAATGAGGTTGTGATACATCGAGCCGTACCACGTATCGGTTCGTTGGGGAATGTAGACCAATTGCGTCCGTAGATCGTAGCGATCTTTGTAATTAAAATGGTAGGTGATCGTTCCACCCGTGGGATGTAATTCACCACAAAGGCTGCGCAAAAGCGTAGTTTTACCGTTACCATTTTCACCGACCAAGCCTAGAATTTGCCCCGTATACAATTCTAAATCTATCGGTCCCAACCCAAATCGACCGGTGCCGTAACTTTTTACTACTTCTTTAAGCGACACAAGCAACTGACGGGGCGCTTGTGGTTTTTCTTTTAAAAAGGCATACCGCGAATCAATCAATTGACGTAAACGCATTGTTAGCCCCGCAGTATCTGATCCGTTAAGGTCCAACCAATCCAAAAATTGATTCATCTCTTGGTAGAACGACAAGGTTTCTGTGTCCAAAGTAAAATCAATTAATCGCTTGATTACAAGGGGATAATCTTCAAATTTCAAATAATCTTCGATTTCTTGAAATTGTTTTTCAAATTCATTCATACAATAGGCTTAAAATTACGTTTTAACAAAGAGTATACCAAAGCGTCCCAAAAACGCCCATTAAAGTATTCGTTTTCTATATAATGGGCTTCTTTGACGAAACCTAGTTTTTCTATTAACCTTATGGAAGCTTCGTTATTAGGGTCAATAACCGCTTCTACAGAGTGTAAATGCAGCTGCTCAAATCCATAGGCGAGAATGGCAACAATGGCTTCTGCTGCAAATCCTTTTCCTTGTGCTTTAGGGAGCAGCATATAGCCTATTTCACTGCGAAAATGTTCGGGTTTCATACGATAATGTCCTATAATTCCCAACATTTCATCGTCCTCTTTTTCAGTAATCACCCAGTTAATACCTGTTCCATCGTCGATTTTTTGTTGAATCATTTCAATCATCGTCAAGGCACTTGCTTTATCGGTGATCATATGTCGTGGAATGAAACGCATGCTTTCGTGATTGCCTCGTAGCGCTAACACTGCTTCCCAATCGGAAGTACGTAACGGACGAAGTCGTAAACGCTGGGTTTCAAGGTATGGAAAAGGAACAAATAGCGAAGACATGGTTTTGCTTTGTGTGAAATTAGTTAAATCCCAAGGAAAATGGCGCTTTTTTTCATTTATTTGTTGTACTTAATTTTAACAAGCATGAAACGCGTATTGAAACCCCTTTTTTTGGGGCTCTTGGGATTGTTTTCGACAGTGACCTTAGCCCAGCAGCAACGTCCAGAATCTATTTACGATTACAATGAAGCGTTCGGAAATCATTTTTACACCAAAAATGGAACCGATACCCGATCGGCGAGTGGGCAACCCGGACCCAAGTACTGGCAAAATCGTGCCGATTATCAAATAGCCGTTACTCTTAATGCGGATTCCAAAGAAGTTTCGGGAACTGAGTTTTTGACGTATACGAACAACAGTCCTGATAAATTGGAATTTTTGTGGCTGAATTTGGATCAAAATTTATTTAAAATAGATTCGCGCGGCAATGCGGTTATCCCGATGAAAGGAAGCCGTAATGGTGCAAAAGGTCAGGATTTTGATGGCGGTTTTCAAATCAAGTCGTTAAAAATGGTCACGCAAGTCAACGGCAAAACGTCCGAAAAAGAGTTGCCTTTCATCATCACCGATACCCGTATGCAAATCAAATTACCACAAGGTTTGGCAGGTAACGGATCGAAGATTAAGATAAAAATGGATTTTTCCTTTGTTTCCCCCGATTACGGATCAGACCGTATGGGTGTGCTCGAAACCAAAAACGGACGCATTTTTACTATGGCTCAGTGGTATCCACGTATGTGTGTATATGATGATGTTCGCGGTTGGAATACACATCCGTATCAAGGCGCGGGCGAGTTTTACTTGGAGTATGGCGATTTTGAAGTCTCCATCACAGCACCTTCCAACCATATCGTAGTAGCTTCTGGTGAATTGTTAAATCCTAGCGAAGTATACACTCCCGAGCAAGTAAAGCGATGGAATACAGCTAAAAACAGTGATGCTACTGTAATCATTCGTGGCGCCAGTGAAATTAGCCTACCCGAATCGCGACCTAGTGCAAAAAAACAACTTACCTGGAAATTTAAAATCAGTAATTCTCGCGATTTTTCATGGGCTTCCTCACCTGCTTTTATAATTGATGCCGCACGAATTAATTTACCTAGTGGTAAAAAATCTTTGGCAATTTCAGCCTATCCAATAGAAAGTGATGGACAAGGAGCTTGGGCGCGTTCGACGGAATATACCAAAGCTTCTATAGAAAATTACTCCAAACGTTGGTACGAATATCCTTATGCTACAGCCATAAATGTTGCTGGAAATGAAGGCGGAATGGAGTATCCTGGGATTGTTTTTTGTAGTTGGGAATCGAAAGGTGCCGATCTTTGGGGAGTGACCGATCACGAGTTTGGTCATATTTGGTTCCCCATGATTGTAGGTTCCAACGAGCGCCTATTCGCTTGGATGGATGAAGGATTGAATACATTTATCAACTCCATAAGTTCGCAAGATTTTAATAATGGCGAATATCGTCAACCCAAAGAGGATATGCATGCCGCAGCTGATATATTGATGAATCCAAGTATGGAACCTATCATGGCTGCTCCCGACAATATGCAAGAGGATAATTTAGGGATTCTAGCGTATTACAAACCGGGTGCTGGTTTGACGCTATTGCGAAATATTTTGGGTGAAGCGCGTTTTGATTTTGCGTTGCGTACATATATTGAACGTTGGGCGTATAAGCATCCGCAACCGGAAGATTTTTTCCGTACGATGGAAAATGTGAGCGGTGAAGATTTAAGTTGGTTATGGCGCGGTTGGTTTTACAACAATTGGCGCGCCGATCAAGCCATCAAGAAAGTGCGTTATGAGAAAAACGACCCAAAGCGCGGTGCCATCGTTACGATTGCCAACTTAGAGCGTATGCCGATGCCCGTAGTCATTGAGTATAAAACGGAGTCGGGGGCCACAGGACGTCTTTCGTTACCAGTTGAGATTTGGAAACGCAATGTGTATTGGACCTTCCGTATTCCTTCAACAGAACCTTTGGCTTCAATTACTTTGGATCCTGACCATGATTATCCCGATATCAATTCAGAAAACAATACCTGGACATTACAAAAGGATGGCATTGCAAAAACAAAAGATTTTTCGGCGTATACCGGGAACTATTCAAGCGCATTAATTCCGTTGAAAATTGAATTGACCGAAGACGATGGCAATTTGATGTTGAATGCTGCAGGTCAACCTTCGATTCCGCTTGAAGATAAAGGCAATTATTTGTTTACGTTCGAACCTGCCGAATTAAATATTCAATTCACCGATGATAAACAAGGATTTGTACTCACGGTTGGCAAACAAAGTTTTGGATTTACTCGAGATAAATAAGTAAAAAAAACCCTCATCAGTTGAGGGTTTTTCTTTTTAGGAGGTTTTGTTTTTGCGTAAAATAAAAGCAGCTAACAACGCAATCATCAATCCAAATGGAAATATTTCAGAAAACGTTATCCCGAAACGAAATAAAGGATTTTTGTAGTTTTCTGCCATTTCTGAAACTTTATTTAATTCCGTTTGAAGCGCTTCGCCTGTTAAACCAGAAGCCTTGAGTTGCGCAATTTGATCGGCAGAAAATTGTTCCATAAATTTGGGAAATACCCATTGAAATTCAAGCATCCAAACTATCGTATAACTCAGCGATGCAATAACTGCAATGCTAAGTCCGATTTTTAGCGCTTCCAAAAAGGGTAAATGTCCTAAATGTTCTCTTTTGTAACGTTCTAATGCAAAATAAATGGCTGAAAATCCCAGCAACATGCCTGCGAAACCAATGGCCAATGAAGCCGTTTTTTGATTGTAATGGGCATACAAAACCGTTGAAATGATCATACATGCTACAATAATCAGGGAGGCGATTATACTGTAGCGTAAAACATATTTTTTCATACGTTGTTTATTTTTTGGTTAGGTCGTGTAAACGTACAAAAAAATAGTTTAGTCAAAATACGATACTATATCAATTTATTCCCAACGGTTTACCACTTTAGTATGGGCAAATGCATCATAAATTCCCGAACGGTTTTTATTGAGAAGTATCCAAATGAATCCGAGACCAAAGAGCAAATAAGCTGGAACTTTTAATACATTTCGCTTGAGGGATTGTTCCCAGCTCAGGGGTTCATTTATCCCATTTACCACTTTGATACCCATCAACCTTTTGCCCCACGTACCTTGCCAAGGTGAAGCTTCGAGAATAAAACAAAGCAACGCCCAAAAACCAAACGCGTGAAGGCGAATCGCACTTCGAAGGGTGGCGTAGCCTTCAGGATTCTCTTTTTTCAAATCGACATCCCAAATCGAAAATCCATGAACCCAATGGTAATAGCACAAAACAACAATCATGATAGGAACGATGTCAACGAGGTAGGCCGCTAAACGTTTTCCCGGAGTGGCGGTGGCATAGAGTGAATATTCCATGTGTTTTTGTTTGAAAAATACAAATTTAAACGCAAAAAAACCTAACCCACACCGAAGTGCACGTTAGGTTATCAACTAAACCAACCTTTTTAATTTATTTATTGATTACGGAAGACTAATTTGCCATCGAAGCTATCCAATAAAATAATGCTTTCGGTAGTAATGGTTCCCGCTAAGATTTCTTTAGACAATTGATTCAAGACTTCGCGTTGAATCACCCGTTTTACCGGACGTGCACCAAACTCAGCATCATACCCTTTGGTCGCCAAATAATCGACAGCCTCAGGTGTGGCATCCATTGTAATGTGTTGTTGTGCTAACATTTTGGTGACGTGTTTCAATTGTAAGTTCACGATTTGACGGATGTTATCTTGCGTCAACGGCGTGAACATCACAATTTCATCAATACGGTTCAAGAATTCGGGACGCACCGTTTGTTTGAGTAAACCGAGCACCTCGACTTTGGCCAATTCTGCGGCGGTTTCTATCGAGCCTTTGAGGTTCTCAAACTTCTCTTGGATGATTGCACTACCCATATTCGAAGTCATGATGATGATGGTGTTTTTGAAGTCGGCCAAACGTCCTTTGTTATCCGTCAAACGCCCTTCGTCCAATACTTGCAACAAGATGTTGAAGGTATCGGGATGGGCTTTTTCGATTTCGTCCAACAAGACCACACTGTACGGTTTTCTTCGCACAGCCTCGGTCAATTGCCCCCCTTCGTCATAACCTACATAACCGGGAGGTGCGCCGACCAAGCGACTCACACTGTGGCGTTCTTGGTATTCACTCATGTCGATGCGGGTGATGGCATTTTCATCATCAAAGAGGTACTCTGCCAATGCTTTGGCCAATTCGGTTTTACCCACACCGGTGGTTCCTAAGAACAGGAAGGAGCCAATCGGTTTTTTGGTATCTTGCAATCCGGCCCGGCTGCGACGCACGGCATCACTAATGGCGGCAATCGCCTCTTCTTGACCGACGACGCGTTTGTGGAGTTCGTCCTCCAATTTTAGCAATTTCTCGCGTTCGCTTTGCAGCATTTTGGTTACGGGAATCCCGGTCCATTTGGCCACCACTTCCGCGATATCATCATGAGTAACTTCTTCTTTGATCAACGAATCGCCTTTTTGATTTTCTTGCAATTGGGTTTGTAAGGCGTTGAGTTGTTCTTGCGCTTCTTTGATTTTACCATAGCGCAATTCGGCCACCTTTCCGTAATCACCTTCCCGTTCAGCACGTTCGGCTTCGACTTTAAAATCTTCGATGCTTTGTTTTACATTTTGGATGTTTTCTACGACTTCTTTTTCCGACTTCCATTTGGCGAAAATCTCATTGCGTTCCTCTTTTAAGTTGGCCAAATCTAAGCCCAACGACTTTAATTTGGCTTCGTCTTGCTCACGTTTAATGGCCTCAATTTCAATTTCCAACTGCATGATTTTACGATCCAGCACATCCAACTCTTCAGGTTTGGAATTGATTTCCATACGCAACTTTGAAGCGGCCTCGTCCATCAAGTCGATGGCTTTGTCGGGCAAAAATCGGTTGGTAATGTAGCGCTGCGACAGTTCCACGGCGGCAATAATCGCATCGTCTTTGATACGCACCTTGTGATGGGTTTCGTATTTTTCTTTGATACCACGTAAAATCGAGATGGCACTTTCTGTATCGGGTTCGTCTACATTGACTTTTTGAAAACGGCGTTCCAATGCTTTATCCTTTTCAAAATACTTTTGGTATTCGTCTAAGGTGGTTGCGCCTATTGCTCTGAGTTCGCCTCGTGCCAAAGCCGGTTTCAAAATATTGGCGGCATCCATAGCCCCTTCGCCACCGCCTGCACCTACGAGGGTGTGGATTTCATCAATAAAGAGAACAATATCGCCTTCGGCAGAGGTCACTTCTTTCACTACGGATTTGAGGCGTTCTTCAAATTCCCCTTTGTATTTTGCCCCTGCAATTAGGGCACCCATATCGAGGGAATAGACGATTTTATCTTTCAAATTTTCAGGTACGTCGCCATCAACAATACGGTGGGCGAGCCCTTCGGCGATGGCTGTTTTTCCTACTCCGGGTTCCCCAATCAACATGGGGTTGTTTTTGGTGCGGCGGGTGAGGATTTGCAATACGCGTCGGATCTCTTCGTCACGACCAATGACAGGGTCAAGTTTTCCGGTTCGGGCTAACTCGTTGAGGTTTTTGGCGTATTTGTTTAAGGCATTGTACGTTTCTTCAGCGGAGGCAGAAGTGACGCGCTCGCCTTTACGCAATTCAGCGATAGCGGCTTCGAGTCCTTTTTCAGTAACCCCTTGATCTTTTAAGATTTGTGCGACTTTACTTTTGGTTTTAAAAATGGCCAAAACTAGGTGTTCGATGGAGATGTATTCATCGTTCATTTTTTTGGAGATAATACCCGCTTCGGTTAGGGCGGTATTGGCCTCACGCGACAGCATAATTTCGCCACCCGATACTTTAGGGAAGCTTTGAAGTGTGCTGTCGAGGATGCGTTGAAACAACTCGACATTGACATTGAGCTTTTTCAAGAGAAAAGGCGTAACGTTTTCATCGACCTCCAAAATACCTTTAAAAAGGTGTTCGTTTTCGAGTTGTTGGTGTCCGTAGGCTTGTGCAATTTGTTGGGCTTGTTGCACAGCTTCTTGGGACTTGATGGTTAAGTTTTTTAAATTCATGGTATGGTTCTCCTTTGTGTTGTGGAATAAACGTTTTGAAAACGTCAATGGATACTCGTCAATAAACGTTCCATTGGTGTTTGGCTGTCAAATTGGCTGAAAATCAGTGTTCTTTCCACCTCCTTTGCTGTCTTTTTGGCGTGAAATACAGCCTTCAATGTCAGCAACCTAATCCTCATTTTTTTGTAATTTTGAAAAAAAAGGAACTATGAGTCTATTTGGATCTTTGTTTGGCGGGAACCCATCCGAACCCTCTTCGAAAATAAACTGGATTAACTTAACGGATTTAAACGATTTAGAGGCGATGATCCAAGAATCTTTCGAACATCCCGTGGTAGTTTTTAAGCACAGCACCCGTTGCAGTATCAGTCGGATGGCATTGCGTCAATTTGAAACGGATTGGAATTTGGAGGGTAAAATCACCCCTTATTTTTTAGACTTGTTGGAATACCGATCGATATCCAATGCGATAGCCGAGCGTTTGGGCGTAGTGCATCAATCGCCGCAAGTGATTGTGGTCAAAGCGGGGCAGGCGGTGTATGATGTCTCTCACGAAGCAATTCAGGTTTCGGCCTTCGCATCGTTAGGGTAACGTGTTTTGAAGTCCTCATGTTCTTTTTTAGCCCCGACTGAAGTGGCATCCCCCGATTTATCGGGGATAAAACGGAAGGCGGGTGGGGCGTGATTATAGCCCTCGGTTCTTGCTCCTTATAAAAAATAACAAAGCCCCAATTCAGGGGCTTTTATTTTAAAGGATAATCGATGGTTCTTGTTGGCTTAAGCAATGGAAACTGCCGAGACCCCAGATGAGGTCGACGGAGTTGATGCCTACCACACGGCGGGTAGGGAAGCATTGCTGGATGATGTCCAACGCACGGTCATCGTTTTTTAAGTCTTGGAACGTAGGTACGATCACCATTTCGTTTGAAATATAGAAATTGGCATACGAAGCGGGTAGAATTTGGTCCTCATAAATCACCGGTTTCGGCATGGGGAGTTCGACCACATTCAACTGTTTGCCGTTTTCCAAACGCATTTGGTGCAACAATTTCAAGTTCTCTTGAAGTATTTCGTAGTTCTCGTCGTTTTTATTTTCTTCCACTACGGTCAACACGGTATCTTCATTGACAAATCGGGTAATGTCATCAATATGGCCGTCGGTATCGTCACCGATGATGCCGTCGCCGAGCCAAAGAATATGATCGACCCCATAATAATTGTGGAGGTATTCTTCTATTTGGGCTTGGTTCAGGTGCGGATTGCGGTTTTCGTTGAGTAAACAAGCGGTGGTGGTCATGAGCGTGCCACGACCGTTGAATTCTACGCTGCCGCCTTCCATGACGATGCCCGGGTTGAATACGGGTAAACCAAGTTTTTCACCGATTTTTGTCGGAATCACATCATCTAGGTCAAACGGAGGGTATTTGCCGCCCCACGCATTATATCCCCAATCCACGATAGCTTTTTTGGCTTCTGTTTTGTGCAGAAGGAAGGCCGGACCGTGATCGCGGCACCAAGCGTCGTTGGTGGGATGATGGTAAAATGTGATGCGTGCCCAACGGTTAGCGAAATCGCTGATTTTTTGGGCGTACGCAGAGGTTTTAATTTTATTTTCAGCGAACGATTGCATCGCAGCATCGGCTACGTTGATGCATACACGTTGGTGCGAAGCCACTTGCAAAATAAACTCGGCATACGGATTAAAAATGGTATGAATTTTACCCGGCCACGATTCCTCTTTATGCGGCCACGAGAGCCAAAGCGCGTCTTGAGGTGCAAATTCGGCTGGGAAATAATAGCCTAATGCTTGTGGAGTCGCCAAATTAGTCTTCATCAATAAAACGTTTGGTGATTGGAGCATAGCTGTCAATTCGGCGATCACGTAAGAAAGGCCAATGCATACGGAAATAATCCGATTGGTTTAAATCCAGCGGAACGACCGTAGTTTCTTCTTGGTCATGGGTACCTAAGTACAATAATTTTCCTTGACCGTTGGCAACAAAACTACCGCCCCAGAATTTCATGGCCCCGTTTTGTTCAAAGCCTACGCGGTTCACACTGACAACGGGAACGCCGTTGGCCACGGCATGGGAGCGTTGAATGGTTTGCCATGCGTTGTATTGGTCTTGGTTGGTTTCTTCGTCTTGATCGGTAGCCCATCCGATAGCGGTAGGGTAGAACAAGATTTCGGCACCCATCAAAGCCGTGATACGACTTGCTTCGGGGTACCATTGGTCCCAACAAATGAGGATTCCGATTTTGGCAAATTTGGTTTGGAATACTTTGTATCCTAAATCGCCGGGAGTGAAATAGAATTTTTCGTAAAATGCTGGATCGTCGGGGATATGCATTTTGCGGTATTTTCCGAGGTAGGTACCGTCGGCATCTAGTACCGCAGTAGTATTGTGGTAAATGCCGTGTGTACGTTTTTCAAATAAAGAAGCGATAATGACAACGCCCAATTCTTTAGCTACTTGAGAAAGCGCATCCGTACTGGGGCCCGGAATGGCTTCGGCAAGTTGAAAGTTGTCGTAATCTTCGACATCACAAAAATATAAGGAAGTAAATAATTCCTGAAGACAAACAATTTGGGCCCCTTTTTCAGCGGCCACACGCACTTCGCGAATTGCTTTTTCAAGGTTAGCGGCTTTATCGTGGGTACACGACATTTGTACTAAACCTACATTTACATTTGCCATAGTATTTGAAAAATTTTTGCAAAAGTAGCTAAAAATAAAACGTGAATAGGGGAAGCTTTTCTTTTGTATTTATTTTCGGTCGGGATAAATGATTCCCATCAACAAGCTAACCGCTAAGCACGTAATAATATTCATTGGGGAAGGAGAAACGCTGAACTCATTTAGGGCATCAATTTCAAAAAAGAATTGAAACAAGAAATGGGACGCATCATAATCACAGCTACCACAAAAAACTTCTGTGCATAGTACAAAATTCAGTATTTGTAATACAAATAAGGTGATGCCGCTGATGATGATTTTTCGTGTCAAATGGATTTATATTGGTTTAGTTTCGCAAACGATGCCTACTGATAATTTCTTTCAATTTATTTTTAAGATTTTGTCCCGAATCGGCAACCATTTGTTCATTGCTTGGAAAAGGGACGGCTACCCGTTCGAAAAAGGGAAGATAATTGCTTTCACAGGCTTGTTTGTTGCCTTTGTAACGCGCATATATATGTTCGAAAACAAATTCACTACTCAACGGATAGGTGTTGAGCAATTGATTGGTTTTTAGGTCCAAATAATCAATTTTGGCCGTAACTTGTACCGTTTTGAACTGACGAAATTCAAAAATCGTAATCGATACGTTTTTCATATTATCGACCATCACGAAATTTCCTTGTTGGTCTTTCACGGGATTGCCATTGGCATCCAAAAGTCTTTTTTGCCCGTCTTTGATTTGCTTTTCCTTCACAAATTCACGTTCTTTTACTTGTTCAGGAGAGATGTTGATCGCTCTAAAATTGACCATAATCCCATAATCATACGTAATTCCTTTCACGCGATTACTGTGGTAAATGGTCCACGGATCATTGAGTCCCATGGTACTAAAGTCCAACAAATCATTTTCCAAGCGAATAGGAATCACCATTTGCGTTTCATTTTTCGTATATACATGAACGTAATCTGTACCTTTTTGACGCGCCTCGTCGATTAATTGAGCACTGTCTTTAAATCCAGGGCTAAGTTCTTGTAAATAGTTAAGATCGTCTAAAGCTCGACGAAAATTCATTTTATCTCGCGTAGCAAGCAGTGCTTTGGCATTATCATAAAGGTGTTTGGCCAGAGCATTTTTGGTGCTCACGATTTCATCACTGTAGTTATCAAAATCAAAGGTTGCATTTCGGTTTTGACTGATTACACGTAGCGGTAATAAGGGTTTGATACGTTCCTGCCGTTGGTGCAAGGCGACATAGGTATTGTAAATTTTTTCGGTATTGGAAGGATTGGTGTCTTTGAACCAGAGTTCAATTTGTTGCAAATCGCGTGCTTTGGCTTTGGCAAAGGCCTCTTCGAGAAAAAGTACATACTCTTGTTTTCCTTTGGCGTCTTTTCGTTGGCGTAAGTTGTCGATTGCGATTTGGATAGCTTCATCGTAATTTCCTTCGGCTAAAGCGTTTTGTGTTTGGCGAACACTACAACTTGCAACTAAAAAGAAGGCAATAAAGAATACACTAATTTTTTTCATGGTATTATACATTAAAAGGAAGAGCAGGTAAAAGTTTACTACTGCATTCACCGAAGCCTATTCGTACCCGATCATTTTGACAATGCCCACGAAGGATTACAGTATCATTATCTTGAATAAATTTTCGTTCTGAACCATCGGTAAGGCGCAACGGATTTTTCCCACCCCAGGTTAGTTCAAGCATAGAACCAAAGCTGTCTTCTGTGGGACCCGAAATCGTTCCACTTCCCATCATATCGCCCGAATTGACTCGGCATCCGTTGATGGTATGATGCGCTAGTTGCTGTGCCATGGTCCAATACATGTATTTAAAATTGGATCGGGAAATTACAGTTTCAGTACTATTTTCAGGTTGCAAAGCTACTTCCAAATGAATGTCGAAAGCATGATTTCCCTCGTGTTGCAAATAGGGAAGGGGTTGCGGGTTTTGTGCTGGACTGGCTACGCGAAAGGGTTCAAGCGCATCCATAATCACAATCCAGGGCGAAATGGAGGAGGCAAAGTTTTTCGCTAAAAAGGGACCGAGCGGAACGTATTCCCATTTTTGAATATCGCGCGCGCTCCAATCGTTGAAAAGTACCATTCCGAAAATGTAATCTTCGGCTTCATGTATAGGTACGGGTTCCCCCATAACATTCGCATCGGTGGTGATGAATGCCATTTCTAACTCGAAATCAACCAATTTGGAAGGGCCAAAAACGGGTGTTGTTGCATCGGCGGGAAGCGTTTGGCCTAAAGGTCGGTGCACAGGAACTCCCGAAGGGATGATGGTGGAACTGCGTCCGTGGTATCCTACTGGTATGTGAAGCCAGTTGGGTAGCAATGCATTTTCGGGATCGCGGAACATTTTCCCAACATTAGTTGCATGTTCCTTACTGCTGTAAAAGTCAGTGTAATCTCCTATTTGAACGGGCAATAACATTTCCACATCTTGTACATGGAAAATCACAATTTTACGCTGTTCAACATTGTCGCGCAAGGTCGGGTTGTTGATTTCAAACAAATCAGAGAGACGGTTGCGCACTTGACGCCATGTCTTTTTCCCATAGGCAATAAAATCATTTAAGGAATCTTGTAGGAACATATCGTCGGGGAGTCCCAAGTCATCAAAAAAACCTAGTTGCTGTAAAGCACCCATATCAATTGCGAAATCACCAATTCGAGTGCCAATAGTGATCACATCTTCTTTGGTTAAAAAAACACCAAAAGGAATATTTTGAATAGGGAAATCGCTGTTTTCGGGCACAGTAAGCCAAGTTTTTCGATTGGGGTTATTTGCGTAATGCGGCATAGGGTCTATGTTGATTTGTTGTTGAAAAAATTACAACCAAATATAAATGTTCCAATCTATTTGACCAACAGAATTTGTAATTTTGGAGAGCTTTAATGAAAAACCCTTAAAAAATGCAACGAGACGAACAAATCTTCGATTTAATCCTGGATGAACAGGACCGACAAGTACATGGAATTGAGCTGATTGCTTCCGAGAATTTCGTAAGTGATCAAGTGATGGAAGCAGCAGGCTCCTGTTTGACCAATAAATATGCCGAAGGATATCCCGGAAAACGGTACTATGGAGGTTGTGAAGTCGTTGATGTTGTGGAGCAAATCGCCATTGACCGCGCCAAAGCCTTGTTTGGTGCCGCTTACGTGAATGTGCAGCCGCATTCGGGATCGCAAGCGAATACGGCAGTTTTTGCCGCTTGTTTAAAACCTGGGGATACGATTTTAGGATTTGATTTATCGCACGGAGGGCACTTGACGCATGGTTCTCCAGTCAATTTTTCAGGAAAATTATACCGTCCGGTCTTTTATGGTGTGGACCAAGAAACGGGATTGTTGAATTACGATAAAATTCAAGAGATTGCCTTGCGAGAGAAGCCTAAGATGATTATCGCAGGGGCTTCGGCCTATTCGAGAGACATGGACTTCAAGCGGTTCCGAGAAATCGCCGATAGCGTTGGCGCTTTATTGTTGGCCGATATTTCACATCCCGCGGGTTTGATTGCCAAAGGTTTGTTAAACGATCCGATTCCACACTGCCATATCGTAACGACAACAACCCACAAAACCTTACGCGGACCTCGTGGCGGGATGATTATGATGGGGAACGATTTTGAAAATCCATGGGGCTTGACCACTCCAAAAGGGGAGATTCGTATGATGTCACATGTGTTGGATATGTCCGTTTTCCCTGGGAACCAAGGCGGTCCTTTAATGCATATCATTGCAGCTAAAGCCGTTGCGTTTGGGGAAGCGTTGACCGATGAATTTTTTAGATATACACTACAAGTTCAAAAAAATGCCCAAGCCATGGCCAATGCCTTTGTTAAAAGAGGCTATCATTTGATTTCGGGAGGTACCGACAATCATATGATGTTGATTGATTTGCGCAACAAAGGAATCAGCGGAAAAGATGCCGAAAATGCATTGGTAAAAGCCGATATCACGGTGAATAAAAACATGGTGCCTTTTGACGATAAGTCCCCATTTGTGACCTCTGGAATACGCGTGGGAACGCCTGCTATCACTACCCGTGGTTTGGTAGAAGCCGATATGGAGGCGGTGGTTGATTTTATCGATCGCGTTTTGATGAATCCCAACGATGAAGACGTTATTGCGCAAGTGACAGAAGAAGTCAATGCCTTGATGGGGGAGCGTGCCATGTTCGTATTCTAATTTTTTAATAACTAGCTTAAAATTATTAATAACTTTTAATTTAGTGTTAATAACGTGTTAATAACTACCGTTGTTGGGGATGCCCGACAGCGGTTTTTTCTTTAATTTTAGGGTGATTTTCACCTAATCTATTAATGAAAAACCCTAAAAAAAACACGCTTCATTGGTTGTTAATAACATTGCTTTTTGCGAGCCAATTGGTTATGGCGCAAGAAGGCCAAAGAACCCATGTAGTTGCTGAGGGTGAGACGCTTGCTAAAGTAGCACAGCGGTACAAGGTGACCCCTTATGACATTATCAAATTAAATCCAAATGCAGCGCAAGGGGTGAAGGTTAATGATGTATTGGTCATCCCTAAATCGGTGGTTGTTGAGAACACCAAAGGAGTGACGAATGATGAGGAAAGCAAGAATATTCTTTCACAAAAACCAACTGCTGTTGCGGTAAAGTTTCAAAATTTTTCGAGTGAATTCAAAACTCACATTGTACAGCCTGGTGAGACAAAATTTGGTTTAGGGAAGTTGTATGGGATTAGCATTTCGGTATTGGAGGAGCAAAATCTACATATTGTTCAGGGATTGCAAGCGGGGCATGTGTTGAAAGTGAAAGGAACGACTTCGTATCAACAAGATTTATCTTCGTATCGACGTCAGGCACAAAGTAAGAATCTTCGAGATTACACCGTATTGAAAGGGGAGACGCTATTTGGCTTATCAAAGCGGTTTGGTATTTCGTTAGCTGAATTGATGGCGATGAATCAGGATCGTGTTGCGGGGGTTTTAAAAGAAGGACAGTTGTTATATGTTCCTGTGGACCAAAATACCAATGATAAAGTGATTTGGCATGAAGTAGTGGCTGGCGAAACTAAATTTGGATTGTCGCGTCGTTATAAGGTGACCATAAATGCTTTAGAGTCAACTAATCCACAAATTGTTCGCATGTTGCAAACGGGGCAGCGCATTCGTATTCCAATAGAATCGACATTTGGTATTGCCGAAGGAAAAGAAAATGCACCCGTTGCGACAATGCAACAAGATTCAAAAAGCGATATTATTTCGCCTGCAACCAAAGCAATAGTTGTTGAAATTCCGATTTCGGCACCTACGGAAACTAAAGTCTCCAACGAACCAACTCAAACAAACCCTAGTGTTCCAGCGGAATCTGTAGCTCAAAATGTGGATACTTCAGCGCGCTTAAATCGTGATGATTTGGTTGATTATACCATTCAACCTAAAGAAACTTTATTTGGTTTGTCGAAACGGGCCAATATGAAGATCATGGATTTTTTAGAGCTTAACCCGATGCTTTCCAAGGGAGCGCAAATTGGAATGGTGATAAAAATGCCTAAGGACGCTCTTGCAGTTGTACATGAAACTTCCAATACTGTTGCGGTTTCTAGTGTTGACGTTTTCCCTGCTACCGATGTGACGGTGTCAAAAGAAGTGCCGACCGCGACAAAAGAAAGTGATAATTCAAACAAGACCGTCTCTCCTCAAGAGTTTAAAGATGTGTTTAAAACAGCCGATCTTACATCGGTAAAGCGATTTGCTTTTATGGTTTCTTTTTCAGAAGCCGATTGGCAACGCGCAAAGCAAACATTCCCCGATATTCAAATTTCTGATGAAAGTTCCCGACTCGAGATTATGTATCATATGGGGGTTCAAAAAGCACTAGATTCTTTAAATACTTTAGGGTATACGATTTCTTCAAAAATGATTCATGCGGAAGGAGCTAAAAAATCGTTTGATTTAAAGAAAATGACGGCTGATCGCGTATGGAAAGGAATGGATGCTGCTTTTTTAAGTGGTAATTGTTCCATTGAAAAGATGGCATTTTTGCCGATTCCTTTGATTACTGAGGTGGAAGTAGAAGGGTTAAGATCCAAAAAAGTCGTAGCCATTCTACCCGAAATGAAAGTGAGAGATCGCGTACTTGACGTGTTGGTTCCTTTAAATGCGAATGTAATTGTGGTGAGTAGTTTTACGGATGAGAATAAAAAACAACAAGTACTCAAGAAATTACCTCAAGCCCAATATGCGGTTGTTTCAGAGCGAACTGGATTGGATAATGAGGACTTAAGACGGTTGTTGGTAAAAGGCAAAATGAACGTAATTATCTTGGAAACTACCAAGAATAGTATGATTATTAGCGCAACCAATACCTTGCTCAATGCCGTAACCGATTTCAATATTCAAGTGGTTTTGTTAGAACCTAAGTTAATTGATTATTATAAAAATATTTCCCCGCTTCGCATGAACATTTTGCGAACCCTTTATCCAACCTACGCTCCAGTAGATAAAAATCAGTCCTATTTGAGTTTTGTGACCAATTACCGAAAAGTATATCGCGATGATCCTGATTCAGTTTACATGCAAGGATTTGATATAGTATTTGATACCGCTCTACGAATGGCGCAAGCACAAGGTTTGTCCCATTCATTGCAACACGATAAAACAAAACAAACACTTCTTCAATTTGAATACGATTCAAAAAGTCTAGACCACTATGAGAATCGTATTATTTTCCTTTTACAACGAGAAATTAACGGAACAATAAAAGAAATCAAACCTTGATAAAAGCGATGATTGTTTTTTGTATCTTTGAGGAACTCGGAAAGGGAAAAATCAAAAAGAAGTAGTAATACCCTAATTTGATTTCGCCTATGAATCGTTCTTTACAACGTTTTTCACTCAAATCTCTCTATAACGGGCTTGGGATTTTTATATTCATTTTCTCCCAATGGGCATACGCGCAATGTCCCATCGTAACCAATGCATCACAATCTTTTTGTAATACAGAGTCCCCCACTATTGCTAATTTAAATGCTATTAGCAATGGAGGAGGGGTAGCTTGGTTCAGTTCGACCACTTCGACAACACCTCTTTCACCCGGTGCAGGGTTGGTCAATGGGGCAACCTATTACGCTGATAATGCTACTGGTAATTGTGGCACACGGCAACCCGTTTCAGTAACCATTTATGCAGCACCCACTGGACAAAATTTTCAAGGCGTTTGTGTAGATAACCCACTTCAAGCGACTATCGCTAGTTTGATTGCTAATGGGAATAATATTCGATGGTATACAACTCCTTCTGGAGGAACTCCATTGCCAACCACGACTGTTTTAACAGACAATACCATATATTATGCAAGTCAAACCAATCCTGATACGGGATGTGAGACTTCACGTTTGGCAGTTTTTGTTAATGTAGGTGTGGTTCCTGTTCCATCAGGTCCTGCGATACAATCTTTTTGTCTTTCACCAGGAAATACGCCTACGGTTGCTAATTTACAAGCGAGTGGAATTAATAATTGGTATGCTACAGTTTCTTCGGCAGTTGTATTAGATTCCTCTACACCACTGATTAATGGTGAGACTTATTATGCCACTACTGTGGATCCACCTTGTGAAAGCTTTAACCGTTTAGAAATTACGGTACAATTATTACCGCCTACTGATGCCGGGACCGATGGAACATTAGCCTTATGTTCCAACGCATTGACCGTAAATCCCAATCGCAATTTATTTTCAATTTTAGGTGGTAGTCCACAAACGACTGGAACATGGAGCGGACCTTTACCTACCTCCAATGGTCATCTCGGAACGGTTAATATAAGTACTTTAACCGCTGCGGGAAGTCCGTACGTTTTCACCTATACGGTTACCAATGCAGCTTGTCCACCCGATACAGCAACCGTTACCATCACAGTTTCTAATCCTGTAAATGCTGGGAATGATGCTACGCTAACGGTTTGTTCTAATAACCCTTCTGTTAATTTGTTTCCTTTACTAGGAACAACTGCACAAGCAGGTGGTGTTTGGTCGCCTCCGCTAGCTAGTGGTACTGGAGTTTTTAATCCAGCCGTAGATCCATCGGGAACTTATAGCTACACCGTTACGGGTCCCAACGCCTGTGGAAACGACACAGCGATTGTTACGGTTACCGTAAATACAGCGGCCAATGCTGGGACTTCAACCAATACAACCGTTTGTTCACTTGGTCCTTCTGTAAATCTTTTTACTATTCTTGGAGGAACGCCGCAATCAGGTGGTGTTTGGTCCCCTGCACTGGCAAGTGGTACTGGGGTTTTTAATCCTTTGTTGGATGCGCCTGGAACCTATACCTACACGGTTACAGGAATACCACCTTGTACGAATGCTTCTGCTAATGTATCTGTTTCAATAATTGTAGCAGTTAATCCAATTTTCACACAAGTGCCCCCAATTTGTCAGGGAGCAACATTAACGGCCTTGCCGACAACGTCCAACAACGGTATCACGGGAACTTGGTCGCCGGCTTTAAACAATACGGCTACAACCACCTATACTTTTACCCCAACAGCGGGACAGTGTGCGACCACGGCAACGATGACCATAACAGTAAATCCGAATATCGTTCCAACCTTCACACAAGTGCCCCCAATTTGTCAGGGAGCAACATTAACGGCCTTGCCGACAACGTCCAACAACGGTATCACGGGAACTTGGTCGCCGGCTTTAAACAATACGGCTACAACCACCTATACTTTTACC
>CANHRI010000045.1 GCA_947463515.1 Flavobacteriaceae bacterium
CCGAGGGACTCACTTCAGAACAAGCGGATTTGTTTTATAGTGGTATCGAACCCAAACAAGTATATCAAACCTTGTATGCAGGGGGACGCGTTGGATTCAATCAAGGGGCCTTCAAGGAGGCCATGTTGCGCTTTACTCGTTTTTCCGATCGTTTTGATTCGGCTGAGAATCGGGTCGTGCTAAAACCTTCTTTTGCCTTTCCTGTAGCGGGTGAAAATATTGGTTTGGATGTAGTTTTTGATTACCTAAATGGCAGTTTTGCACGAAGTTATGTTGGGGCAACCGAAATCAATTACGGGTTTGCCAATATCGCCATACAACCCTCGTTTCAACTAACCGACGGTGATTTCTCGGCCCAATTAGGGGCAGCATTCTTTTACAGTGCCGCCACAGAAGGAGGGGAGAGTCGCTTTTTTGTCTATCCCAAAATCAATGTAAGTTATAAAGTAGTCGGTGATATTATGGTCGCCTATGCGGGAGCGGAAGGAAATTTGAAGCAAAACTCGTATCGCGATTTTGTGCAAGAAAACTTCTTTGTTTCCCCCACCTTGGCCATTGCTCCCACCGATCAGAAATACGATGTTTTTGTCGGATTAAAAGGAAAACTAGCCAATACCATCGGGTATAATGTGCGGGCTTCCTACCTTACAGAAGACAATCGTGCGCTGTTTACCTCCAATGTTTACGACAGCTTTTCAACCAATCCCAACGGGTATATTTGGGCAAATTCTTTTAATATAGTGTATGATAAATTAAATACGTTACAGGTGTTTGGGGAACTAAAAGCCGATATCTCCAAAAATGTACAATGGAGCGGTCAAGCCACTATAAGCAGTTTTAGTACCGATGCACAAGCAGAAGCATGGAACTTGCCTGCTCTTGAAATGCGCTCCGCTATTGATGTGGTGTTTACCCCCAAATGGTATGCAGGGGCCTCAGTATTTTTTGTTGGGGAACGCAAAGATCAATTCCGTTATACCGATGATTCGGCCGTGGTGCAACCTACCTTTATTACACGTGATATTACCCTAAAAAGTTTTATCGATCTCAACGCGCATGTAGGCTACAAGCACAGTGACCGGATTACGTTTTTCTTACGCGGACATAATTTGACCAATCAAAATTACCAACGTTGGTTCAATTATCCTGTGCAAGGCATACAACTTTTGTTGGGCGCCCATTTTAAGTTTGATTTCTAATTTTTTCTATCGTAACTTTCCCAACCTGTAAGGCCATCTTGCAGGTTTTTTTATTTATGAAGTCCGAAATAAAAGCATATTACCAGCAATTACTGCAAGACCGAATTGATGTCTTTCAAGATATGATTGCCCAGCTCACCGATGGAGCGCAAAACGATGCCAAAGGGTCGGCAGGCGACAAACATGAAACTGCCTTATCCATGATGCATTTGGAACAAGAAAAATTGGCTGCGAAGTTGCAAGAAGTGCTACAACAAAAAGCTATCATCGATCGTATTGACCCAACGGTGCGTCTCACGCGTGTCGCCTTGGGAAGTCTGGTAGAGGTAAGCGGTCTAAGATTATTTATCGCTGCAGCATTACCCAAAATCACCTTGGGCGACCACACCATCATGGCCGTTTCGCCACAAGCTCCACTGGGAAGTGCTTTATTGGGACAATCCGTAGGATTTTCAACACAAATAAACGGTAAAAATTATACGATTACAGCGATTTGGTAGTTATACAATAAATGTAACGCCATGAAATACTGTATCACGCTCCTTGCTTTGTGCATCGCCCCAATGGTTTGTTCTCAGTCTTACGGAGAATTTAAAGTACACGAAAACGGTCTCATTTATTCCCCAGCAGCCGTTGGTAAATTAAAGCATATTGTTGATTCTTTGAATTTAAAGTTCAAAGTGTGTGATTTCAGTAAGCGCTTTCAAAGTATGCCCCAAGCCCATGGGTACTACGTGACTATAGAAGGCACGCGATGCAAAGAAGCTTTAGCCGATATGAAAGCAGGAATGGCTCCTGAAACGTTAAAGCAAAAGTACGCAACAGAAACTTTTGCCCAGCTTCCCCTTCATGAGTATCGCTATACCAATTACAAGAGAAAAACCATGATTACCTGGCAAATGTTGGATTTGGAACGCAATGATCAATATGGTTTGGAACTTCCATTAGCCAATTACCAGTCCCAGTTTACAGAACCTTTGACACAAAAATGGGTGTATTCCTATGAGGTTTGGGATTATGACGAAAGTGAACACCTAACTGCCATCTATTTTGCATCCACTCCGACAGCGGTTTCTTTGCCCGATAAATATTCAAGGGCCATACAATATGCTTTGTGTATGATCGATACCACGCAATCGGTGATGTTAACGGATCGAAACAATTACGAACGATTTGATCGTAAACACACTAAAGCTTTTACAAAATTTTGGAACTATTTGGAAAAAAAGTATCCCCGTACTAAACCACGGCCTTTCGATTACGAGTTGGAATTTACTTTGTATCGATTGAATGAAGCGGAAACTCCCGATACAACGGCGACCTATCCCTATGATTCTATAGCGGAAGTCGATTTTGTGATGATTGACACCACTGTTGTGGATACCACTTCGTTGGTTGTCGATTCGGTAGCTTTACCATTTGAACCCCACACCCCCTCACGGTTGTATCGACGTTTACAACGAATATCCAAAGAGGAGCGACAACAATTAATGGCCGAAAATGAAGCGAATTACCGGTACAATCATACACAGGACAGTATTTGGCAGACGCATTTAGCCGAACGGGTTCAAGCGCTTTATGCTACCGACAAAAAATTCAGTAGTTTATTGCACAACGCATATGAGGATGCGAAAAGCCGTTCTAGTTCCAATACCGATTTGGAACGGGTGGTTGCTTGGACGCTAGGTGGTAGGGCAGCGCTAGAAATGAAACGCCGCCGCCGCGTGATTGGCGGTTGTAGTATGGACCAAGGTCCGCGTATTCATGCCCAAGAAATTGCAGTACTCGCCGCAGAAACAACCCATTGGGAGATCTTTTTGCGCAGTCATTTAGATATCATGAATGATCGATTTGATCGAGTAAGCGATGGGAGTTATGCCTATGCGGGACGTAAAACCTACATCCGGGAATTGGAAGTTTTAGACATCAATCTCATCGACCTGGTTTTGGGTATAACGTTGCGTATTGACCAAGCGTCACAACATCATTATTTCGGTTCAATTGGTCGCATGGGACGTGCTTTGGCCGAATCGCAGGATCGAGAAAACATTGAGAAAACCATCTTAGAAGCCATCACAGCCTCCGATTTGGATGTGTACAACCGGCAATTGTTCTATTATTTGTATTTGAACTATGTGTATAATTTGCCTGAGTTAGCACAACAGGAAGTAGCGGGTGCCCGATTAAATGCGGTCTTAGCGTCCTTGCCTTTTACGGCCAAAGGGTATGTGCGTAGGGAATGAGACTTTCATTTTGTAAACAAGAACGGTGTTAAGTAATCACTTTTCTTAACTTTTACTTTAATTAAGCGTGTTTTAGTTTTTATTTTAAACCAAAATACGCTTATTGATTTTAAAATAATACACTATACCTCAATTTTGCTTCCATAATAAAATAAATAAAAGGAACGCATATGTGTGGATTTTTAGCCATTATTGGAAAAGGTAAAGACGAACAATTGATTAAAGCACTTTCAAAACGCATGGCTCATCGTGGTCCCGATGAAAGCGATATACATATAACTGAGCAAGGACATATTTTAAGTCATGAACGCTTGTCTATTATTGATTTGCATTCGGGAAAGCAACCCATTAAGGGAACAAAATCAGCTTGGATGGTGCACAACGGCGAAATCTACAACCATCATACTTTGCGTGAAGGCGTGTTGAAAGGACATACCTTCCGAACGAAATCAGATTCAGAAGTCATTGTGCACTTGTATGAGGAGTTTGGTTATGATTTTGTAGATCAATTGGATGGAGATTTTGCCTTTGTGGTTATCGATGGCGACAATTATATCGCGGGACGGGATCCATTGGGGGTAAAACCGTTATATTATGGAGTAGACGAACGCGGTCGCATGTATTTTGCTTCCGAGATGAAAGCCTTGGCCGATCAATGCACCACTTTTTCTACTTTTCCTCCAGGGCATTATTACACCCCTGAAACGGGATTTGTGAAATATTACAGGCCGCAATATGAAGATTATACCACCTGTGAAGAAGAGCTTGATTTGGCGCTGCTTCGCGAAAAATTGACCGAAGCAACCTGCAAACGCTTGATGAGTGATGTGCCGATTGGCGTATTGTTATCCGGAGGTTTGGATTCTTCCTTAACATCTTCCATTGCCTCTCGTTTATTAAAAGAACAAGGCAAAACCTTGCATTCGTTTTCCATCGGGTTGAATCCTAATGCCCCCGATGCGGTGGCCGCTCGAAAAGTGGCTGAATTTTTGGGTACAGAACATCATGAGATCCACTTTACCATTGAACAAGGTATAGAAATCTTAGAAAAATTAGTATGGCATTTAGAAACCTACGATGTGACGTCCATTCGAGCGAGTACACCAATGTATTTCTTGGCCAAAGCCATTACCGAAAAAGGGATCAAAGTGGTGCTGTCGGGTGAAGGTGCCGATGAGGTGTTTGGCGGATATTTGTATTTTAGAAATGCTCCGAGTACCGTTGATTTTACCAAAGAAACCATCGAAAGGGTACAGAAGTTGTTTACCGCCGATTTATTGCGTGCAGACAAATCGACCATGGCCCATGGTTTGGAAGCCCGTGTACCTTTTTTGGACAAAGCCTTTTTGGATTACGCCATGTTAATTAAAGGCGAGGAAAAGTTGCCGAAAACGTATGGAGGTGTTGAAAAATATATTTTGCGCAAAGCCTTCGATACACCCGAACAACCTTATTTACCACAAGAAGTGTTGTGGCGCCAAAAAGAACAGTTTTCGGATGGGGTAGGCTATAACTGGATTGACACCTTGATCGAATACTGTTCGGCTCAGGTCACGGATGCACAAATGGAACGAGCTACGGAATTATTTCCCTACAATACACCAGCGACCAAAGAAGCCTATTTCTACCGTACAATATTCCACAAACATTTCCCGCAAATGAGCGCGGCTCAAACGGTGAGAAAATGGATTCCCAAATGGCAAGAAAACCAAGATCCGAGCGGTCGCGCCAATACAGCCCACGTGCAAGCGGATCCTGAAATCGCAAAAACCTCATTACCCGTGTAAATAATTTTTTTCAATTAGAAGTTTAGTTTGTTTGTTTGAAAATGCCTGTAGTTGCCACTGCGGGCGTTTTCGTTTTAGGTGGAAAATTAGAGTTCCTATGGGTGCCTATCATTTTTATTTTCTAGCACTCTAAAAATCAAGGGTATAGAAACAGGATTTAAAATAGGTCTTTTTTAGGCTTTATTTTTGATTTAAAAGCCGAAACGATTATTAAAGATAAATGTTGATAACTTAGCCTACAAATCGGCTTATAACGCTTTAAAATCGCCTTTGATTTTTTATATTTGCGTGTTAGACAAAATTCCGACAGTTACTTATGAGCGAAGAAGTTAAAAAGAACGCGTATTCCGCCGATAGTATTCAGGCGTTAGAAGGAATGGAGCACGTACGGATGCGTCCTTCCATGTATATTGGGGATACCGGCGTGCGCGGATTGCACCATTTGGTGTATGAAGTAGTAGACAATTCTATTGACGAAGCGTTAGCTGGTCATTGCGACACCATACGCGTGACCATCAATGCCGACAATTCGATTACCGTTGAAGATAATGGCCGGGGAATTCCGGTTGATTTACATAAAAAAGAAGGCGTTTCTGCGCTTGAGGTTGTAATGACCAAAATTGGAGCCGGAGGGAAGTTTGATAAAGATTCCTATAAAGTTTCCGGTGGTTTGCACGGGGTAGGGGTTTCCTGTGTGAATGCCCTTTCTGATCATTTGCGTGCCACCGTGTACCGTGATGGTAAAGTATGGGAACAAGAGTACGAGCGCGGTAAAGCGATGTACCCGGTGAAACAAATCGGAACAACGGACAAACGCGGTACGACTGTTTCGTTTAAACCCGATGGTACGATTTTCACCCAAACCTTAGAATACTCCTACGATACGTTGGCTGCGCGTATGCGTGAATTATCGTTTTTGAACAAAGGGATTTCCATCACCTTGACCGATTTGCGTCATACCGATGATAAAGGCAATCCTGTTGCCGAAACGTTCCATTCGAAAGAAGGGTTGAAAGAATTCGTTAAATTCTTGGATGGAAACCGAATGCCGATTATTGCCAGCGTTATCAATATGGAAAACGACAAAGGCGAAATTCCAGTTGAGGTAGCGTTGATATACAACGACAGTTATTCAGAAAACATTTTCTCGTACGTGAACAACATCAACACGCATGAGGGAGGAACTCACCTACAAGGATTCCGTATGGGATTAACGCGTACGTTGAAAAAATATGCCGATGCTTCGGGGATGTTGGACAAACTGAAATTTGAGATTTCAGGGGACGACTTCCGTGAAGGATTGACCGCCATTATTTCGGTGAAAGTGGCCGAACCTCAATTTGAGGGGCAAACCAAAACCAAATTAGGTAACCGTGAAGTGGTATCTCCGGTATCCCAAGCGGTTTCTGAAATGTTGGAGAATTATTTGGAAGAAAATCCGAATGACGCTCGCACCATTGTACAAAAAGTGATTTTAGCAGCGCAAGCCCGTCACGCGGCGAAGAAAGCCCGTGAGATGGTACAACGCAAAACTGTTTTGGGCGGTGGCGGATTACCAGGGAAATTGTCTGACTGTTCAGAACAAGATCCTGCCAAATGTGAGATTTACTTGGTAGAGGGAGACTCGGCGGGTGGAACGGCCAAACAAGGTCGCGACCGTAATTTCCAAGCGATTCTACCGTTACGGGGTAAGATTTTGAATGTGGAAAAAGCGATGCACCACAAAGTTTTTGAAAATGAAGAAATTCGCAACATCTTTACGGCACTAGGCATTACGATTGGTACTGAAGAAGACAGTAAGGCGTTGAACTTAGAAAAATTGCGCTACCACAAAGTAATCATCATGACCGATGCCGACGTGGACGGTAGCCACATTTCGACGTTGATTTTGACGTTCTTCTTCCGATTCATGCGCGAGCTTATTGAAGCGGGTCACGTGTATATTGCGTCACCACCGTTGTATATGGTGAAAAAAGGAAATAAAAAAGAGTATGCTTGGAACGACGACCAACGGGATTTGATTTCGCAACAAATGGGCGGTGGAACGAGTGTACAACGTTATAAAGGTTTGGGAGAAATGAACGCGGAGCAATTGTGGGAAACTACGATGGATCCTAGTATGCGTACGCTACGTCAGGTGACGATTGATAATCTGACTGAAGCCGACCGCATCTTTTCGATGTTGATGGGGGATGAGGTGCCACCGCGTCGCGACTTCATCGAGAAAAATGCAGTATACGCGAAAATTGATGCCTAACGAAATTTGAAAAAGGATGTCCTAGCCCCGATGGTAGTGGAAATCCTTTTTTGTTTTATCCGGTTACGGTACAACAAAAAAGATTGAAACGGACAGCGGGAATAGCTTCAAAAAATAAAAAATAATACAAACTTATTAATTACATTTTACAATGAAAGTTACGATAGTAGGAGCAGGAAACGTAGGCGCAACATGCGTAGACGCGATTGCTCACCGAAGAATTGCCAGTGAAATTGTGGTCGTTGATATCAAAGAAGGCTTTGCGGAAGGGAAAGCGATGGATATCATGCAAACGCAAACGACTTTAGGATTTAATACGAAAGTCGTAGGTAGCACAAATGATTACAGCAAAACAGCGGGTAGTGATGTGGTTGTGATTACTTCGGGAATTCCAAGAAAACCGGGCATGACCCGTGAAGAGTTGATTGGTATCAACGCTGGCATCGTAAAAGGAGTGGCGGAACAATTGTTGGCTCAATCTCCCAATGCGATTGTGGTGGTGGTTTCCAACCCGATGGACACGATGACGTATTTAACGTTAAAAGCAACAGGCTTACCGAAAAACCGTATCATCGGTATGGGTGGTGCGTTGGATAGTTCGCGTTTCAAGTATTTCTTATCGCAAGCCATGGACAAACCAGCCAATGACATTCAGGGGATGGTGATTGGCGGACACGGCGATACCACAATGATTCCGTTGACGCGTTTGGCATCGTATAATGGTGTACCCGTTTCTCAATTCTTATCCGAGGAAGCCTTGGCCAAAGTAGCTGCTGATACGATGGTTGGTGGAGCTACGTTAACCGGTTTATTGGGAACTTCGGCGTGGTATGCACCGGGTGCTTCGGTAGCCTATTTAGTTGATGCTATTTTGAACGACCAGAAAAAAATGATTCCTTGTTCTGTATTTTTAGAAGGCGAATACGGACAAGACGACATTTGCATGGGTGTGCCGTGTATTATTGGTAAAAACGGTGTAGAGCAAATTGTCAATGTGGACTTAAATGACGCTGAAAAAGCCTTGTTTGCTAAAAGTGCAGACGCGGTTCGTGCGATGAATGGCGATTTGAAATCGATTTTAGGATAATTTAATCCTTAAAATATATAAATGAGACCGCATTTTTGCGGTCTTTTTTTTAATAATAAGTGACTAAATAATTTGTTAATCATTTGGTTAATTTTATATTTGCACGTTTCAAAAAATCTGTCTGCGGGATAGACTGTTGGTTTTTTCTGAGAATCAACCGCTTAGCCTGCGATGGATGTTTTTAGTGAAGAGTTAACAAAAATTAATTAATTTTTAGGAGTAATGCAGAATAAAGGACTCGTTAAGTTTTTTGCAATTTTATTTGCTTTGGTAAGTATTTACCAGCTTTCATTCACTTTTGTAGCGAATGGAATTAAGAAAGACGCCAAGGCATATGCCGAGCAAAAATTGGCACAAATTAAGAAAAAACCTACCCCAGGGCAACCCCTTCCGGAGTTGAATACACTGGAGGTAAGTTATTTGGATTCATTGAAAAAAGTAGAGGTTTTCAGTCTTGGTTTTGCCGACTACACCTATGAGGATGTAAGCAACAAACAAATCAACAAAGGGTTGGACTTGGAAGGGGGGATTAACGTAATCCTTCAGATTTCAGTGAAAGACGTATTGCGTGGTTTGGCCAATGAGTCTAAAAATGCGGTTTTCAACAAAGCGTTGGATAATGCGGCCAAAATTCAACAAGGAAACGAGTCGTATTTGGATGCCTTCTTCCGTGCTTTTGATGAAGCAGCAGCGGGTACTTCTGTAAAATTAGCTTCTCCTGATATTTTTGCCAACCGCAACTTGTCGGATGAAATCAACTTCAACATGACCAATGATCAAGTGAAGAAAGTCATCCGTCGTAAAGTAGACGAGTCGGTGGATTCGGCGTTTGGTGTATTACGTAAGCGTATTGATAAATTTGGGGTAACCCAACCGAATATTGCCAAATTAGGGCAAACAGGTCGTATTTTGGTCGAATTACCAGGAGCCAAAGATGAAGACCGTATCAAGAAATTATTACAGTCTACTGCACAATTAGAGTTCTGGGAAACGTACCGTGTAGATGACTTGGGAGGCTTTTTACAAACGGCTAATGAAGCGTTGAAAGCCACTGAGAAAGCGACAACCTCGACAGCTGCGACTACCCCCAATGACTCTATTGCTAAAATGTTGGGCAATAGTAAATCGAAGGATTCTGTTGCAGGAGCAAAAGGCAACAATCCGTTGTTGGATAAATTTGTGTCTATTGGAGGTGGTCCCGTATTAGCGATTGTTTCGGTTCAAGATACTGCCAAAGTGAATAGCTATTTACGTCGTCCTGAAATTCGCAACTTACTTCCAGCAGACAAGCGTTTTGCGAAGTTTGTATGGAGCAAAGGTACCACGTCGAAAGATCCTAAAACGAAGAAAGAGAGTCAAACGTTTGAATTATATGCTTTAAAAGGCAACAAAGACAACAAAGCGCCTTTGAGTGGTGGGGTTATTGTCGATGCACGTGATACTTTTGACCAAATGGGTAAACCTGCCGTTTCGATGCAAATGAACGGACAAGGCGCCAAAGTTTGGGAAGAAATGACAGGTAAAGCGTATACCGATAAAGGGTTTATCGCGATTGTGTTGGATAATGTGGTGTATTCTGCGCCGGGTGTATCTTCGGGTCCGATTGCCGGTGGACGTTCTGAAATTTCAGGAAACTTTGATGTGGCTGAAACTAAAGACTTAGCCAATGTATTGCGTGCAGGTAAATTACCAGCCGCGGCTGAAATTGTTCAATCTGAAGTGGTTGGACCTTCTTTGGGTCAGAAAGCCATCGATGCTGGAACGATTTCTTCTATTGTAGGATTGATTTTAGTATGTTTCTGGATGATGTTCTACTACGGAAAAGCGGGCTTGTATGCCAATATGGCATTGATTGTAAACTTGTTGTTCTTGTTTGGTATTTTAGCAAGTTTAGGAGCGGTGTTGACTTTACCGGGTATTGCGGGTATCGTGTTGACTTTGGGAACTGCTGTAGATGCGAACATTATTATTTACGAACGCGCCAAGGAAGAGTTGCGCGATGGCAAATCATTGAGCGATGCAGTACGTTCTTCTTACGGATGGAAAGGAGCAATGCGTTCGATCATTGATGCCAACGTAACACACGTATTGACTGGAGCGATTCTTTTCATCTTCGGTACGGGTCCTATTCAAGGGTTTGCTACTACCTTATTGATTGGTATTTTTACGACCTTGTTTACATCGATCTTTATTGCACGTATTTTCATTGACAAAGACGTAGCGGGTAACAAACCGTTGGCCTTTACAACGCCTATTACCAAAAACTGGTTTACAGGGTTCAATTTTGATTATATCGGCATTAAAAAGTATTCATATATCTTCTCTTCCTTAGTGGTAGTGGTAAGTTGCGTTTCTTTTTACTTCAATGGATTGGATGAAGGTGTTGACTTTGTAGGAGGACGTACATTCCAAGTGAAGTTCACAAAAGCAGTGGAGCCTTCAGTAATCGCTGAAGCCTTGACGAAAGAATTTGGTACTACTGTTGAAGCTAAAGTTTTTGGAGATGACGACCAGTTGAAATTGACAACCAAATACAAAATCAAAGACGAGTCTGTAGATACAGATAAAGAAGTAAATGAAAAGCTTTACAATGCTTTAAAAAGTTATTTCCCCGGCACTTCGTATGAGCAATTCATCAACAATTACGATGGTAAAAAGATTGGTGTTTTACAGTCTTCCAAAGTAGGGGCTGCGATTTCTGCCGATATCAAAACCAATTCTTTCTGGGCGGTTATTGGAGCTATGGCTATTGTTGGGTTGTATTTGATTATTTCGTTCCGCAAATGGCAATACTCTTTGGGAGCGATTGCAGCGGTTTTCCACGATGTTATCTTTGTATTGGGCGTGTATTCGTTGTTCTACAAATATGCTCCCTTCCACATGGAAATGGACCAGCACTTTATTGCAGCTATTTTGACCGTAATTGGATACTCTATGAACGATACGGTAATCGTTTTTGACCGTGTGCGTGAGTTCTTGGCAGGAGACCGTAAAGGACACTTTAAAGATGTCGTAAACGCGTCTATTAATACAACCTTATCCCGTACGTTGAACACTTCCTTAACCATGATTATGGTATTGTTAATCATGTTTATCTTTGGAGGTGAATCGATTCGTGGTTTCGTATTTGCGATGTTGATTGGTATTATTGTGGGTACTTATTCCTCATTGTTTATTGCAACACCAGTATTGGTAGATACGATGAATAAGAGTGCTATTGATGATATTGAAAAACGTCACTATACTGATCAACAGTAAGTGATTTAAACTATATACAAAAAACGCCATTCCTTTGTGAGTGGCGTTTTTTTTGAACCGAGTTATACATGCGCTTTGGGTTTCATTTCAGCAATTCAAGAATAGTTTGTTTGTTTTGTTTTTGTCTTACAGAGCTTTTGGTAGTAACAGTACTCTTTTCAGTGTAAACACACCATGGTAAAACGATTTGCCGCTTCGTTATGGAAATGAGAAAGTAGGGCATCCCTTTCCTTAAAGGCACAAAAAAACGCCCCGAAAGGCGTTTGAAATATCGATAAAAAAATTATTTATAATTCAATATCCTCTGGCAAAGGTTTTTCAGCCATAAACAAGAAATAGAGTCCTACGAGTATAAAAGGAATACTTAACCATTGACCTGTGGTAAACTGTCCGAAAACATCTTCTAAACCGCCTTGTTTCGACTTGACAAACTCCACGGCAAAACGAATCGACCAAAGAGCAATTAAGAATACACCAAAGATAAGTCCGTGTTTCTCTGCCGCTTTGGTACGCCAGTATAAAAAGAACAGTAAGGCAAAGACGAAGATGTAACAAAACGATTCATACAATTGCGCTGGATGACTGTAAGGTACTTGGGCGAGGAGGGAGGCAAACTTGGGGTTATTTACGAGGGCATCATAGGCTGCATCGGGATTCGGGATGCCGGTTTTGGCCATAATCGTTTCAGGACTGTAATATTCCCGCACAAATTTAACCGCAAAAGGATTGGAGGCATTCGTAGCTAAACCTGTAATTTCAGAATTAAAAAAATTACCAATGCGGACAAAAACAGCCCCACTTGCTACAGGAATAACTACGCGGTCGAGTACCCATAGTAGCGGTCGATTGATTATTTTTTTACTGTAAAAATACATCGTAATAATGATAGCGATGGCAGCCCCATGACTGGCTAAGCCTGCAAAACCTGTGAATTGGAATTCAGGTTCAAAACGAAAGGGCAACAGGATTTCAAGTTTATGATTTTTGAAGTATTCCCAATCGTAGAAGAAGACTTGTCCCAAACGCGCGCCCAATAAAGTGGCTAAAACCGTCCAAATGAACAAAGTATCCAACTTTTCCATGGATTCTTTTTCATTTTCATAAATACGTTTCATGATGTACCAGCCAAGTGCAAAGGCGATTACAAACATGAGGCTATAAATACGGATGGTCAAAGGTCCAAGATGGATACCTTCCATAGGGTTCCAAATCATTGTTTTTAGGTATTAGATTACCACCAAAAATAAGGAAATAATTTGGGGCGCGCCTTAAAAATATGTTATAAATCCGATTGTTTTTTTGGAGGGACTGGGTCGTAGCCCGATTTACCCCATGGGTGACAGGAAAGGATTCGTTTTAGACCTAACCAAGTTCCTTTGATAGGGCCGTGCATGCGTAAGGCTTCAATACAATAGTTTGAACACGTAGGATGAAACCGACAAGTAGCGGGAGTAAAAGGTGAAATGGCTACTTGATAAATACGAATGATTATCAGTAGGGGAGCTACGATAATTTTTTTGAACATGCGTTTACAGGGTAAATGTTGTCCCGTCTTTACCGTCTTTTAGGGTGATTCCCAAAGCGGCCAAACGATCGCGAATTTCGTCGGAAAGTCCCCAGTTTTTATCAGCACGGGCTTGGTTTCGCATGGCAATTAACATTTCGATGACCCCTGATAATTTATCGCTGTGAGAGGCTTCTTTTTTACTGTTGCGAAGTCCCAAAACATCAAAAACAAAGGCCTTTATTGTTTGTTGCAAATGTTCCATGTCAGCAGCAGTCAAAGTTTCCTTTTGATCATTGACTAGATTAATCCATCGAACGCCTTCAAACAAGTGGGCCATCAGGATGGTGGTGTTGAAATCATCGTTCATGGCTTCATAACAAGACGCAATCCATTCAGAAATATTTAAAGTTGATGTGTTACTCGGTTTGAGTTTTTCGATTAAATCAATGGCTTCCATAAGGCGTTGGTATCCTTTTTCACTAGCCATCATCGCTTCATTGGAAATATCGAGTACGCTTCGGTAGTGGGCTTGCAGAAAGCAAAATCGAACTACCGCTGGATCAAAAGCTTTTTCAAAAAAAGCATTGGTTCCTTCAAATAAATCCATGGGAAGGATATAGTTTCCTGTGGATTTACTCATGCGCAATCCGTTCATGGTAAGCATGTTGGCGTGCATCCAGTACCGGACGGGATCTTTACCATTACACGCTTTTCCTTGTGCCACTTCGCATTCGTGATGGGGAAATTTAAGGTCCAAACCACCTCCGTGAATATCAAATTGTTCGCCAAGGTATTTTGTACTCATTGCGGTACACTCAAGATGCCATCCTGGAAATCCTTCGCCCCAGGGGGAATTCCACCGCATAATATGAGCCGGAGAGGCTTTTTTCCAGAGGGCAAAATCTTGTGGGTTTTTCTTTTCATCTTGACCGTCTAAGTCCCGTGTATTAGCTAAAAGTTCTTCAATGTTGCGGTTGCTTAAAGCACCATAGTTAAGTCCTTTTTGGTTGTAAGCTAGCACGTCAAAATATACAGATCCCTTACTTTCGTAAGCAAATCCTGTTTCAATAAGTTTTTGGGTCAATTCAATTTGCTCCACGATATGACCCGTAGCCGTGGGTTCGATACTTGGTGGCAACAAGTTGAAAAGTTCGAGCACCCGATGAAAATCAACGGTATATTTTTGAACCACCTCCATGGGTTCGAGTTTTTCCAAACGCGATTGTTTCACAAAACGATCATTGTCTACATTACCATCATCGGTGAGATGTCCCGCATCGGTTATGTTGCGTACGTAGCGAACTTTATAACCTAAATGCGTGAGGTAGCGGTAAATCATATCAAAACTCATAAACGTACGTAGATTTCCCATATGTACATTGCTATACACGGTTGGTCCACAGACATACATGCCCACATTGCCCTCCACTAAAGGGGTAAATACCTCTTTGTTTCCGGTGAGTGAATTGTAAATTTTAAGCGTTTGGTTTTGATAAAGTGGATTCATGTTGTTTAGAATTGGGTATCCAATTTGATATACTCTAAAAATTCACGGCGAACGGCTTCTACTTTGAATTTACCGCCAAATTCAGCGGTTACCGTACTGCTTTCAATGTCGCGAATCCCGCGAGAGTTAACACATAAATGTTTGGCATCGATAATGCAAGCTACATCTTCAGTGTTTAACACCTGTTGCAATTCGCGAACGATTTGTATAGTAAGACGTTCTTGTACTTGTGGACGTTTCGCGTAATAATCAACGATGCGATTCATTTTGGAAAGACCAACCACTTTACCATTGGAAATGTAGGCAACATGGGCACGTCCCACAATGGGTAGTAAGTGATGCTCGCAAGTAGAATACACCGTGATGTTTTTTTCTACAAGCATTTCGTTGTACTTGTATTTATTTTCGAACGTAGATGAGCTTGGTTTTTTTTGAGGATTGAGTCCCCCAAAAATTTCTTTCACAAACATTTTTGCTACACGGTTTGGAGTCCCTTTGAGGCTATCATCGGAGAGGTCCATTCCCAAAGTATGTAGGATGTTTTGTACATCTTTTTTGATCAGTTCTATTTTTTGATCTTCGGTCAGTTCAAAAGCATCTGTTCGTAGGGGAGTTGACGCATTGGTAGCGATGTGATTATTGCCAATATCGTCGTGTAATTGATCTTCAGAAATCATGCGTAAATGAGCGTTTTTTTACTAAAAATTGAACCGCAAAGATAGCTATAAATGGCTTAAAAAGCTCAGATTCTCATTCAAAATTAAAAAATGCGAATTTTAAGAAATTGTTACTTTTATTTTAACTATTTTTAGGCCTTAAAAATTACGCTCGAATGAAACTTTTTACACTCAAATTATTTTTTATTACTCTGTTTTTTAACCAGTTAAACGCTCAAAATTTATTGGTTAATGGCGATTTTGAATCGGGAGGAGTAGGGACTGGTTTTAACATAAATGCAACAGGGTATACGTTTGTTGCCGTCCCAACAGGGACAACAAGCGCGGGGAATTATGCTATTGCTACAAATCCCCAACCTTACAACACTGCCAACTTTATTTCTACTGGGGACCACACTTCAGGAACAGGTAATATGATGTGGTTTGATGGGAGTTCCGATGGAGGAAACCCAAGTTTTTGGAAAGCTGGAAATAATGGGGGTGGCGTTTGTGGTTTAGTGGTTGGAGCAACTTATACGTTTCGGTATTGGGTGCGTTCGATATCGCCCAATGTCACAGGACCAGCAACACAAGCGGATATTCGAGTGGTGTTTAACAATGCTACAGTGGCTTCTTCACCTGCTTCAACGTTGGCGCCCTTAACCACAGCAGGGTGGGAGCAGCGCGTTTATACTTTTACCCCAACAAATTCTTGTGTAAATATTGAATTGCGTAATTTCAATACGAGTTTTGTAGGCAATGATTTCGCAATTGACGATTTAGCCGTCTTACCTCCACCACAACCGTTAGGAGTTCGATTTTCAACAGTAAGTCCGTTGTGTGCTACTCCCGCTACGGGTTCTATTTCCTTGTATGGAATTGGAGGAACAGCTCCTTACACTAACTTCGCTATTACAGGACCAGTTACCCAAAATAACGCAACGGGTATTTTTACCAATTTGCCAATTGGTACTTACACCGTCAGTGTTACCGATACGGCGGGAAATACCGCCTCACAAAGTAATGTTACCATTGTTCCTGCGGCGAATCCGTTAATTGTTTCACCCAATACGAGTATATGTTCTGGAGGGAATACCACATTATCTGTGAACGGAGGAACCACTTACACATGGACGGCTTCTCCCGCAGATCCCTCATTAACCAATCCTACGAGTGCAACACCTGTTGTGAGTCCCACAGCGACCACAACCTATACCGTAACTTCCCCTGCGAACGTCACTCGAAATTTAATTTTCAATGGTGATTTTACGCAAGGCAATGTTGGTTTTGCAACAGATTATTTTTTCGTAAGTCCAACAAATACGTCAGGAGTTCAGCAATTGTATGGTGTTGTGAGTAATCCAAATGCTTGGTATACTTCTTTTGTAAACTGTCCCGATCATACAAATGGTACCGGTAATATGATGGTGGTTGATGGTTCTGTTTCCAATGCGGGAAATGATGTTGTGTGGAGTCAAACAATTCCAGTAACCACCAATACAAATTATACTTTTTCGTATTGGGCTCAATCGTTATCACCCAATAATTTTGCTACACTACAAGTTAAAATCAACGGTACGGTATTAGGAACAGCTCAAGCACCATCAACGACTGTTTGTGGAAACTGGACGCAAGTAACCTACACCTGGAATTCAGGAGCCAGTACAACAGCACAAATTGCCATAAATGATACCAATACGGCTGCTGATGGTAATGACTTTGCTTTAGATGATATTGCATTCACGACGAATGTCACTTGTAATGCAACGCAATCAGTTACCGTTACAGTTTCAACTTTATCAATCACAGTTCCCTCCAATCAAACTTATTGTACTGGGGCTACAGTCCCCGCACAAGTATTTTCCAGTTCTCAGCCGGGAACTACTTTTGCTTGGACCAATTCGAATCCCAACTTAACAATAGGAGGAGCAGGAACAGGAAATATAGCTTCATTTACCGCAAGTAACAACACGACAATTCCTCAAACGGCTACAATTACAGTCACGGGATCCTTAAGTGGATGTGCTGATGTAACTGCTTCATATACAATTACCGTGAATCCACAACCTGGGGTTATGGTCAATAATGTGGTGAAATGTTTAGGCGATACTTCACCCGCAGTAATTACAGCAACACCATCCTATCCTGGAACATATACCTATATCTGGTCTGTTCCAACGGGAGTGCCTGCGCCTGGAAACGTAGCATCTTTTAATACAACAGTTCCTGGGAGTTATTCGGTGACTATTACCAATACCATAAGCGGATGTTCTGCAACAGCCCCTTTTCCAGGAGTGTTTTCCATTATAACAGATTGTTGTACAAATGATTTTGATGTCACAGCCACCGATCAATTGCTTTGTAATAATACCAGTTGTTCGGTGTTGAATGCAAGTTTTCTTGATATCAAAGATACGACAACCTATACGGTAAGTTCGATTCCTTTTGCTCCAGAGAATCCTTTGGGGGTGTTAGCGACGGCTTTGTGTACTTCGGATGACCGTTTTTCGGATCCCGTAAATATTCCCTTTAATTTTAGTTTTTACGGTCAGTGTTACAATCAATTCCAAGTAGGAACCAATACCTTTTTGACGTTTTTAGTTGATCCTACTCGTTTGTGTACAACAGGTGCGGGGAGTGGTTGGGCATTTACCCAAGCTATTCCAAGTGCTGCTATGAATCCGTTATGGCGGAATTCAATTTATTTCCCAATGCAGGATACGAATCCAGCAGTACCTTCGAATCCAGCTGTTCAGATCAGTTATATTGTTGATGGAATTGCTCCTTGTCGAAAATTGATTGTCAATGTGCGTAACATGCCATTATTCTCTTGTGGTACAGCTCAAGGTCTTCAGGAGAGTCAGTTGGTTTTGTATGAAGGAACCAATGTTATAGATGTTCACGTTACCCGTCGCACAGTGTGTGCAAACTGGAATAGCGGTAATGCGGTATTAGGTCTTCACAATGCTACAGGTACCCAAGCCATCACCCCTCCTGGACGAAACACAGGACCATGGGTAGCGAACAATGAATCTTGGCGTTTTACCCCATCTGGGAATTCTTTGACTACTATTCAATGGTTGGATGGTGCGACAGTTATTGGAAATACGCCAAGTATTGCGGTTTGTCCAACCTCCACAAAAACGTATACTGCACAAGTGCGATATAATGTTTGTGGTACCGTGCGAACCGTAACCAAACCCATCACTATTGAGGTTAGTCCCGATGATACGCAACCAGCCCAAGCGATTGAGAACTGTTTACCCAACAATGTTTTCAACTTAACTACAAATGAGCCAACAGTATTGGGTCCGTTAGTGGGGTCGGGTGATTATGAAGTATATTATTACACCAATCAATCGGATGCAGAAAATTTAGCAGCGAATTCAATTGGCAATCCTTCAGCTTATGTATTGAGTTCAGGGACGAGTCAAACCATTTACATGAGTTTGTACAATATTTTTACGGGCTGTATTCGTATTCGTCCGTTTAATATTTCATTAATAGATTGTTCTTTGTGTCCCACCATCGCTAATCCATCTGCTACTCAAGTATTGTGTTTAGGTGCCGATGTAAATCCATTATCCGTTTCTACGACGTTTACAGGAACTAATGCGATTTCCTTTGTTTATTTTACTACACCTCAGGTAGGAAATAATATGTATACGGGTGGAACACTTTTAGGCAATGCTACACCCAATGCTTCCAATGTAGCCACATATAATCCTGGTATATTAGGAACCGCGGGTTCATTGCCTAATGTGTTGGGAACCTATTATGTTTATGCTATTGCCAATCCAGCACCTAGTGATCCTACGTGTAGGCCTTTTGTTTTGATTGAAGTTAATGTAGTTTCTAGTGCGAGTATATTACTGACTTCTGCACCAGCTACTTCAAATCAGACCGTTTGTGAAAACACACCCATCACACCCATCACTTATACATTCAGTGGGGCTACGGGTGCAAACGTTACGGGCTTACCACCAGGAGTTAGTTTTTCTGTGAGTGGAACAACACTTACCATTTCAGGTACACCCACAACAATTGTGGGATCACCGTTCAATTATACCGTAACGTTAACAGGGGTAGGATGTGGTAATCCAACCGCTACAGGGACGATTACTGTAAATCCTGGTGCTTTTTTAAATTTAACCTCAGCACCTGCTTCAGCCAATCAAACCATTTGTCTTAATCAGCCTATTGTTCCTATCACCTATAGTTTTGGTGGAACTGCTACTGGAGCTACAGTTTCTGGATTTCCTACTGGGGTTAGTTTTGGAGTGTCGGGTAATACATTGACAATTTCTGGTACCCCTACAACAACTATAGGTTCACCCTTTACGTTTACCGTTTTAACTACAGGAGGTAGTTGTGGTTCGCCAACGGTAACGGGAACCATTACCATAGAACCCGTTGGGACATTGAATTTAACATCTGCTGGAGCTACGGCTAACCAAACAGTTTGTGCTAATTCATCCATAAATACAATCACTTATACTTTTGGAGGAACGGTAACGGGGGCTTCAGTTGCTGGCCTTCCTGCAGGAGTTTCTGCAGCCATTACTGGTAATATAGTGACCATTAGTGGTACTCCCACTTCAGCAGTTGGTTCCCCATTTACTTACACGGTTTCTACTACAGGTGGAAATTGTGGTACACCCACGTTGACAGGAACAATTACTGTAAATCCAGTTACAACCCTTGCATTAACGTCAGCCGCTGGAACAGTTAATCAAACTGTTTGTGTTAATTCACCCATTACCCCGATTGTTTATACTTTCGGAGGGTCTGCTACTGGAATTGTGGCTAGTGGTTTACCTGCAGGTTTAAATCAAACTGTTTCAGGAAATACGTTAACCATCAGTGGATCACCATCGACAATCACAGGTTCTCCATTTACCATAACTGTACAAACTACAGGAGGAAATTGTGGTTCTCCTTCCTTAACGGCTACCTTAACTGTACAACCTCAAGCGACGCTTGTTTTAACATCTGCTGCAGCGACTACCAATCAAACCTTGTGTGTGAATACTCCAATAACAGATATTGTATACACTTTTGGTGGAACAGCAACCGGTGTAAACGTTATAGGTTTACCCCCAGGTGTAACGGTTCAAGTGGTGGGTAATGTTGCCACTATCTCTGGAACTCCTACCAATAATGCAGGTTCGCCCTTCAATTATACCATAACAACGACAGGTGGAAATTGTGGTGCACCTTCTTTAGCAGGAACGATTACTGTAAATATTGGAGCAACTCTCGTGTTAAGTTCAACGCCATTTTTGGCCAATCAAACAGTTTGTATCAACGAACCGATTACAAATATTGTGTATACATTTGGAGGTTCGGCAACTGGAGCGACTGTTACTGGACTTCCTACAGGAGTTTCTTCCTCGATTTCAGGGAATTCAGTCATAATAAGTGGAACTCCAAGTGTTTTAGCGGGTTCACCATACACATTTAATGTGGCAACTACAGGGGGTACTTGTGGCGCTCCTACTTTAACTGGAACGATTACGGTTCAACCGTTGGCAACTTTAGTACTGACATCAGCGCCTGCCACTGCGGCACAAACGGTGTGTGAAAACGGAGCGATCAACGCTATCACGTATACTTTTGGAGGAACGGCTACGGGAGCTACAGTAACGGGATTGCCCAATGGAGTGACTGCTTCGATTACTGGAAATACAGTGACGATTACCGGTTCACCTGTTTCCGCGGCGGGTTCACCCTATACGTATACCGTGACAACGACAGGTGGGGCTTGTGGTTTCCCTTCATTAACAGGAACCATTACAGTGAATCCAACCGATACGTTGGTATTAACTTCTGCACCAGCTACCGCGAATCAAACGGTTTGTTTGAATGCTACCCTACAACCAATAGTGTATACCTTTGGAGGAACCGTAACCAATGCCACTGTATCAGGGCTTCCAAGTGGAGTTACCGCTTCAGTGACAGGAAATACGTTGACAATTTCTGGCGCTCCATCTGTTTTGAATGCTTCTCCCTATACGTATACGGTATCGACAACGGGTCAGTGTGGTGCTCCTACCTTGACAGGAACGATTACGGTTCAACCGTTGGCAACCTTAGCATTAACTTCAGCACTAGCTACTGCGGCACAAACGGTATGTGAAAACGGAGCGATCAACGCTATCACGTATACTTTTGGAGGAACGGCTACGGGAGCTACAGTAACTGGTTTACCCAATGGAGTGACTACTTCGATTACTGGAAATACAGTGACGATTACCGGTTCACCTGTTTCCGCGGCGGGTTCACCCTATACGTATACCGTGACAACGACAGGTGGGGCTTGTGGTTTCCCTTCATTAACGGGAACCATAACGGTTCAACCTTCGGCTTCGATGGTATTATCCTCTCCTGTTGGAACGAATATTCAATCGGTTTGTGCTTTTGCACCAATCGCAGATATTCGTTACACCATAGGAGGAACGGCAACGGGTATTTCGGTAACCGGATTGCCAGCAGGGGTAAGTGCTGTTTTCAATGGAAATATTGCCACCATCAGTGGAACTCCTTCGGTACCGGGTGTATACAATTTTACAGTAACCTCTACCGGTGGAAATTGTGGAGTTGTTGTGTTAACAGGTTCTATTACCGTAATCACCGCCCCCACAGCCAACACCCCCACACCTTACGAAGTGTGTGATGACAACAACGATGGCGTGGCGTGTACTTTTGTGTTGGGCACGAAGACTCCGGAGATAACCACCAATCCTAATGTTCAGGTGAGTTACCACTTAACGCCTACCGATGC
>CANHRI010000046.1 GCA_947463515.1 Flavobacteriaceae bacterium
GAAGACGGCATGACTATTATGCTGGGCGGCTTCGGACTTTGCGGTATTCCCGAGAATAGTATTGCCGAATTGGTACAAAAAGGAACGACGAACCTAACTTGTATTTCCAACAATGCAGGGGTTGATGATTTTGGACTTGGGTTATTGCTTCAAAAACGCCAAATCAAAAAAATGATTTCGTCGTATGTGGGGGAAAATGCCGAATTTGAACGTCAAATGTTGTCGGGCGAACTCGAAGTAGAATTGACTCCTCAAGGAACACTCGCTGAAAAATGTCGCGCCGCACAAGCCGGTATTCCCGCGTTCTTTACGCCAGCAGGCTACGGAACCGAAGTCGCAGAAGGCAAAGAAACCCGCGAGTTCAACGGTAAAATGCACGTCATGGAACTGGCGTACAAAGCTGACTTCTCCATCGTAAAAGCCTGGAAAGGCGACGAAGCTGGAAATCTTATTTTCAAAGGAACTGCCCGAAACTTTAATGCCGTCATGGCCGGAGGTGCCAAAACCACCATCGCAGAAGTGGAAGAATTGGTCCCCGCGGGAACCCTTGACCCCAACGAAATTCATATTCCGGGCATCATGGTGCAACGCATTTTTCAAGGTGAAAAATTTGAAAAACGAATTGAACAACGAACGGTTAGGCAGAAATGATTTGAAAATGTGTTAATTTGAAAATGAGGAATGATAAAGAAAATATCATCGTTACACTAAGTTTCGAGTTTGCTCTTGAAATTATCAATTACTCAGAAGCTATTAAAAAAACGAATCGTTTTGAAATGGCTTCCCAAATTTTCAGAAGCAGCACATCTATAGGGGCTAATATTCGTGAAGCACAAAATGCAGAAAGCAAAGCTGATTTTATTCATAAATTCAAAATTGCAGCTAAAGAAGTAGACGAATTAAACTATTGGTTAGCACTCTGCAAACATTCAGAATTCTACCCTTCTCCAAGTGAAGAATTATTTCAAAAATTACAATCTATTCATTTGATCATTTCTAAAATTATTTCTTCATCCAAGAGAACCTAATTTTCAAATCATCAAATTTTCAAATCGCAAAACTATGGCACTAGATAAAAATCAAATTGCAAAACGCATTGCAAAAGAAGTACAAGACGGCTATTACGTAAATCTCGGAATTGGGATTCCAACCTTAGTCGCAAATTATGTCCGCACCGATATTTCGGTCGAATTTCAATCGGAGAACGGCGTACTCGGTATGGGTCCGTTTCCCTTTGAAGGCGAAGAAGATGCCGACATCATCAACGCGGGTAAACAAACCATTACCACCTTGCCAGGAGCGAGTTTCTTTGACTCGGCCTTCAGTTTCGGAATGATTCGCGCGCAAAAAGTGGACTTAACCATTTTGGGCGCTATGGAAGTGGCTGAAAATGGGGATATTGCCAACTGGAAAATACCCGGTAAAATGGTTAAAGGAATGGGTGGCGCTATGGACTTGGTGGCCTCTGCAGAAAATATAATCGTTGCCATGATGCACGTGAACAAAGCGGGGGAAAGTAAGATTTTGAAAAAATGCACCTTACCCCTAACCGGTGTCGGCTGTGTGAAAAAAGTCGTAACCGAATTGGCTGTTTTGGAAGTCACCCCCAAAGGGTTCAAATTGTTGGAACGCGCTCCCGGCGTAAGCGTAGACGAAATCATTCAAGCGACCGAAGCGGAATTAATCATTGAAGGCGATGTGCCTGAGATGAGTATATAATTAATCCATTTGAAGATTTGAGAATTTGAAAATGGTCTTGTCTTTTAGATTCATTTTCAAATTTTCAAATTTTTTCATTTTCAAATCAAACTATGTTTCCAAAAGTAATCCTAAAAAAAGGAAAAGAAAAATCCATTCAACGCCGCCACCCCTGGGTGTTTAGCGGAGCGATTTATGGGATCACCCAAGAATTGAACGACGGCGAACTCGTGGATGTGGTCGATGCACACAACGAACATTTAGGCACAGGTTATTTCAGTGATAAAGGCAGTATCTCGGTGCGCTTACTCACGTTTGGTACCGAACCGTTTACCCCTGATTTTTGGAAAGAAAAACTCCAAGCCGCTTGGGCAATGCGCCAACAGATTTTGGATTTTACCCAAACCAACGCCTTTCGTGTGATTCACGGTGAAGGCGATGGGATTCCCGGACTCATCATCGATTTTTACCACAACCATTGGGTTATACAAGCGCATTCCACCGGAATCTTTCAAGCGATGGAAGCCATTGCACAAGCCATCCAACAGGCATTTCCCGAACATTGCGAAACCATCTATTGCAAAAGTAGCGGTACCTTACCCCAAACAGGAACGGATTATTTCCTATTCGGGAATACCCCCGAAACCATCGCTCAAGAAAACGGCATTTCCTTTCACGTGAACTGGGTCGAAGGGCAGAAAACCGGTTTTTTCTTGGACCAACGCGACAACCGTAAATTATTGGGCTCTTTTTCCAAAGACAAAAAAGTACTCAATACCTTTTGCTATACTGGCGGTTTCTCTATCTATGCGATGGAAGCCGGCGCAGAATTGGTCACTTCTGTTGATATCTCCCAAAAAGCGGTGGATCTTGCTTCCCGCAATATGGAATTGAATTTTCCGGGAGCCAACCATACCGCAGTCGCTTCAGATGTTTTTGAGTTTATGCGCAATCACCACCAACACTACGATGTGATTGTCTTGGATCCGCCTGCCTTTGCCAAAAGCATCAAAAGTAAACACACCGCGACACAAGCCTATAAACGCTTGAATGTAGCCGGACTCAAAACACTAGCACCCAAAGGCATTTTATTTACCTTCTCTTGCTCGCAAGTGATTGACGATGTCTTGTTTTATAACACCGTTGCCGCCGCCGCTATCGAGTCGGGACGCGCCATTCGTGTGTTACACAAACTCACCCAAGGACCTGATCACCCCACCAACATTTACCATCCCGAAGGGCATTATTTAAAGGGATTGGTGTTGTATGTCGAATAGACAACCCAACTACTAGGGCACAACTACTATTCGCTTTTAAAGATAAAAATATATGATTTTAGGGTTGTAATAATAATATTTTATAATTTTTTATGGTTTAAAACATAATTTACTACATTTGTAGTATGATAACAAGAACGCTAACTCAAAATATAGTAGCTGATTACAATTATAAAAAAGTGATTGTTGTTGTTGGCCCTAGACAAGTTGGAAAAACGACGCTGATTGAAAAAATCGTTACTGGGAAAAAAACACTTTTTTTGAATGGTGACGACCCACAAACACGGTTGCAATTTGCGCAAGCTAATTTCCAATTTTTACGCCAATGGGTAACCGATTATGATACCATTGTCATTGATGAAGCGCAACGAATTGAGAATATTGGTTTGGCCATAAAAATGCTGGTGGATGCGAAATTAAACAAGCAATTTATACTTACAGGATCTTCTTCACTTGATTTGGGAAAACAAATAAATGAACCCCTTACGGGAAGAAAATGGGAACATCAATTGTTTCCCTTATCGTGGAATGAAGTTAGAAATCACTATACATTTGCCAATGCTTATGCTCGATTAGAAGAATTTTTAATCTACGGAATGTATCCTGAAGTAGTTACAGAGACCAACAAACAAAAGATATTACTGCAACTTTCGAGCAGTTATTTGTATCAAGACATCTTGGAATTGGTCAACATCAAAAAGCCTGATTTGCTTTTAAAATTATTAAATGCTTTGGCATTACAACTGGGTAGTGAGGTTTCCTATAACGAATTGGCAAAAATCTTGGGCGTAGATCGCATGACTGTTGTGAATTATATTGATTTGTTAGAAAAAGTATATGTCATCTTTAGATTGCACCCTTTTTCTACAAACCAACGGAATGAAATCACTGCAAAACCAAAAATTTATTTTTATGATAATGGAATACGTAATGCCATCATAGGCCAATTTAATCCATTGCAAAGCAGGCAAGACGTAGGATCTTTGTTTGAAAACTTCTTTATTAGTGAAAAAATGAAGCAGTTAAAATACAATGGATTTTATGGAAAAACACATTACTGGAGAAACGCACAGCAAGCAGAGATTGATTTTATTGAAATTATTGAAAATGAGATTTCAGCCTATGAAATAAAATTCAATCCTCTTAAAAAAGTAAAATTCACAAAGTCTTTTACTGAAAAATATCATCCCAAAAACACATATGTAGTGCATCGCGACAATTTTTGGGAATACCTTTTATAATGCCATTACATTAATTAGAAATTTAAAGACCCTAAAAAAACCTGTACATCTTTTCAATATACAGGTTTCTTTTCTCTTGTTTCTTTCTTCTTTTTTCTAAAACTAGTGACTCAATGCCGCAAAGAAATCGTTTCCTTTATCATCGGTAATAATAAACGCGGGGAAGTCTTTGACCTCAATTTTGCGTACGGCTTCCATGCCCAATTCTTCGAAATCAACTATCTCAACGGATAAGATATTTTCTTTGGCAAGAATCGCTGCCGGACCACCAATGGAGCCCAAATAGAAGCCGCCATAGGTGTTGCAGGCATTCATGACTTCTTTGCCACGATTTCCTTTGGCCAACATGATCATGCTGCCGCCGTGTTTTTGGAATTCTTCGACATACACGTCCATACGACCTGCGGTAGTTGGGCCGAAACTTCCTGAAGGCATCCCATGTGGGGTTTTCGCCGGACCCGCATAATACACAGGATGGTTTTTGAAATATTCGGGCATCGGCTGACCTGCATCCAACAATTCTTTGATTTTAGCATGGGCGATATCGCGGGCCACAATCAAAGTTCCGTTTAATTTCAAACGGGTTTTGATCGGGTATTGCGACAACTCAGCTAAAACTTCTTTCATGGGTCGGTTCAAATTCACCACCACCGGTTCTTCCAAATGCGGTGCCGTTGCCGGTAAATATTGCGCGGGATTGGTTTCCAATTGCTCGAGGTAAATCCCGTCTTTGGTAATTTTTCCTTTAATGTTTCGGTCGGCCGAACATGAAACGCCCATACCCACAGGACACGAAGCGGCGTGGCGTGGTAAACGAATCACACGCACATCATGGGTTAAGTATTTTCCACCAAATTGGGCACCGATCGAACTTTCTTGGCAAATTTGTTGTACACGTGCTTCCCACTCCAAATCACGGAAAGCTTGACCCGCCATATTCCCCGAAGTCGGTAGATTATCGTAATAACCCGCAGAGGCTTTTTTCACGGCTGCTAAATTCGCTTCAGCGGAAGTTCCGCCAATAACAATTGCCAAATGGTAGGGGGGACAAGCGGACGTGCCCAAGTCCATGATTTTTTCACGGATAAACTCCTCAAGTGATTTTTCGTTCAATAACGATTTGGTCTTTTGGTATAAAAAGGTTTTGTTGGCCGAGCCTCCTCCTTTTGCTAAAAATAAAAACTCATACGAATTTCCTTTTTTAGCATAAATATCGATTTGCGCGGGCAAGTTAGATCCTGAGTTTTTCTCCTCAAACATCGTAATCGGCACTATTTGCGAATACCGTAAGTTGCGGTTTTGGTAGGTATTGAAGATCCCACGGGAAAGCCATTCGGCATCATCCGCTCCAGTGTAGACGTTTTCTCCTTTTTTGGCCATCACAATCGCGGTTCCTGTATCTTGACATGAAGGTAATTCGCCGCTTACGGCCACTACGGCATTTTGCAATAAATTATACGCTACAAAACAGTCGTTATCCGTCGCTTCGGGATCATCAATGATGTTGCGCAATTTTTGCAAATGCGAAGAACGCAACATGAATGAAACGTCTTTCATCGCTTCCTCAGCCAATAATTCTAGGCCTTTTGGGTCAACGGAAAGAATTTCACGGTCACCCAAATTTTCAACCTTCACATAGTCGGAAGTTAATTTTTTATAAGGTGTATCGTCTTTTAAAATCGGATACGGGTCTTGGTATAAAAAGTCCATTGTTTGTTGTTGTTTTAGAAACGTAAAAGTACGAAAATGCCCTGAAGCATCCTATTGTCACTGTGGATTATTCTCTGCTCTCAGAACCTATTTTTTTCTAGAAAGGTGTCGTTTAGAAAAAAATTAACGGATAAAAAACCAACTCGCCACCATAATCGCGGTAACCACACAAATCAAATCTACCAATAACATGGTTGCCAAAGTGTAGCGGGTGTTTTTAATGTTGACCGAACCAAAGTACACCGCAATCACGTAAAAGGTAGTTTCGGCGCTGCATTGGAAAATACATACCAAGCGACCGGTGAACGAATCGGGACCGAAGTTTTGCATCGCATCAATCATAAATCCACGTGAACCGCCCGAACTGAACGGACGCAGCATGGCCACGGGAAGCGAATCGGTAATGTCTTTGGCAATCCCGATTTGTGAAAATCCGATGGCGATCCAACGGCTAATGATTTCAAACAAACCGCTATTTCGGAAGAAGGAAATAGCCACCAACATCGCAAGGACATAAGGAAAGATTTTCACCCCCGTTTGGATACCATTTCGAGATCCCTCGACAAATGCATCAAAAATAGTGGTTTCTTTTTCAGTGAATTTATTTTCATGAATAAACGAAAAGATAAGCGTTGCACCAATAATGGCGACGAGCATGAGCCCGGACAAATTGGCTGTAAAGAAACTTTTTCCAATTAAATCCAATCCGTTGATGTAGAATAAAAGTCCGAAAATCGCCGCAACCACAGACATAATGGCTACTAATAAGGTCGCACTGAAAAAGTTAATACGTTGGCGAATCCCCACAATAATGAGCGCCGCAATAGTACCAATAAATGAGGTAATAATACACGGCAACATCACATCGGCGGGGTTGGTCGCGTTTTGGGCGGCACGATACCCAATAATAGATGTGGGAATCAAGGTGAGTCCAGCGGCATGCAAACACATGAACATGATTTGCGCATCACTGGCTTTGTCTTTTTCGGGATTAATTTCTTGCAAGGATTGCATCGCTTTTAATCCAAAGGGCGTAGCAGCCGAATCGAGTCCGAGGAAATTCGCAGCAAAGTTCAACGTCATATACGAAATGGACTCGTGGTTTTTGGGGACAGAAGGGAAAACTTTGGCAAATACGGGAGAGAGCCATTTCGCTATTTTCTCGGATGCCCCAGAAACAATCAGCAACTCCATAAGTCCACAGAAAAACGCCAAATAAGCTATCAAAGGAAGGATAATATCCATCAAGGTGTTTTTGCATGTAGGCAGTAAGCCATCTGACTTTTGTAGTCCCGAATAGAGTTTAACCGTTTTACTTTTGTATACATAAGTCGTATCTGGATTCAAAGTATCCCGATTGATCACTATAGTCTTTTCAGGGGCTTTTTCAATGCTGTCGCGAATGAACGAAGGGGTGTCATTCAAGTAGCGTTCGGAAATCAATATGGGATCGTCTTTTTTTCCATTTAAAATGGAATCAATGGTGTAGGTATCTCCAGAAAAAAGAGCAAAAACGGTAAAGGCTATTGAAGCTATAAAAATGGTCAACCAAAATCTACTAAGTACCATGTGTTGTAATTTTTTTCAAAATACGGATAAATCTTTGATGTAAAAAAATATCCGGTCAATGGATTCCTTATTGCTAAAAAAATCATATATAATTAAATAATACAATTTGTTTAATGTTAAATCACTAACAGGTTTGTTATATTTGCCGAAATTAACCAACAAACTGAAATGCTTCTAGCTATGAAAAAAAACTTCATTGCTCTGATTGTCCTCCTTGGTGGACTTAATCTGTATAGTCAAACTCCCCAAGATGTAGCCGCGATTACAGCTACCTACAACATGGATAAACTAAAAGAGCGACAAGAATATTACCGAAATCTTCAAGCCTCTGAAAAAGAAAAAGCGATTACTGTAGCCAAAATCAATGGTTGGCCTTTAACAATTGAGGGGCCAAACGGATCTTTTTCTGAACTAATGAAACTTACGCCAGATGGTTACCCCATGTATTTCAGCACCGATAATGTTGCAGCAGCTCGTGCAACGCGTGCGAATTTCTTACACACGGGTGGTGCAATGGGATTGAATTTAAATGGTGAAAATATGGTAGCCCGAGTTTGGGATGGTGGCGGTGTTCGCACTACCCACAATGCTTTTGGCAACCGTGTAACTGTTGTTGACGACCCCGCCGGAAGTACGATTCTTCATGCTACCCACGTAACAGGAACGATGGTCGCCTCGGCCAATCCAGCAAGCGTAAAAGGGATGGCACCCGCAGCAACTGCACGAACATTCAATTGGACCGATGATATTAGTGAAGCTGTATCTGAGATTCAGTTAGGGATGTTAGTTTCCAATCATTCTTACGGTGTTCCTATTTCTTCTGGAGGTAATGCTATCCCAGGATGGATTGTAGGTGCTTACATCACGGATTCTTTTGCTTGGGATGAAGTGGCTTACAATGCGCCTTACTACCTTCAAGTAGCCTCCGCAGGAAATGAGGGAACTTCGAATGCAAATTCTGATCCTTTGTTTTTTGGTTTCGACAAATTAACCACGAACAAAACCTGTAAAAATAATTTAGTTGTAGCAAATTGTGAGGATGTAACGGTTAATGCTACCACAGGAGCTGCTGGTACCATAAATATTAACATTTCGAGTAGTCAAGGACCAACGGATGATTTCCGTATTAAACCCGATATTACTGGAAATGGTTCAGGTTTAACTTCTACGAGTAATGCAAGTAATGGTGCTGTTTCAACTTTATCTGGAACTTCTATGGCCTCCCCAAATGTGGCAGGAACCCTTTTACTTTTGCAACAACACTATAAAAATTTATACAACACCTTTATGCGTGCTTCCACCTTAAAAGGGTTGGCTTGTCACACCGCGGATGATGCAGGTAATGTGGGTCCAGATGCTGTTTTTGGTTGGGGATTGCTCAATGCAAAACGCGCTGTTGAAACCTTAAATGCCAATGGATTAACTGCTTGGGTATCGGAAGAAAATCTAAATCAAGGACAAACGTTTTCGATGACTGTAAATGCGAGTGGAACTTCACCGTTGGTGGCTTCGATTACGTGGACCGATTTACCCGGAAACATGAATACAAGCACGACGCCCAATGAATTCATTAAGGCTTTGGTCAACGACTTGGATATTCGCATCACGCGTAATGAAACGACGTTCTTTCCATGGAAATTAACGCCAAATCCTAACAATCCTGCGGTAAGAACAGGAGATAATGATGTTGACAATGTTGAATTGGTTCGAATTGATACGCCTGTAGCAGGTCAATACACCATTACCATTTCACACAAAGGAACTTTAGTGACCGGAAGTCAAAAATATTCTTTAATCATCACAGGATTAAATTCAACATTTGCCCTCAATTCAACAAGTGGTGACCAATTGTTGTGTGCTAATCAAAATGCGTCTTACACCTTCAATTATACACAGTCTGGTGGGGGAACAACTACGTTTTCAGCAACAGGATTACCTGCAGGGGCTTCGGCTTCATTTACTCCACCAAGCCGAAATACCTCTGGCACTGTAACAATGACGGTTAACGGTTTGGCGAATGTAACTCCAGGTGAATATTTTGTGGGAATTACGGGGAATAATGGAACAGAAACCGAAACGCGTTTTAAAACATTACGCATTTTTAATGCCAGTTTCCAACCCTTAACGTTAAATAGCCCATCCAACGGACAAACGGGATTATCGACTTCAGCCGTACTGCGTTGGAATGCCAACAGCAATGCTGAAACGTATACCGTACAAGCTTCTACCGACAGTAATTTCAGCACATTAGCCGTGAATGAAACGACGACATTAAACCGATTTACAGTTACAGGTTTACAGCAATCAACGCGTTATTTTTGGCGTATTATTCCTTCTAACCGTTGTGGAACTGGAGTAGCGACATCAGCAGCTGTATTCAGTTTTGATACAGGTGTTGTTAGTTGTGATCAATCCTTTGAAGCAACTGATTATTCCAATGCCTTTATTGATTCGGTAGCAAATTCAAGTGCAAGCGTACCTTTGACAATTACAGGAGGATATACCATTGGCGACATTAATGTCAATGTAAACATTACCCATACGTATATTCAAGACATGACGCTTACTTTACAAGGTCCCGCTTCAATTGGCAGTCCAAGTATTGTATTGATGCGCGAGGCATGTGGCGATAATGACAATATGGATTGTACCTATGATGACGATGGAAATGACCCTGTTTGTAGTGGAAACCCATCGCTCACCGGTTTGGTGGCTCCACTTGATAGTTTGAGCGCTTTAAACTCCTTACCTGCCGACGGAGAATGGGTGTTAAACATCAACGACCCATGGAATGGTGATGGGGGAACGGTAAACAATTTCAGTATCGACCTTTGTCGTGTTTCGCCGGCACTGTCTACTCCTGAAGTTAGTTTAGCTCAAGTACGCGTATTTCCGAATCCGACCAACGAACTTATCAATGTTTTAATTCCAAACAGTGTGGAACGCACGCAAGTTCGCCTCTACGATTTACAAGGACGCGAAGTGGGACAAAAAGAAACCCATGATGAATTGGCGCGCTTGAATGTGCAACATTTGGCTGAAGGCGTTTACTTAGTACGTATCGAAAATAGCTTAGGAACTACTTCGCAACGAGTTATTATTAAACGATAGTTTGAGAAGTCCAAAATACAGAAAGGATGTCTATTCAGACATCCTTTTTTTATACATGTAAAATTTCTTCTGGAATGAGTAAATCTTCATTGCGGAAACGAAGTAAGACTTGTGCCACCGCTACTACATCTTTTTCACAATAGGTAACGATGCGATCGATGTCTTTTTCTTTATAAAAAACTTCACCCACCTGACTTCCATCAATATCGTCTTTGGAGGTGGGAATGCCTAAAATTTTGGTCAATAACTTTAACGAAGTATAATGCTTATAATCGCCAAACCTCCATAATTCCATCGTGTCCAAATGCGGAATTTCCCATGGTTTTTTTCCAAATAAATTCAATTTATTGGAAAGAGAGACTCCGTTAATAATCATCCTTCGGGCAATAAAAGGAATGTCAAACTCTTTGCTATTATGTCCACATAATACATACTGCGGTCCACTAAAATGGTTGTTCAGCAGATTATTAAAGGCTTGCAGTAATTCTTTTTCTTCTCCAAAAAATGAAGTCACCCGGAAATTCCGAATGTCGCTTTTGATTTGAAAATACCCAGCGGAAATACAAACAATTTTTCCAAATTCGGCCCAAATTCCTGCCCGATCATAAAATTCTTCAGGGGAAAATTCATCCCTGCGCTGGTACTGGGTTTTTTGCTCCCAAAGCGCTTGCATTTCGGGATCCATTTGGGTAAAAAATTCTTCTTGGGGAACCGTTTCAATGTCGAGAAACAGCACGTGTTCTAATTTAATTTTGTCTATCATGGCTTATAAATTTTAACCGAAGGTACATTATTTTTTGCATTTTTAAAACAAACTTTGTTGAGATTCCCCTTTCTCATGAGTCAGCAACCATTTCTTTCTCCATAATCCTCCCGCATATCCCGTCAAATCACCATTGGTGCCAATCACACGATGACACGGAATGATGATCCAAAGCGGATTTTTCCCGTTGGCCGCTGCTACGGCTCGAATCGCTTTGGGATCGCCCAACTGCAGGGTTAATTGTTGGTAAGAAATTGTTTTTCCATAGGGAATTAGAAGTAAGGCTTGCCAGACTCTTTGTTGAAATTCAGTTCCTTTCGGATTCAGTTTTAATTGAAACTCGGTTCGATTCCCTTCAAAATACTCCGAAAGTTGTTGCACTACCTCCAAAAGTGTTGTTGGAATTTCAGCTGTCGCTTCGCCTTCTTCCATGATACAAACGGATTGAATACCTTCGGAATTTCCTGAAATTTTGGCAAATCCTAATGGAGTAGGTATTGTAACGGTTTCTATTGCGCTCATGGCCACAAAATACGGAAAAACGAAGAAGGAATTCTCGCTTTTGTTACGTTTGCTGTCTCATTTTAGGGTGCCAAACTCATCATGTATTGCTCCAACGCCAGCCGTTGTTCGGGTTTCATGTTTTTGGTTATAGCAAAATTCGCTTTCATGATGCTGTACTGCGAAGGGTCGACTATAGGTTCGGACGCTTCATTCAAAAAAGTAGCAATGCTGGCATTTTTAGCTTTATAAATGGCTACAATTTCCTGAATACTGGGACCTACCACTTTGGTGTCCAGTTTATGACAGGCTACACAGGTTCCTTCTCCTTCAAACAACGCTTTGCCTTGTTCCGCTAGGGGAAAATCAGCCTTTGTTTTGGTTTCTTCAACCGTCGTCTCTGGATTGACCTCAGGGCTATTGTTGTCGGTTTTCTTCGGGTCACCGCCGCAAGAAATAATACTACAGGCTAGCGTTAGCATGCAAAACACATGTATTTTTTTCATGGTTATTTTTTTACACAGGTAGGCTTATTTATTTTTCTAATTTCACGAATAATGGATTGATTATTGCCGATGCAACAATAGCGCTGCTTCTTTGGCAAAATAGGTCGAAATCAAACTCGCTCCTGCCCTTTTGATACACATCAATTGTTCCATCATAATCGTGTCGTGATCCAACCAGCCGCGTTCGGCAGCCGCTTTAATCATGGCATATTCCCCAGAAACGTGGAAAACTGTCACAGGAACATTTACTGCATTTTTGACTTCACGCACGATATCCAAGTAGGCAATTCCGGGTTTGACCATCACAATATCGGCGCCCTCTTCCACATCCCATAGCGCTTCTTTAACGGCTTCAATGCGATTGGCATAATCCATTTGGTAGGTTTTTTTGTCTTTGGGAACCACTACATCGGCTTCTTTGGGAGCGCTATCCAAGGCATCTCGGAAAGGTCCGTAAAACGCTGATGCATATTTGGCAGAATAACTCATAATGCCTACATGATGAAAACCTGCAGCATCCAACCCTTGACGAAGGCGCAATACCCGACCGTCCATCATATCGCTGGGTGCCACAAAATCGGCTCCGGCTTCGGCATGCGAAACGGCCATTTTTACTAAAGCTTCGTTGGTTTCGTCATTAGCAATATCTCCGTTTTTAATAATGCCATCGTGACCATACATCGAATACGGATCCAAAGCAACATCGGGCATGACAATCATTTCGGGACAAGCCGCTTTAATGGCACGAATAGAACGTTGCATCAAGCCTTCGGAATTCCAAGCTTCTTTGCCGGTGTTGTCTTTCAAACTTTCATCTACTTTCACATAAATGTTAACCGCACGAATTCCTAAAGCAAATAATTCTTTGACTTCTTCTACCGTTAAATCTAAAGAACGGCGAAAAATTCCCGGCATGGAGGGAATTTCCGAACGATAGTTTTCTCCTTCGGCAATGAACATGGGGAACATAAAATCGGCCGGACTTAATGTCGTTTCGCGAACTAAAGAACGAATGCTCTCGTTAACGCGTAATCTTCTTCCTCTTTGTAATGGAAACATAATTTTTTAGTATTTAGTGGTTAGCTATTAGCTATTAGCTTTCAGCAATTAGCAATAAGTAACTAACCTTTTATTTTGATAATTTATGAATTAATGCATTTAACATTTTCTTGATTTCTTCCACTTGAACTAGTAGTTTATTACTAGTCTCATTATCTATAAATGCCAAATCTTTACTCAATATTATTTGGTATTCTAATTCATTAGCAGAGCCAAAAGCCATAATTAGAAATCGGGCAAAATCTTTATCCGTATTACGACCACATCCTTCTGCAATATTCGTAGGAATAGAACTCGAAGATCGCTTCATTTGGCTTGTTAATCCAAAAAGTTCTTCTTTTGGGTAATTTTTTAAAACGTGATAAATAGCTAATGTCAATTGATGTGACTTTTCCCATACTGTCAATGTCCTGAAATCTTTCATTATTATAACTAACTTATCATTAAAAAATACTGAGAGCTAATCGCTAATTGCCGAAAGCTAATCGCTCACAACCCACTCCACAGGTTGCGCCAAAACTTCCAACAATCGCGCTTCTTCGCTTCCCGACTCTGGATGATGATCATACACCCACTGTACATGTGGCGGTAAACTCATTAATATGGATTCAATCCGTCCGTTGGTTTTGAGTCCGAACAACGTGCCTTTATCGTGTACCAAATTGAATTCGACATAACGGCCGCGGCGAATTTCCTGCCACGTGCGTTGCGCCTCCGTATACGGTAAGTCTTTTCTGCGCTCAACGATAGGAACATAGGCTTGCAAGAAACTATTTCCGACTTCGGTGACAAAACGGTACCAATCTTCCATGGAGTTTTGTTCGTTGGCTTTTAAATAGTCAAAAAACAAACCGCCGACGCCACGGGCTTCTTTACGATGGGCGTTCCAAAAATAGGCATCACATTGTTTTTTATATTTGGGATAAAACGAAGGATCGTGCGCATCACAGGCGGTTTTACACGTTTGATGAAAATGAACCGCATCTTCATCAAACAAATAATAGGGTGTCAAATCCTGTCCGCCGCCGAACCAACTTTGCATGACTTCGCCTTGGGCATCATACATTTCAAAATAGCGCCAGTTGGCATGTACGGTTGGCACCATTGGATTTTTGGGGTGAATGACCAAACTCAAGCCACAGGCAAAGAAATCGGCCTCACCGACCTTGAACAGTTGCTTCATGGAATCGGGTAATTTGCCATGAACCGCCGAAATATTCACGCCGCCTTTTTCAAAAACTCCCGATCCTTCAGGGCCATTCTCGATTACGCGTGTTCGACCGCCGCCGCCTTCGGGTCGGTCCCAAAGATCTTCTCGAAATTTTGCTGAACCATCAATGGCTTCTAGACCCGAACAAATCTGGTCTTGAAGCGTATGGATATAGGATAGAAATTGTTCTTTCATAAAATTTTAGTTTTCAGTCGCTGTTCACTTCTGCGTACTGCTCACTGTACACTGCCTACTGATTACTGATTATACTCCTTCACCGCTTCAATAAAGGCTTTGGCATGATCGACCGGAATATTGGGTAGAATGCCATGGCCAAGATTCACGATGTAATTGTCTTTACCAAACGCGTCAATCATTTCATGGACCATTTTTTTGATGGTCGGAATGGGTGACAACAAGCGACTAGGATCGAAATTTCCTTGGAGGGTAATGTTCCCTCCGGTTAAATAACGGGCATTTCGCGCCGAACACGTCCAATCTACTCCTAACGCCGAAGCTTTGGATTGGGCCATCTCGCCTAGGGCAAACCAACACCCTTTTCCGAACACGATGACTTTGGTCTCTTCGGCTAAAGCCTCGACGATTTGGTTGATGTATTTCCATGAAAACTCTTGATAATCGGCCGGAGACAACATGCCGCCCCACGAATCAAAAATTTGCACCGCGTTAACGCCCGCTTTTACTTTTTCTTTTAAGTATAAAATGGTCGTGTCGGTGATTTTTTGCAATAAGGTATGCGCCGCTACTGGATTGGAGAAACAAAATCCTTTAGCGGTATCAAAACTTTTCGATCCTTTTCCTTCAACGGCATAACAGAAAATCGTCCAGGGCGAACCGGCGAAACCGATTAAAGGCACCTCATCATTCAACATTTCTTTGGTCAATTTCACGGCATCCATCACATAGCCTAAGGTTTCCTGAATATTCGGTACAAAAACTTGGTCCACTTGCTCCATCGTGCGGATAGGATTCGGGATAATCGGCCCCAAATTGTCTTTGAGTTCGACATGAATACCCATAGCACGTGGCACAACCAAGATGTCCGAAAACAAAATAGCGGCATCGGGTTGCACAATGCGAATGGGTTGCACCGTAATTTCAGCTGCTAATTCGGGTGTTTCACAACGGGTGAAAAAATCATATTTGTCGCGAAGCGCTCGGAATTCAGGCAAATAGCGTCCGGCTTGACGCATCATCCACACGGGCGGACGTTCTACTTTTTCGTTATTTAAAGCACGTAAAAAAAGGTCGTTTTTAATCATAATTTATCGTTTAGCCGAATAGTAATTCAGCGTTTAAAATAGTCTATACTGAGTTGTAGCGTGGCCTCCACGGTGGGAGTTGACGCAATGTGAACATTTTGAGTGATCCCGTGTAATGCGGCAGCTGTTGTGGAGCCTATGCAAAAACAAGGTTGTGTTTCGAGTGTATTTTTTTCCAAGAAACTCTCCACACCCGACGGACTAAAAAAGAGTACGCCATCGATAGGAGTTTCTATTTTTAGGGCTTGATTTTCGGTGGAATACACCACGATTTCACGCAAGTTTTTCCCCTTTTGAATTAAACGTGAGGGCAGCGTATCCAAACGACGGTTCCCGCAAAAGAAATCAAAGTGGTTCTCATCGGAATTGATAAGAAAATGAGCCATCGTTTCAGCCGATTCAAAAGTAGCTTTCACGATAAATCCCGCTGTTTCAAGGGCTGCTTTTGTTTTTTCACCCACACAAAAAACAGTATGATTTTCGGGATGGGCAATGGACTTTTGGGCCACCACGCTTTTTACCGCTTGCTGACTCGTGAATAACAGATTGTGTTGCCATTCCAAGTTAGGAACGGGTACCAACTGTACACGAATAAACTCCTGTTCCACCACCGATAGACCTGCTTCCGCCAGCAGTTGGCGTTGGGATTCAGTCAGGGATTTTGTGGACAGTAGGGTAGTCATTTTTTCTAAGAACGTCGAAACTTTAATTACTTTTTCAACTGGGCTTTGATGCGTTCCATTAAGGCAGCACCGCCGTTGTCAATGATTTCTTTGGCACAATGAAACCCTAATTTTTTCCATTCATTGATTGGAAAATTGCGTTGAATTTCCAATTTTTCTTTTCCATCTAGGGATAATAAAACACCATGAAATTGGATTTCATCTTGGGCTTCATCGTATTTTGCTATAGCGCCGATGGGAGCTGTACAACCTCCTTCAAGGGTGCGTAAAAATTGACGTTCGATCGCAGTACACACTTCGGTTTCTATATCATTGAGTTGGGCTAAGGCTTCTAAGACATGATTGTCATTTTCCATCGCGACCACTACCATTGCGCCTTGTGCGGGTGCGGGTATCATCCAATCCAAAGCCTCCCCAACCCCTACAAAAGAGGGGCTTTTAACTTCGTTTTTTTGAATAAATCCTAAACGCTCTAAACCGGCGGCGGCAAATACGGCACCACTCCAATCGTTATCGTGTAATTTTTGCATTCGGGTATTTACATTGCCACGTAAATCAACCACGGTGTGATGGGGATAACGGTTGAGCCATTGCGCTTGACGGCGTAAACTTCCCGTTGCAATGGTGACTGTGGCTTCTAGTAAGTCTGTTGACCCTTTGTGTACCAAGATATCCAATACATTGGCGCGAGGTAAAACGGCGGCTTGGACAATGCCTTGTGGCAAAGCGGTTGGGACATCTTTCATAGAATGCACTGCGATGTCTACTTCGCCATTGATCATTGCAATGTCAAGGGTTTTGGTGAAAATTCCCGTAATCCCGAGTTCATACAAGGGTTTGTCCAGTACCAAGTCGCCTTGGGATTTCACAGCAATAATTTCGGTGCGGTACCCCAAGTCGTTCAGCTGTTTTTCTACCGTTTTGGCTTGCCAAAGGGCGAGTTCGCTGTCGCGGGTTCCGATGCGTATGGTTTTACTCATCTTATTTTTCAGAGGATGCCAATTGGAACACTTTTTCTATCCATTCGATGCTTTCATCGACGGGTGTGTTTTCATCTTTAAGGTGATTGGCAAAATGGTTGGTAATTTTTTGTATGATGCGAGCGGTAATGATTTCCGCTTGTTCTTCGTCGAAATTGGACATTTTTTTGCGTTGCACGTTCAATTCGCCTTCCTTGATGGCATTCAATTTGGCTTTCAAGGCATGGATGGTTGGTGCAAATTTACGCTGCTTAGTCCACGCGATAAATTCTTCTTTAATTTCTTCAATAATCGCTTCGGCCGCTGGTATGTGTTGTTTGCGATTTTCCAAAGTCTCGTCGGTGATTTGCGACAATTGATCCATGTGTACTAAGGTTAATCCCGGAATCTCCATCACATTTTCATGAACATTTTTGGGAATGGATAAATCCAAAATCGTCAGCGGTTTTTTCAAATTCAAAATCGCTTTGTCTACCGTTGGATTTTGCGCTCCTGTTGCCACCACCAATACATCCGCATTTTGAATTTCCAATTGTAAATCGGCGTAATCTTTCACGATGACATTAAGTTTACGCGCCAAACGTTCCGCTTTATCTTTGGTGCGATTAATTAAGGTAATATGACTGTGTTTGGTATGTTTGACCAAGTTTTCACAGGTGTTGCGGCCTATTTTACCCGTACCAAAAAGCAAGATATTTTTATTAGCAATGGCCTCTACATTTTTAAAAATGTATTGCACCGCGGCAAAAGAAACCGAAGTGGCTCCAGTAGAAATTTCGGTTTCTGTTTTTATTTTTTTACTGGCTTGAATCACCGAATTGACCAAACGCTCCAAAAAAGCATTGACCAATTGTTCTTCTTTGCTTTGCGCGAAAGCCGTTTTCAACTGACTAATGATTTCGAAATCCCCTAAAATCTGACTATCCAGACCAGTTCCAACTCGGAACATGTGGTTTATGGCATCAGCACCTTTATATACGTAAGCTACTTTTTGAAATTCTTCGACGGTTCCGCGGCTGTTCTCACACAACAACTTGATCAATTGAAAGGGATGTTGCGCAAAACCATAAATCTCGGTACGGTTACAAGTAGACGTCACAATTAAGGACTCAATATTTTCTTCTTGCGCTTGTTGTAACAGCTTCACTTGAGCCACAGCATCCAAACTAAAATGACCACGCGTTTCAGCATCGGCTTTCTTGTAGCTTAATCCAATTGCATAAAAGGAGGAATGTTTAATCTTAATTCCGTTTTCCATGTAGGGGCTCTTTCCTAAAAGTTGAACAAAGTTACGGGGTTACTAATTTTAAAAAATAACGCTCCAAGGACTTTTTGTGTCGCTTAATGTAATTTCTAACACGATTGGAACTTTTTACGTTATTTATTTTAAATTTGTACCAATCACGGGGCTTGACAACGATATTATGTAGATTCATTCTAAATAATATTACATCCTTCCGTTGGTTAGCATATACGAAAAAATATCGCTATGGGTTCATTTGAAGAAATAAAAATTGAAGAAGACTTTTTGTTGATTCGTTTTCAAAATGATGGAACAGAGAATTATCCTGTAAAACGCGGGGTATCGCAAGGACTTATTCAGTTTCATTTTGGGTTAAAAGGAAAAGCTAAATTCGTCTTTAACGATGGAAATTATGCTTTGGAATTAAAGGAAGAAAAATCATTACTTTTTTATAATCCGCAAAAGGAATTGCCGATTCAATTGGAAGTTTCCCCCAATACGTGGTTGATTTCGATTTTGATTTCAATCAAAAAACTACACAAATTGTTTTCTTCTGATACCGAAAACATTCCGTTTTTGAGCGAAGAAAATATCGATAAGAAATATTATAAGGAACACAACATCAGTCCGTCGATGGCCATCGTGTTGAGTCAACTATTTCATTACAACCTCAATCCTTCCATCAAAAATCTCTATTACAAAGGGAAGGGGTATGAGTTACTGAGTTTGTACTTTAACCGCTCAGAAGACCCAAATGCCGAACAATGTCCTTTTTTAATTGATGAAGAAAATGTATTGAAAATCCGCAAGGCCAAAGAACTCGTAATTGCTAATATGGCCGAGCCGCCAGGCTTACAGGAATTGGCTGATCAAGTGGGTTTGAATTTAAAAAAATTAAAAATGGGGTTCAAACAAATCTATGGTGACACGGTGTACGGTTTTTTGTTTGATTACAAAATGGATTATGCCCGAAAACTCTTAGACAGCGGTTCGTATAATGTAAATGAAGTAGGACTCAAAGTGGGGTATAGCACGGGAAGTCACTTTATCGCAGCGTTTAAGAAAAAATTTGGCACCACACCCAAAAAATACCTGATGAGTTTACAAGTCAACACATAATCGAATTGGTTTTGCATCTGTCAACCCTTTTTAACACTATCAAAAAAATAAGTTTCAATCGTTTAAAAAAATAAATTGCTACATATGAAAGGAGTATTATTAGTCAATCTCGGTTCGCCTGAAAGTCCGACCCCAAAAGATGTTAAGCCGTATTTGGATGAATTTTTAATGGATAAATACGTTATTGACGTACCCTATCTGTTGCGCGCTTTGTTGGTGCGCGGCATCATTTTACAAACGCGTCCAAAAAAATCGGCCGAAGCGTACAGTCAAATTTGGACTGAGGAAGGATCGCCTTTGATTGTGATTTCCAAAAAAATGCACCAAAAAGTAGAGAAACTCGTTGACATTCCAGTGGCTTTGGCGATGCGTTATGGCACCATGACGATTCAAAAAGGGTTGCAAGAATTAAAAGAAAAGGGCGTCACCGATGTGATGTTATTGGCCTTGTACCCTCAATATGCCATGGCTTCTACGACAACCATTTGGGCATTGGCGGATGAATTGCAACAAAAGCATTTCCCAGAAATGAAAATCACCAAAGTGCCCGCTTTTTACAATAAGCCCGATTTTATCCAAGCTTTGGCAAATTCGATCAAAAAACATTTAGAGGGCTTTGAATACGATCATTTATTGTTTTCGTATCACGGCATTCCAAAACGCCATATTCGCAAAACAGATGTTACCAAGTCGCATTGTACGATTGATAATAAATGTTGTATCACAGCGTCTCCGGCCCATGAGTTTTGCTACCGTCACCAATGTTATGAAACCACGCGTCAAGTCGTAGAATTATTGGGAATCCCTGAGGGAAAATACAGCCAAACCTTTCAATCGCGTTTGGCGGGTGACAAATGGTTGACGCCCTACACCGATGTTGAAATCAACAAAATGCCGAAGAAAGGGATCAAAAAATTAGCGGTTGTGACTCCAGCTTTCGTTTCAGATTGTTTAGAAACTTTGGAAGAAATTGCCATGCGTGCTAACGAAGAATTTATCGAAAATGGTGGGGAAGAATTTTTTGCCGTACCTTGTTTAAACGACGAAGACGAATGGTGTCAAGTGGTGGCAAATTGGATTAACGATTGGAAAAACTAAATCTTGTTTTAAGTTACAAGTTAAATAACCTGAAACTTGAAACCTGAAACTTGAAACCTATCCATGGATCTCTACAATAACATTAAGGCCTTGCACTTGATCTTTGTGATCACCTGGTTTGCCGGACTCTTTTACATTGTTCGGTTGTTTGTGTATCAAATAGAAGCACAATCCAAACCTTCTCCCGAAAAAGAAATTCTGGGGGCGCAATACAAAATCATGACCTATCGCTTGTGGTATATCATCACCTGGCCGAGTGCGGTGTTGGCGACATTATTTGCCCTGACCTTACTTCATTTGAATCCAGAGTGGTTGTACATGCCATGGATGCAAGTGAAATTGGGATTTGTAGCGCTTCTTTTGGCGTATCATTTGAAATGCCATCAAATTTACAAGCAGTTGCAAAACGATGACACTCGCTATTCCTCCAACTTTATGCGATTATGGAACGAAGGCGCTACGATTATCTTATTTGCGGTAGTCTTTTTGGTCATTCTAAAAAATGCCATCGACTGGATTTACGGTGTAGTGGGGATTATCGGATTCTCCATTCTAATTATGCTCGGTTTCAAGTTTTACAAGAATATTAGAAAGAAAAATAATTCATGATTTCAGTGTACAGAAAACAGTGAACAGTAATCAGTAATCAGTGAATAGTGGACAGTGGACAGTGGACAGTAATCATAAAGCAGGAAGCAGAATTCAAACAATGTATTTTATACCGAAATGAATGATTTTAATTAAAATACGTTCTCATTTATAAACGCCAAAAAATATTTATATGCACAGATTTCAAGATTTATTAGCCTATCAAAAAGGGTTTGAGCTGGCCATGGAAATTTTTCAACTTACTCGTTCATTTCCAAAAGAAGAAATGTATTCATTAACGGATCAAATAAGAAGAAGTTCGCGAAGTACCTGTTCAAATATCGCCGAAGCGTATCGAAAAAGAGGTTATCCAAAACATTTTATCAGTAAACTTTCGGATGCAGATACCGAAAATACCGAGACACAATGTTGGTTTGAATTTGCCTTAGCATGCCATTACATTGATCAAAAAACATTTACTTTGTTAGTTGCTAAAAGCAATGAAATTGGGAAATTGATTGGCTATATGATCATTCACCCAGAAAAGTTCGGAGCGAAAAAACTACCTTAGTAAAATTTTACACTGAACACTGAACACTGAACACTGAACACTGAACACTGAACACTGAACACTGAACACTGAA
>CANHRI010000047.1 GCA_947463515.1 Flavobacteriaceae bacterium
CATCAAATGGTGGGACAACGGTACAACGATGCCCATTTTGGTCAGTCGGGAGAATATGTGGCGTTGAAGAAGTTGTTGAAATAGCTGCTGAGTCTTCCCATTTATAATTTAAAATTTTTAATTTCAAATAAACCAACTTTTCACCATCGCCTTCTCTACCGCTTCAGCATTTTGGTGCGTAAAGTCGTTTTTCTTTGGATTGTAAACATAATCCGTAGCCCATTCCTGGTGATTTGCAGCCAATGCGATGATGCTCTTACACACATACTCTATTTCTGCCGAAGTGGTGGTAGGATGAATCGACATGCGAATCCATCCCGGTTTTTGGGTTAAATCGCCTTCATCAATCGAGCACGTCAAATGATGCGAGGTTTCTTGATCCACATGCAGTAAATAATGACCGTACGTTCCTGCGCAACTGCATCCGCCCCGGGTTTGAATCCCAAATCGGTCGTTCAATATTTTCACGCCCAAATTGTAATGTAAATCATGGATATAAAACGAAATCACGCCCAAACGATCGCGATGCTGTCCCGCCAATAGGGTAAGATTTTCAACGGGCGCTAAGTGATCAAAAATATAATCAACCAACTCATGCTCCCGCTTCATGATATTCTCCACCCCCATCGTTTCTTTCAACTGAATGGCTAAGGCCGTCTTGATTACTTGTAAAAAACCAGGAGTTCCTCCATCTTCACGGTCTTCGATATCATCGATGTATTTGTGCTCACCCCACGGATTAGTCCAACTCACGGTTCCGCCTCCTGGGCAATCGGGAACATTATTTTTGTATAAATTTTTGTTGAAAATCAAAACCCCAGAAGTCCCAGGCCCTCCCAAAAACTTATGCGGCGAGAAGAAAATCGCATCCAAATACGCTTCGGGATCGGCAGGATGCATATCAATGTGAACATAGGGTCCCGAACACGCAAAATCAATAAAACAAACGCCGTTATTTTGGTGCATGATTTTGGCTACTTCATGATACGGAGTGCGAATGCCGGTTACATTGGAACATGAGGTAATCGATGCAATCTTAAAACTCCGTTCGGCGTATTGCGCGACTACTTTTTTGAACTGTTCTAAACAAAACAATCCCTCGTCATTGGCCGGTATAATTACCACATCGGCAATGGTTTCAATCCAAGAAGTTTGGTTGGAATGGTGCTCCATGTGCGACACAAATACCACAGGTTTGATTTGGGTCGGCAACGTGAGATAGTCCTTCAAATTTTCGGGAACTTTCAATCCCAAAATACGTTGAAACTTATTGACCACTCCCGTCATTCCTGTACCCGTGTTGATCAACACATCGTTGGGACTCGCATTGACATGACGCTTGATGATTTGTTTTGCCTCATGATAGGCCAACGTCATTGCGGTTCCAGAAACCGTTGTTTCGGTATGCGTATTGGCTACAAAGGGGCCGAAGGTATCCATCAATTTTTCCTCAATCGGACGGTACAAACGACCGCTCGCTGTCCAATCGGTGTAAATCAACGGTTTCGTCCCGTAAGGCGTTTCAAATTCTTGGTCTATTCCAATAATTCCATCGCGAAAAGAGGCAAAATAGGCTTCTAATTCGGTTTTTACTGCCGTGGTAATCATGCGTTTGTTGGTTTGTGGCACAAAGATAATTAAAATTAACGTCTGAACTATTCAAAGAATTAAAGGCTGAATTTATTTTTTGCACACTTCCATAAGCTCAGCAGCTCAGCAGCTCAGCAGCTCAGCAGCTCAAAATAACCTATCTTTGCACCATGAAAAAGCTCCATTTCATCCCACGTTTTCAAAAGGCACTCACCCCCGACCCAGAAACAGCCAATTTTGTTCGGCAAGTGCCCCTTGCGGATTATTCGTATGTCACCCCTCGCATACCCAGCAAACCGTACTTGATGCATGCGGTAACTGAAGTAGCGGAAAATATTGGATTGGAAGCCGCCGACACCAAAAGAACCGACTTTCTACACTATTTTTCAGGAAAAGAAATATATCGCGATACCCAACCCTTTGCCATGAATTATGCCGGCCATCAGTTTGGCAATTGGGCGGGACAGTTGGGCGATGGCCGAGCGATCGTGTTGGGCGAAGTGGAACACCACAACCAAATTTGGACGCTTCAACTCAAGGGCGCGGGCAAAACCCCTTATTCCCGTCGTGGCGATGGATTGGCCGTCTTGCGTTCCTCCATTCGCGAATATTTGTGCGCTGAGGCAATGCATCACTTGGGCATACCTACCTCGCGTTCCTTATCCCTAATAGGTACGGGTGACGAAGTGCTACGCGATATGTTGTACGATGGCAATACCGATTATGAAAAGGGTGCTGTCGTGTGCCGTATAGCCCCCACCTTTGTTCGTTTTGGTAGTTTTGAAGTGCATGCAGCGCGTCAGGAGCATGAACAACTGCAACAATTAGCCGACTTTGTGATCAAAGAATACCATCCCGAAATTACAAGCGAAGGTCCTGAAAAATATACTGCCTTTTTTAAAACCGTTAGCGAGAAAACCTTGCATTTGATGATCGAATGGCAACGTGTGGGATTTGTTCATGGCGTGATGAATACCGACAACATGTCTGTCCACGGCATCACCATCGATTACGGTCCCTACGGATGGTTGGAAGATTATAACCTTGATTGGACCCCCAACACCACCGACAGTCAGCACCATCGCTATGCCTATGGCAACCAACCCGATGTGGCGCTGTGGAACCTCATCCAATTGGCCAATGCGTTGTACCCGTTGATTGGCGCTGCCGAGCCTTTGGAAGCGGTGTTAAATGCCTACGGACGCCAATTTGATGAAGCTTTTTTACAAATGAACCGCAATAAACTCGGACTCGCCACTATACAAGAATCGGATGAAAAGGTGGTGCGTGCTTTGCTTTCGAACCTGGAAAAAATAGAAACGGACTATACAATTTTCTTCCGTTTGTTGGGCAAAATTGAAAAATCCGACAGCCCTGAAGTCGCCTTAACCAAAATTCAAGAAGCCTTTTATACGCCGAGTCAGTGTGTGGGACCCGTAAAAACCGCTTGGTTAGATACCTTTCAACAGTACCTTCAGCGGCTTGCCCACGAATCTCAAACAGATGCCGAACGGGCAGTAGCCATGAACCGAGTGAATCCCAAATATGTATTGCGAAATTACATGGCACAATTAGCTATTGATGCCGCCAATCAAGACGATTTTAGTCTGATCCACGAGTTGCACGAACTCCTTAAAAACCCTTACGACGAACAACCGGAATACGAGAAATGGTTTGCCAAACGTCCGGAATGGGCGCGTACCAAAGTAGGCTGTTCGATGTTGTCGTGTAGTTCGTAAGTAAAGGAAAAAATTATCGATTAATCACCGATTGCAAGGCCCATTGGAGGAATCGATCGGCGAGGCAGGGTAAAAACACGTCGCGTCCCGAAACATTGAATGCAGCGCCTTGTGTAGGAAGACTGCAAAAAGGTGCGGGAACTTCTTGTGTAGAAAATCCTGAACGGAATCCAACGGTGGGATTGAGTTTCCAAGTGCGGGTATCTAAAGGCGGTACCTCCGTGGCAAATGCAGGACGCAAGGGAGCTGACGCAGTTGGTGAATAAAAAATCGAAGAAGGAGCAGGGTCCAATGTGGGAGTCCCCAACGGAAAGCGAAACGTATATTTTGTTGGTGTATTTTCAGGACTAGACGACAATACATCAGTAGTTTGCGCTCGGGAAGTCGCAATGAAAGCGAAACAAACGAATATTTTGAAAAAGACCCAACGACTGACTGCCATGCGATTCCAATTTTTCTATAAAATTAAAGCAAAATTAGGAAAGACTGAAATACCGCAAACACCATTTAAATAATTTGAACAAAAAATACAGAACCAAAACAATAAGAATGACATTCAAAACCTGCCATAAAAATAACCCTACACTAAAATTATTAACTTCTTTTTCCATTATAAATTATTTGTTTTTTGTGGCTAACTAAATCAGAATTGTACCCGTGAATGGATTGCTTTGTGCTAAGGTACTATTTTTTGAAAACACAGTGCTTACTTATATTTAAACAGGATCGAACGTACAAAGTCGCCTCGCCTCTTTTTTACTACATTCGATTGACCAAAATTTACTGAAAAAATCCATTCCCCTACTTTCGTGCTGCATCGTTCACCACCCATTCCATCTCAACATCGCGAGCTTTTACCCGATCTTCACGCGAAGGTACAATTGGTGTATCAGGGAAAACGCCGCGACCCATCACTTCCGACTGCGCCACAGGTTGGATATGCATCAATCCCAAGCGAACCGAAATTTTGGAATGCGGCAAACGAACCACCGGCATGATACCCGCCACCGTTCCGTTGAAGGCACCGCCCGTTTCTTCACCAACAAAATGGGTGTTCGGACGTTGTTTTAAGGCCGCCGATTCAATACAAGCCGCCGAAAAACTCCCGCCGTTAATCAATACATACAATTTCCCCGTAAAGGCTTGAGCAGCGGGCGTTACTGGTCGACTCCCTATGAGTTTGTACTGATAGCCATCATTGGAACTATGGGTGGTGCGGAGGTAGGTAAACGCCATGTAAAACGGATACCCGACAAAGAAAAAAGGATAAGCCACAGGCGACATAGAAGATATCGCTCCAAGCTTCCACAAACTCGTTTTGGATGTAACTTCTGCGGGTTGCAAAAGCGTAAAGGGTTGATCTATAAAATAACGGTACAAATTGACTGCATCCGCTACGCGTCCCCCCGGATTGTCGCGCAAATCCAGCACTAACGTGTTGAGTCCCATTTTACGAATGGAGTCAAAAAGGATAGGATACGCTTTGCGGTGGCTACTCGCTGAGAAATTTTTAACGCGTAATATGAAAAGTGTTGAATCCAACTCCGACCGTTTCAAACTCACCGCACACTCTTTGGTCGTCGGGTCGTAGCCAAAAATGCGACGCTCTTTGCGATTGAGGGTGCGAACTTTTGGCGCTAAATTCTCAGGCTTCTTGGCAACAACAGCGGTATCTTTGGACGTCTCTTTGGCTGCCTTTTGAACCTTTTTTTTAGCCGCTTTGGATTTACGCTTCACCCACAAATGATAAAGCGAATCATTTTGTTTAAACACATAGTGCAAGCTGTCGCGAACCCCAAACTCAGCGGTAAAATACGTCGGCAATCGACGACCAAACCCCTTGCGGATATAGGTTTCATTAAATCCGTCGGAAGTAAGCGTAGGACGGTATTGGGCATACAACGCTTGTGGCGTAATATCGTTAATGGATACGATGGAAGCTCCGGGACGGATATTTTTATGCTCGGACTTGTTTTTGAGCACCACCATTTCACCCCCAATCCACTCCGAAGTAAACTGTGATAAGGGTCCCTCGCCATAGCCTTTGAGGTGTTTACGTTGGGCGCGAGTCAGTAACGGTTGAGGAAAACTCGTACTCATGTGCCCTTGCCGAACCGATGCAATGACAGGAGCTATGACAAAATAAAAATCCTTGGGCGTCATCGGCTGTTGCACCACACGACGAATACTGTCGAATTGATGATTGAGCTTTTCTTCAACGATATATCCATGCAAATGCGGGTACAATCGCTTCAACTTTTTTTGAATAAAATCAATATCTTCTTGCAGTTGCGCTACGGGAATGGGTTGGGCAATTTGTTTGTTATAACGTTCCACCGAAGTACAAGAAACATTTATCCCCAGGATTCCTAACACAACAAGCAACAATCTTAACATTTGGGTCATACTTGAATTTTTGGCAATGATACACATTTCATCGGAAGCGTTCAAAATTCTTAACAATCTCTTGCCAAAAAATGAAAAACAAATACCTTTATCCCATGCATTTTGACCGTTCTGCTTTTTGTTTTTTTTTACTCTTTTTGGGCATTGAAATTGCCATTGCTTTGTGGGTTCGCGATCGTTTTGTACGGCCTTATCTTGGGGATGTCTTGGTGATTTTTTTGCTCTTCTATGCCCTAAAAAGTGTACTGCGACAAACCACCGCTGTCATCGCTACAGCAGTTCTTCTTTTTGCGTTCCTTATTGAATATTTACAGTTCGTTAAAGCCATTGAATGGTTGGGTTTATCCCACAACCGCATTGCCCAAACAGTACTAGGCACCTCCTACTCGGTCCACGATTTGCTTTGTTATAGCCTCGGATTTTTGGCCCTTTTTCCCCTAGAACATTTACGAAAAAAATAAAGCCACTCCAAATGAAGTGGCTTGGTAATTAGAAAACATTATAGGTTTTTACACACCCGCTATACTTTTCAATTCGGTCACAAAACGACTAGCCAACGCATCGGCAGCCGCTTGAGAAGGCGCTTCAGTATAAATGCGGATAATGGGTTCGGTATTCGACTTGCGCAAATGCACCCATTCAGTAGGAAAATCGATTTTTACCCCATCAATTGTCGACAAGGGTTCATTGGCATAACGGTTGGCAATTTCAACCATGACCCCAGCAACATCAATTTGCGGGGTGAGTTCGATTTTATTTTTACTCATAAAATACGCTGGCAAACCCGCTCGAAGTTCGGCCACCGTTTGTTCTAGGCCAGCCAAATGGGTAAGAAATAAAGCCACACCCACTAAGGCATCGCGACCGTAATGCAATTCTGGATAAATAATGCCACCATTTCCTTCGCCACCAATAATCGCTTGGGTCGCTTTCATCAACTCCACTACATTAACTTCCCCGACCGCACTCGCTTGGTACGATCCGTTATGAAACTCGGTCACATCGCGTAAGGCACGTGAGGAACTCATATTGGACACCGTATTTCCTGGTGTTTTACTCAACACATAGTCGGCGACTGCAACCAATGTATACTCTTCGCCAAACATTTCTCCTTCATTGGTGATAAACGCCAAACGATCTACATCGGGATCGACTACAATTCCAAAATCAGCCTGTTCTTCGATTACTTTTTGACAAATATCTCCTAAATGTTCCTTTAAAGGTTCAGGGTTATGCGGAAAATGACCGTTGGGCGTACAATACAATTTGACCACCTCAACGCCCATCTGTTCGAGTAATTTCGGAATAATGATACCGCCCGAGGAATTCACCCCATCCACTACGACTTTAAATTTTCGTTGCGCCACTTTTTCAGTATCAACCAAGGGTAAATTAAGTACCTCATCGATATGAATGTCCATGTAGGCATCGTTCTCGGTCACCGAACCAAGCGCATCCACATCGGCAAAATCAAAGGCAGCGGCTTCGGCTATTTCCAAAATCGCAGCTCCATCGGCTCCACTTAAAAACTCCCCTTTAGCATTCAAGAGTTTCAAGGCATTCCATTGTTTTGGATTGTGTGAAGCGGTAAGAATGATACCTCCGTCAGCTTGTTCTAAAGGTACGGCAATTTCTACTGTTGGGGTAGTCGACAGTCCAAGATCAATAACGTCAATACCCAAACCAAGGAGCGTGTTGACTACCAATTGATGGATCATCGGACCCGAAATTCGGGCATCACGACCAATGACGACTTTCAATGAGGACTTTGGCGTATGTTGTTTTAAAAAAGTTCCATAGGCAGCAGCAAATTTTACAGCATCTATAGGTGTTAAATTTTCACCCACGGCTCCTCCAATGGTTCCGCGAATACCTGAAATGGATTTAATAAGTGTCATGCTTTTTAATTTTTTTAGAGTTGAACAAAAATACAGTTTAAGGCGTATAAGCGGTACGAAGGTAAAAAAAGTAATGATTTCTTCATAGGACCCTTGGATAAACAACCGAATAAATCGCTGATTTACATTGGATTTATCAAAAAGTAAAATTAATCGAGTTTTTATACCCTACAGCGATTTTTTTTGAGTTCGCCCAGCATCCCCAGTACTTTTGCACCGTTAAACCCTAGTTAAAAACCCCAACAACAGGTCTGTTGTTTATCATTGAAATGAAAAAAGTACTCGTAATTGAGGATGATAAAATGATCAAAACCATCCTCAACCACTTACTGGGTAAAGAAGGATACCTAATTGATTTTGCCATGGATGGCGAAGAGGGTGCCCGGAAATTACTCCACACCGACCCCGATGTCGTAATCACCGATATTCAATTGCCGCATGTCTCCGGAATGACGTTGGTGACGTTGAGTAAAAAATTGAACCCCAACCGACCTGTTTTTGTGGTTTCCTCTTTGGGGAGTGAAGCTGAAATCGTGGAGGAAGCCCTTGCACAAGGCGCCAACGAAGTATTGACAAAGCCCATCGCTTTTGAAGATATCGCTGAAAAAATTAGAAACGTATTACTTTTAGAAGCGGTATAACTATGGCACAAACACCAGCAACTCTTCCCTCCTTACATTTTCCTACGTTTACGTTTGTATTGCTCTGCTGGTCATTTCCTTTAGGAATACTCTCAGTTTCAGTTGGACCTATGTATTGGGTGTGCTTTGGAACACAGTATTATGCTTGGTCACCCCTGCTTTTTTATAGCTTCCAAACTTTACTCTTTTCGCTTCTTATTGGATTCCTACTATTCCTTTCTCAACGTACCACGCTTGTATTGATTAATCCTATTGAGGGTCTTTTGCAACGAGCCCTTTGGATCTTACTCACACTTCTGTTTATAATGGCTTTGAGCGGGTTAATTTTAGATCCTGAGTTGCTCCTTCGAATGCAACATAATCTGACCTTTCCAAATCGTTAAGCTACTCGTTTTCAATTGTTTTTTACGCAGTAAAAGACCTTCACCGTACTTTTTTGGACCGTTATCGAGTTTTTTGTCGTTATACCGATAAAATTTTATTCCTGATTCCTATTACAATACATTTGAATTGTTAAAATAAAACCCATGCGCGCCTACACGCTACTTTCTTTTTACCAACAAATTACAGCCACCGATTGGGGCGCTATAATCTTGCCTGTTTGTGCAGGTTTGGCGGTATTGTATATGGTGTATGCGTTTTTCTTTCGCACCAAAATAACGTCGGAAGCTATTGTTGATCGGCCCGAATTGAATGTGGCGCTGAGCAATTTCCTTTCCGCTTATTTTGCTGAAGAATGGGATACGGTGGAGTCTCAAATAGAAATCGACCATTTTAAACATACGTTTTTAGACCAACCGGATGCTTGTCGCGTGGTTTTGCGCAAACTTTTAGCACCGGCTTCACCCTACCGTAACAAAGCCAATCAACCCAAGTTGACGGCACTTGTCAAAGAGTGGAATTTGGACGCCTTTGTCGTTAAAGAATTATCAAGTACCAACGAATTATTGAAGCTAGAAACGTTGGAATATGCCAAAGCGATACCCAGCCTCCAATTAAAAGATACCGTAACACAACTCGCCTTCTATAGCACAGCGTCGATGCGCATCCCCGCTTTGGTCACTTTAATTGAGTTGTGTAATTTCCAACCCGAGACGTTACGCATTTATCCTCACGCTTTAACCGAGGAGGATGTTCAAAAATTGGTAGCCTTGTATGGCAATCAGACCCAATGGGTAACTGATCAATTACCTACTTGGCTTGAAGCCACAGAACCTCAATTTTTATGGTTTTGTTTGGCCTTGGCGCAAGAGTACAAGCTTCCGGTGGAGATGCGAACCTTACAGCAATTGGCATTTCACACACACAAATCCCTTGGTGCCATTGCGATACATTTATTGGATGGATATTTGCAACCCGAATCGACAGACGCTTTGCAACAATACCGTAAAAAAGTGGTTTTAGAACAGCCCTTGCCCGTGGCTCCCACTACGAATGAAAATTCGCTTCAACAAGCAATCAATTAACAAATCTATACTATCAATTCTTTGAAAAGTTGCTATCTTTACCTGAGAGCAACTTTTTTTTATGAATTTCCTCGCCCATATTTACCTTTCTGGCGCTTCCGATTTATTGCGGATAGGAAATTTTATGGCCGACAGTGTGCGGGGCTCACAATACAAAAATCTTCCCCAAGAGTTGCAAAAAGGAATTCTTTTGCACCGCTTCATCGATAGTTTTACTGATACGCATCCGTTGTACCGCCAAAGCAAACACCGACTGCATGCGAAGTACGGACACTATTCAGGAGTCATTATGGATATTTTTTACGATCATTTTTTAGCAAAAAACTGGGAACGTTACTCGGCCACTTCACTCGAAGAATATGCCGCCGATTTCTATGCATTACTCAAAGAAAAACACAGTTGGCTGACCGAAAAAGCACAGCATATGGTGCCCTATATGATCGCCAGGAACTGGTTGGTGAGTTATGCTTCATTAGAAGGCTTAGAGAAAATTTTATTTCAAATGGACCGCCGCACACAACAACGCGTGCAAATGCATGAGGCCATGATCGAATTGAAACAATTTTACAGCGAATTTGAAAACGAATTTTTCGCTTTTTTCGACGAATTGGAACTCGCTTGTCGGGAAAAACGAGAGACCTTAAACCAACAATTTACCAATGCACCCGCTTGACGAATTGGTGCTTCTTTTAGAACAGCACCAAAACCCTGAAAACGCCCAATCTATGAAGGCGTATATGAAAGACCATTTTGAATTCTTAGGCATCAAAGCTACCCCACGCAGAGACTTGTTTAACAGATGGTATGAAAAAAACAAAGAATCCATTAAAGATAATTTCCGCACCTATACTTTAGCACTTTTTGAGCAACCCTATAGGGAATTGCACTATTGTGGAATGGAACTTTTTTATAAAGCGGTGAAAAAAAAGTACTCCCCCGAAGATATTCAATGTATTGAACATTTGATTGTGACCCATTCGTGGTGGGATACCGTTGACTTTATCGCCAAATATTTGTTGGGTGGGTATTTAAAACAATATCCTGAAGCTATTCCGAGGGTGATCGAACGGTTTTCGGCCGATCCATCCCTTTGGTTGAACCGCAGTGGCATCCTTTTTCAATTGGGATATAAAGCCAAAACCGATTTTGACCTGTTAAAAGCCGAATGTTTCAATCACAAAGATTCCAACGAATTTTTTATCCAAAAAGCCATCGGTTGGGCACTTCGAGATTACAGCCGATTCAATCCAAATGGCGTGCGTGAATTTGTAGAAAATACTGATTTAAAATCGTTAAGCAAGCGCGAAGCCATACGGAACTTACCGTAACTCCATGGCCCCTAGACGGTACTGATAGGTTTGTTGTTGGTGTGCGCCAAACTGTTGGGGAAGTAATTGAAAAAAAACGATCTGCGAAATCGCATATTCTCTCGAGCTCCCGTTTTGGACACAACCAATGGTATAGCCACATGTCCAACTGCGGTAGGTTACCGTATTGTATTTCACGCGTTCCGATAACGTAATTTGCATTGGTGCGGTTTGTGCTAATTTTTGGAGTAAAGTTGCAATAGGAATGAGTATTGGCGTAGGTGAAGTAAGGTCCACTACCAACGTTTCTTCATTCACAAATAAAGCCAAACAAGCGGTTTCCATTTCCTTGCGCAACGATGGCTCAAGACCGGGTTGCGTGAGCTGCTGCAGGTAAAAAAACAATTCTTGAATTTTTAAATCCGAATTCTCTTGGTACGCTTGCAAAATAGGCTCCGCAAAAACCTGCTTCAACGATTGTTCGTTGGTGGCTTTCATGGATTCTGTAGCGGCCTGACTCCACACCGAAGCACACCATAGAAAAACAATACATACAATCCCGCTGCGCATGCTTATTCTTGTTTTATACGGATCGCTTTGAGCGTTCCGTCGGGTTCATTTTTTATATCTACAATTTCCCACCGTTTCAATACTGGCGTGGGAATGGTTAACTTTTGTACAAATTGGGCTTTGTTGTAAAACTCCGCACCAAGTCCGCCTTTCAACATCACCACCACTTCCAAGTCTTCCGAAAGAATGTGTTGCAACTGCGTCTTTCGTTTTTGCCAATCGGTAATATCGGCTTTCAAAAAGGCTTTCACCATCATAGCGTAGTCATCGGGTTGCAACGCAACTACGGTCGGCGTTTGAACCGAAGTGCTTGGGGGAATTTGTACGATGGTATCTTTATAAAATGGACTCTTCACTAAGACAGCCAAAGGTTTTTCCCGAACTTTCTCCTCCAACTGTTGCGGGGTAATCGGTTTGACCGCTGCGCTATTGGTCGCATCATATACTTGAACTTCCGAACTGTCAACAGCCTCTTTGGTGTATTGATTTTGCAATTTTACGGGAGGCATGTTCGCCTCTTTTTTATGTAACCAAAGAAAATACGCAACAGCCATCAGCAACACTCCAATCCCCATTAGCCAAAAATATCCACGTTTTGGTCGATTCGCTACTTCCTTGGAAACTACTGTTGGGTTTGCTGCGAGAGGTTCAAAAATAAATTCATCCCAACTCGACACGCCTACATAACGACACAACACATGGAGCATGTTTTTGCGGGGCAACTTTGTATTTGTTTCGGGTTTCAAATGGGTGTAAATCCATTTCTCACTCACCGTTTCCTTACATTCATTTTCCAATAAAGCAATCAGATTCAAAATATCCTGAGAAGAAAACGTTTTCCAGTCCCCTTGATAATACGGGTAATCCTGACGGTAGCGCTCGAGCACTCGTCGTTTCAATTCCTGAAAATGTTGCATTTCATTCATGCCGCGGTTCAAAGGTAGGAGAACAATGAAAATTCCTGTGGAAAGTTCACTGTAAATTCACTGTAAAAATAACCAAATAACTTTACAGTAAAGAGAAAGTCGATTTGCTAAAGGTTGGAAATCCAGCCTACTACTTTTGGGTCATCAAATTTTAAAAAATCAAATCACATGAAATCAAAAGTAATTTTAGTAGCAACCCTATGCACCACTTTATGGGCCACCGCACAACATTCAGGCAATGCTAATTATACCGAAGCGTCGGGAAATGCCAACTACGGCAACAATCCCTACACCGTCAATCGGGTCAATACCCTGCAAACCACTTCGAGTACCGAAAATGAGATGGTGATTGTCATCAAAGGGATTTACAACGAAAAAGCAACCACACAAGTCGCCACCTTCAGCGTGTTGCAATTGGGAAAATCGGCCGAAGAAGCCACCAATTTAATGGACGAACGCATCAACAATGTCATCAAAGAATTGGATGCTTATAGTAAAGACATTGTGGTGATGACCGACATGATTTCGTTTGTTCCAACGTATGAATATGCGGTAGAGAAAAAAATCTTCAACCCCAAAACCTACAATGAGAAACCCTCGGGCTTTGAGTTGAAAAAAAACCTCATCATTCGCTTTCGCACCAGTCGCGACATGGATAAAATCATTTCCATTTGCGGTAAAAATGAAATTTACGATTTGGCAAAAGTAGATTATGTCACGGTCAATTTTGATCAAATTCGGACCCAAATGCAGCGCAAAGCCTTGGAGCAATTTAAAGAAATGACTGCCAATTATTCGTTGCTAATGAACATGGATTTAAGTAAAAAAGAAAAAATATTACAAGAAGGTTTCAACGTGTCGTATCCCATGGAAAGTTACCGCAAATACACCGCATATGCCCAAGCTTCGGCTAATTTTGACCCAAAAAGTTCGGTAAACGACATCAAGAAAAACAGTACCGAATACTACAATCCCGCACTGATGAAAGACCATAGTTTTGTGATCAACGGCGATATTGCCGAACCTTCTATTCAGGCCTTTTACGATTTGACCGTTCGTATCAAACTCAAAGAAGACCAACTGCCGAAAAACACCATTATTCGCAACAACCGCTATTACATTGTGACCCCTGCGGGTGATATTAAATTATTGAATTTATAAGAAGTAATGATGAAAGTATTTTTTGTATGTATTCTTTTCTCCATCCAAAGTTGGAGCCAAGCATCGGGGTCAAGCGAATTTTTCTTTACCCTTTTGTTTGACTTGAAATATCCAGTAGAAAAGATCAAATTGTATGTTCATGAGAAAAATGGGAATTCCCTTGAAAATGTCCTTTGTATTACGGATAAAGAAACAAATTCCATCACCGTTATAGGCGGAAATCATTACATCGTGGGCGCTAGATTTCCCACCTTAGTATGTGTTTATGAAGGCTTCGTTTATCGAAAAGATATGGTTTTTGAAAAAAACACACTATTTTACCTCATCACCAACGGCATGGAATCGCTTTCGCTTGAAGAACCTTTGTTTTTTTCAGAAAAAAGTAAAGTTATTGAAGTGAAAAGAAGACAAAAAGGAGAAACATTTCAAACAGAAATCCTCAAACATAACGATTTGCAATTTCTACCCATGCCCAGTGTCGATATTACCACTGAAATGTTGCGATTAAACTAAACAAAAGGGAGCTTCGGTTCCCTTTTTTTGTTGGAATGAAAAAACGTACCTTTGTAACTCACGGATTGTATTATGCCCACCCGAAAAACAGCGTCGGTATTATTGCTTTTACGAAAAAATCTTCGCCGCTTAGAAGCCCTCTTCTTTGGGGCGAAAGCCGTGCTATCGGAACGAAGTTTTTTGTACCTATCTTGTGTGGCAGTGGCGATTTCCTGTGCTTTAGCGGTGATTGTACTTAAACATTTTGCCCACCACGTGTTTTTGATGGCTACCTATGTCAATCAGTATTTAAAACTTCCCTATGCCAACAGTATTTTTCCCATTATTGGCATTGTGCTCACCGTTTTTGTTATCCGAAAATTCTTGGACGGTTCGCTTGAAAAAGGGAGTTCACAAATTCTCTATGCCGTGGCCAAAAAAGGGGGCATCTTACCCAAAAAACAAATGTATGCTCAAATCATCACGAGTTCATTGACCGTTGGAATGGGTGGCTCTGCCGGATTAGAGAGTCCGATTACCATTACGGGCGCCGCCTTTGGGTCCAATTACGCCCAAAAGTATAAGCTCTCCCAAAAAGACCGCATTCTCTTGCTTGCGTGTGGGGTGGCTGCTGGAATTGGTGCGGCATTCAATGCCCCGATTGCTGGCGTGTTGTTTGCCATTGAGGTCGTACTGACCGATGTATCGATTTCGGCCTTTATCCCGATTATGATTGCTGCCGCGACAGGTGCATTGGCGTCCAATGTGCTATTGAGTCAAGACATCTTGTTGAGTTTTAAAGCGATCAAACCTTTTGATTACCATAATATTCCGTATTACATTTTGTTGGGGGTGGTGGCTGGATTGGTCTCCGTGTACCATGCACGCAATTTCCGACGGGTAGAGCATTTCTTCCATAGGTACCGGTTGAATTCCTACCGAAGAGCACTGATAGGCGCCCTAATGCTGGCCGTGTTGATTTTCTTTTTCCCAACGCTTTTTGGTGAAGGGTACGAAAGTATCAAATCGCTCTCCAATGCCCAACCCGAAGTGTTGTTAAACAATACCTTACTCGAACCCTGGCAATCCAACGAATGGGTAGTACTCGCCTTTGTGGGCGTTGTGATTTTCTTGAAATCCATCGCCACGGGACTCACCTTAGGTTCGGGTGGAAATGGCGGAAACTTTGCCCCATCCTTGTTTGTCGGATCGTATTTGGGCTTTGTGGTGGCCAAAACCATGGACCTAACGGGAATCCATCATGATTTGCCTTTGGCGAATTTTACGATGGTAGGAATGGCAGGTATTCTCAGCGGACTCTTTCACGCTCCTTTGACGGCCATCTTTTTGATTGGAGAAATCACGGGCGGATATGACTTGATGGTGCCGTTGATGATGGTTTCCTCGATTAGTTTTGCCGTATCGCGAAAATTTGAAAAACACTCGATGGATGTCAAAGCCTTGGCCGATAAAGGCGAAGTGTTTACGGGCGATAAAGACAAAAATGTATTGCTGGGGATTGATTTTCTTTCCCAAGTGCAAACCGAAACCCGAACATTTCAACGTACCGATACCGTGGAAGCAGTTATTGAAGCGCTACAAACCTCTAAACAGTCCTTATTTGCCGTCGTTGACGAAAAACAGCGCGTACTAGGAATGTTGGATTTTCAACACCTAAAAACCTTTATTTTCAATACCTATCGCGTCAAATTTGGCTCGATTGAAGAGTGGATGCAACCCGTCGATACGGTAATCCACCACGACGATGGGATGGAATTGATTATGGAAAAATTTGAGCACTCACAACACCCTACCCTAATCGTTTTGAAATCTGGAAAATACTACGGTTTGGTCGACAAATGCGCCTTACTAGAAACCTACCGCAGTACGTTGAAAGGACTGGTGATTGAGTAGTTATGAATTATGAGTTATGAGTTATGAGTTATGAATTATGAGTTATGAATTATGAATTATGATAAGGGAAATAACGAACTCTCATCAGACTATTTAGAATTGACAATTCGCAAATTCGAAATAAACCTCGTTTCTTTTAGCAGTTACCACAACTAACGACCAGTCACTAATCACTAATCACTAGTCACTAATTCCCCCTTTGGAGGCTAGGGACTTGCTACTTCGTCTTCTCCCCTACAAAATAATCACTCTGACTCTTAAACAGCACATTAAACGTCGTCAAACTGCCGTAAATACGGGTGATGTACTGCTGCAATTCTACTTTTTCGGCGTCGTCAAGGTTGCTCGCGTTGATTTTTTGCTCCATCACCCGAAGGCGGTCGCGGACCATGACAATTTTGTGAAAAAACGTATCGATCGGTACCTCCTTGCCTTGGGTGGGCGTTCCAGGTTCCATCACCAACTTCCCGCCTTTCCATTTATCGGCAATCGCAACCGCCGGCGTCAAATCGCTCCAACGTTGCAATAAATTCTTCATCACTTTTTCTACCTCATAAAAACTTACCGTATCCACTTCCCCATCAATGGCTTCAATAACCTCAACGGTTGAGTCCAAATCAATGGTTTCCAAACCGCTATCGATAAACGTCACCCAATAGTGTTTTGACGTTACATTCGTCACTACACCCAAACCGTGCTCAGGATGCTTAATACGGGAACCGATACCTAATAATTTCATGGTGTTTTATGTTAAAAAGTAAAGTCCAAATATAGTAAAAAGTGAACATTGGAAATTCAATGTTTGCCTTCATTTTTTTTAAGGAGCAACACGTATCGACTCACAATCACGCCCCCTCCCGCTTTCGGCAGTCGCTTTTCCGCTCCGCTCCAAGAGCTCCAACAATGCCTCACTCGGGGCTAAAAATCAAGTAGGGACCAACAATCAAAATCTCAAATTCCAAAAACCAGCAACCGATAACTAGCAACTATTTCCCCCTCTGGGGGCTAGGGGGCCAACCAAATTCCTCCCGAAGTTTCGGGACCAACAACCGACAACCAACAACTAATTCCCCCTTTGGGGGCTAGGGGGCCAACCAAATTCCTTACCTTTGCCTTTTCCCAAAAAATCATGAGCGAACAACTCGAATCCATTGAAATTATAGGTGCTCGCGCACATAATCTCAAAAATATTGACCTGACCATTCCGCGGGAGCAACTCGTGGTCATTACCGGACTTTCAGGCTCGGGGAAATCATCCCTCGCTTTTGACACCATTTACGCCGAAGGCCAACGCCGCTATATCGAAACTTTTTCGGCTTATGCACGGCAGTTTCTCGGTGGACTCGAACGTCCCGATGTCGATAAAATCGACGGACTCTCTCCCGTAATCGCCATTGAACAAAAAACGACGAGTAAATCACCGCGCTCCACCGTGGGAACGATTACAGAGATTTACGACTTTCTTCGCCTTCTCTTTGCCCGTGCGGGAGAAGCCTACAGTTACAACACTGGTGAAAAAATGGTGTCCTACTCCGATGAACAAATCAAAAACCTGATTATCGAACAGTTTTTGGGGAAACGCATCAACATCCTTGCTCCTGTGATTCGGGCACGAAAAGGTCATTACGCCGAACTGTTCCAACAAATTGCCAAACAAGGCTTTGTAAAAGTCCGCGTCAACGGGGAAATCAAAGACATTACCCCCGGGATGAAACTCGACCGCTACAAAACTCACGACATCGAAATCGTCATCGACCGCATGGTGCCCGTCAACGACGACGATACCCACAAACGCCTCGCCGAAAGTATTAAAACCGCAATGTACCACGGCGAAAATGTAATGATGGTTATCGAACAGGAGCAGCAAGAGGTTCGGTTTTTTAGCCGCACCCTCATGTGTCCCACCACAGGCATCTCCTATCAAAATCCCGAACCCAATCTCTTTTCGTTCAACTCCCCCAAAGGAGCCTGCGAAAAGTGCAACGGTCTCGGAACAGTGCATGAAATCAACCTCAAAAAAATCATTCCCGATGCCCACATTTCCATTGCCAAAGGCGGATTGGCCCCGCTAGGGGAACTCAAAAACTCGTGGATATTCAAACAGCTGGAAGCCATAGCGGAAAAATTTGGATTCAAACTCACCGATCCCATCGAAAAGATTCCCGAAGAGGCGATGGACATGATTCTTAATGGAGGCAACGAACGATTTACCGTCAAAGCCAAGGCCGCGGGAGTCACCAAAGAATACAAAATCGAGTTTGAGGGCATTGCCGCTTTTATCAAAACCCAATACAACGACACTGCATCGGCTTCGTTAAAACGCTGGGCCAAAGACTTTATGGATGAAGTGGGATGCCCCGAATGCCATGGTGCCCGCTTGAAAAAAGAATCCTTATATTTTAAAATCAACGATAAAAATATCGCCGAGCTTTCCACCATGGACATTGCCGAATTGACCGAATGGTTTCAAGCCTTGCCTCAAACCCTCTCGGAAAAACAAAAGGTGATTGCTACTGAAATCCTAAAGGAAATAAACGACCGATTGAAGTTCTTGATGGATGTCGGCCTCAATTACCTATCCCTACACCGCAGTTCGAAGTCACTCTCTGGCGGTGAAGCGCAACGCATTCGCTTGGCAACCCAAATCGGGTCGCAATTGGTGGGGGTATTGTATATTTTGGACGAACCCAGTATTGGTTTACACCAACGCGATAACGAACGATTGATCAATTCCCTGAAAAGCTTGCGCGACATCGGAAATTCGGTCTTGGTGGTCGAACACGACAAAGACATGATTGTAGAAGCCGATTATGTAATTGACATCGGACCCAAAGCAGGGCGGTTTGGCGGACAAATCATCAGCAAAGGGTCGCCCAAAGAATTATTGAACGAAACCACCATTACCGCACAATACCTGAATGGAAAAATGGCAATTCAAGTGCCCAAAAAACGTCGGGAAGGCAACGGTAAATCGATAAAATTGGTGGGCGCTACAGGCAACAATTTGAAAAACGTTACAGCCGAATTTCCGTTAGGCCAATTGATTTGCGTGACCGGAGTTTCAGGCAGTGGAAAATCGACCTTGATTAATGAAACGCTTTATCCCATTTTAAATGCCCACATTTACGATGGCGTCAAACGTCCGATGCCCTATAAAAAGATAGAAGGCCTCGAACATGTAGACAAAGTCATCGACATCGACCAAAGTCCGATCGGCCGCACCCCGCGCTCCAATCCGGCTACTTACACCGACGTATTTTCAGAAATACGTTCCCTGTTTACCCAAACTCCAGAAGCCATGATTCGCGGCTACAAAGCAGGCCGATTCAGTTTTAACGTATCCGGCGGACGTTGTGAAACCTGTGAAGGCTCCGGGGTACGTACGATCGAAATGAGTTTCTTACCCGATGTCTATGTCGAATGCGAAACCTGTCAAGGCAAGCGTTTTAACCGTGAAACCCTGGAAATTCGCTACAAAGGCAAATCGATTTCCGATGTGTTGAACATGACGGTCGATGAAGCGGTTGATTTCTTTGAAAACATTCCGAAAATCTACCGAAAAATCAAAACGATACAAGACGTAGGTTTAGGCTATATCACTTTAGGGCAACAAAGTACAACCCTTTCGGGTGGTGAAGCGCAACGCATCAAATTGGCCACCGAATTGTCTAAAAAAGATACCGGGAATACGTTTTATATTATGGACGAACCCACTACGGGCTTGCATTTTGAGGACATTCGCGTGTTGATGGAAGTCATTCAAAAATTGGTCGACAAAGGCAATACCGTGTTGATCATCGAACATAATTTAGATGTAATCAAATTGGCCGATCATATCATCGACGTGGGCCCCGAAGGTGGGAAAGGCGGTGGGCAAATCTTATGTGTCGGCACCCCTGAAGAAGTGAATAAAAACAAAAAAAGTCATACCGCACGCTTTTTAGCCAAAGAACTTTAAAATGAATCCCATTAGAAAAGTAATTGTACTTCTCCTATGTACATGTGCTGCAGCATTTGCACAAACGCCCACTCCCGAACAAATGGCACAAAAGCAACTGGAGGCCTACAACCAAAAAGATATCAAGGCTTTTATGGACTGTTTTAGTGAGGATGTAAAGATTTACACCTACCCCAATAACCTCGAGGTGGAAGGCAAAGCCAAAATGCAGGAACAATATGCCCAATTCTTCAACAGCGCCCAAACCTTGCATTGTACGGTTATCAAACGTATCGTCCGTGGAGCATTTGTGATTGATGAAGAATCGGTGCAATACAATACAACCACTTTCGGAGGCGTCGCGATTTATGAAGTCAAAGACGGGAAGATTGTTGCCGTGACTTTTATCAAATAACCCTCACTCAAAATTTATAATTTAAATTTCATAATTTGATTCACCTACGTTTTAACGCACCTTTCCCCAACCGTCCCACCCTCGTGTTTTTGCACGATTCGTTGGGGTGTGTCGAATTGTGGCGTGATTTTCCGGAGCGTTTGGCGGCAGCAACCCAATACAATTATTTGGTATACGACCGATTGGGTTATGGAAAATCGGGACCGTTTGCCCATCCAGTACGGGACAAGCATTATTTGGAACACGAAGCGGTTGTGTTAAACCAACTTTTAGTCGAATACAACATTGAGAAAGCCCTACTTTTTGGGCACAGTGATGGCGGATCGATTGCCTTGTTAACGGCGGCCTTATACCCTGAACGCATCCAGGCGATCATTACTGAAGGAGCACATGTATTTGTGGAGGAAGTGACGTTAGCTAGTATTCGTGCCGCACAAGAAACCTATAATACAACCGACTTGCCCCAGCGTTTAACCAAATACCACGGGGCCAATACCGAACCGTTATTCAACGCTTGGACCGAAACCTGGTTATCGCCAGCCTTTCGGGATTGGGACATCACAGGGTTTTTACCCCAAATCACCTGTCCCGCCCTCATCATACAAGGTGAAAACGATGAATTTGGCACACCCAAACAAGTCGAAACGATAGTTGCCCGCTGTTCAGGACCTACCCAAGCCTTGATGATATCCGGAGTACAACACAATCCGCATAAAGAAGTGCCGGAGGAGGTGATTGAAAAAGGGGTCGTTTTTTTGCAACAATGCTTATCTTAGGTATTTATTTGATTATTGAATAACATGAACATTCGCTTTCTCCTACTATTATTGTGTCTAGCTCCAAAACTTATGGCCCAAACCCTCTACACCAAAGCCTTTGGGAATCCGCAGCACCCAGCGATGCTTTTTTTGCATGGGGGACCCGGGTACAATGCCGCGAGTTTTGAAATATCCACAGCTTCAATTTTGGCCGAACAAGGGTACTATGTCATCGTCTATGACCGTCGAGGTGAAGGACGTAGTGTAGATCCC
>CANHRI010000048.1 GCA_947463515.1 Flavobacteriaceae bacterium
GTTTTTTGACCAATTTTTTCGTTTACTTGCGCTATTCCAGTGATATGAAGTATACAAAATACAAAGAAGAGAAGTTTTTTATTCATAGATTTCGTTTTTTGGATAACTTCAATTCAAACAATTTAGTGTAATAAGTCCTGTTTTTTTGAAACTAGGGTGAATATTCATCTTCGCTAAGGAAATCTTAATCCCACTAGCCCTTTCCCAAAAAAAAGTATCTTTGTCGGCTGAAATCCCTTTTGATGAAATTTGAGTTACTGCATACCGATCCACAATCCCAAGCCCGTGCGGGTAAAATTACCACTGACCACGGTGTCATTGAAACCCCTATTTTTATGCCTGTAGGCACCGTAGCTTCGGTCAAAGGGGTGCATCAACGCGAACTCCGGGACGATATTAATCCCGATATTATTTTAGGAAATACCTACCATTTATACTTGCGTCCACAGTTGGATATTTTAGAAAAAGCAGGAGGCTTGCACAAGTTCATGAATTGGGATCGAAATATTTTGACCGATAGTGGAGGATACCAAGTGTATTCTCTTTCTGCCAACCGAAAAATCAAGGAAGAAGGGGTGAAATTTAAATCACATATCGATGGTTCATACCATTTTTTCTCCCCCGAAAATGTCATGGAAATTCAACGAACCATCGGCGCCGATATTATCATGGCTTTTGACGAATGTACGCCGTATCCGTGTGATTACCGCTATGCCAAACGCAGTATGCACATGACCCACCGCTGGTTGGACCGCTGTGTGGCACATTTAAAAACATTACCGCCAAAATACGGGTACGAACAAACGTTATTTCCCATTGTTCAAGGAAGTACCTACAAAGATTTACGCCAAATGTCGGCCGAATATATCGCCAATGTAGGGGCAGAAGGGAATGCTATTGGGGGATTGTCGGTGGGTGAACCGGCTGAAGAAATGTATGCCATGACCGAAGTGGTGACCGCCGTACTTCCGAAAGACAAACCCCGATATTTAATGGGGGTGGGTACGCCAATTAATATTTTGGAAAATATTGCCTTGGGAATTGATATGTTTGACTGTGTGATGCCCACACGCAATGCCCGTAACGGAATGTTGTTTACCGCTCACGGAGTGATTAATATTAAAAATAAAAAGTGGGAAGACGATTTTTCTCCTATCGACGCAATGGGAATTACCTTTGTCGATACCGAATATTCCAAAGCCTACCTTCGTCACTTGTTTGCAGCCAATGAGTACTTGGGCAAACAAATTGCTACGATTCACAATTTAGGGTTCTACCTTTGGTTGGTTCGTGAAGCCCGAAAACACATCATCGCTGGCGATTTCCGGGATTGGAAAAATAAAATGGTACAACAAATGAGTCAACGTTTGTAATGAAAATTATTGATCGCTACATCTTAAAACGGTACTTGGTGACGTTTGCCACCATGCTATTGCTATTCATTCCCATTGGGATAACCATTGACGTAGCCGAAAAAGTCAATAAAATGATTGAAAATCGTGTTCCTTTTCCTGCGATTGCCCAATACTATGTGGACTTTACCATTTATTTTGCCAATTTATTATTCCCTATTTTTCTGTTTCTTTCCATAATTTGGTTTACTTCCAAATTGGCCAACAACACCGAAGTTATCGCCATATTAAGCTCGGGAATTTCCTTTACCCGCTTTTTACGTCCGTATCTGATAGGCGCTGCTATGGTTTCGGTTTTTGCCTTGCTGATGGGATTCTTTTTGGTGCCCAAAGCCAGTGAGGGGTTCAAAACATTTCGATTCATGTATTTGATTGGAAATGGTCAAAATGAAATGCGCGACAATTCCGATGTGTACCGACAAATCAGCGATAACGAATATATTTATGTCAGTTCGTACAATCCCGATAGCAAATTAGGGTTCAACTTTTCAATGGAGCGGTTTAAAGGCGATTCATTAGTCTATAAAATTACCGCCGATCGGATTAAATTCAACGAGAACGACAGTACCTATTCGCTTTTTGAATATAAAAAACGAAAAGTAGGTGCGCTCAATGATGTACTCGAAATTGGAACGCGAAAAGATACCATTCTTCAGTTTGATGTCGATGAGCTAACCCCCACGGTCTATGTTGCAGAGACCTTAAATTACTTTGACTTAGTAAAATTTATCGAAAAAGAAAAAAAACGGGGCTCCGCGAATATGAACACGTATTTGGTTGTGTTATACAAAAAATATAGCGTTCCTGTTTCTGCCTTTATTTTAACCGTGATTGCCGTGGCTGTCTCCTCCATGAAACGACGCGGCGGTATGGGTATCAATTTGGTAATTGGAATTGTCATTGCTTTTGCTTTTGTCTTTATGGACAAGGTTTTTGGGGTTTTAGCCGAAAAATCCAGTGCACCACCCATGCTTTTGGTTTGGTTGCCCAATCTAATTTTTGGTATTTTAGCCCTTTACTTACTGCGCAATGCCAAACGATAAATTTCGAAGTCTCCTGCTGCTTCACCTCATTGTATTCATTTGGGGATTTACGGCCATTATCGGCAAGCTCATTACCTTGGACGCTTTAGCTTTGGTATGGTTTCGTATGTTGTTTGCCGTTTTTTTTATTGGCGCTTATGTGGTGTATCAAAAAATTTCATGGCGGCATTCCCGATCCATGATTCCCATTTTTCTTGGCGCAGGAGTTGTGATTGCCTTGCATTGGTTTACGTTTTTTAAAGCGATTAAAGTGTCTAATGTCTCGGTTACCCTAGCGTGTTTATCTACAGGTGCTTTTTTTACCTCTTTATTGGAGCCTCTTTTCACCAAAAAAAAAATGGTGCGTTACGAGCTGTTTTTCGGATTGCTAGTCATCGGTGGATTGGCCTTGATTTTTAAAGTAGAAACTCATTTTATTACCGGCATTGGTCTGGCCTTGCTTTCAGCCTTTTTATCGGCCTTATTTGCGGTGTTAAATTCCCGTTGGGTCGCCCGCCATGAACCAGTAGTAATTACTTTGTTTGAACTGTTGGGGGGGGTGTTGTTTTTCTCGATTTTGTTGGGTATTTCAGGCAGTTTTTCCGTATCTTTTTTCCAATTATCCTGGAGCGATTTGGGGTATTTATTGCTGCTTAGTTCAGTGTGTACCGCTTTTGCTATGATTGCCTCCACCGCTTTACTTCGGGTGTTGGATGCTTATACGGTGATGCTCACAATCAACTTGGAACCCGTGTATGGAATTATCTTGGCCATGGTACTTTTTGAAGACACGGAAACCATGAGCGGAACCTTTTATTTGGGCGCTGTTATTATATTGGTAACCGTAATCGCCAATGGAATTCTAAAATCACGTACAACTTCCTAGCGTATTGTTTACAATTAATCCCTTTTTTTTATTTCCTCAAAAAAAGGAAACCCCTATCTTTGTATTTCGAACTTTTACTAAACCCTATATTGTATGGAGTATTTAGATTTTGAGCTTCCCATTAAAGAGTTGGAAGACCAATTAGAAAAATGTGAGCTTATTGGTCAGGAGTCCAATGTGGATGTTACGAATACCTGCAAACAAATCGAAAAGAAATTAGAAGAAACCAAAAAGAAAATATATAAGAATCTCACGGCTTGGCAGCGCGTTCAACTTTCGCGTCATCCTAATCGTCCGTATACGTTAGAATACATCACTACGCTCACCGACGGTACGTTCTTGGAACTGTTTGGCGACCGCAATTTTAAAGATGATAAAGCCATGATTGGCGGATTAGGAAAGATAGGCGGACAGTCTTTTATGCTTATCGGTCAACAAAAAGGGATCAATACCAAAATGCGTCAATACCGTAATTTCGGGATGGCTAATCCTGAAGGGTATCGCAAAGCCCTTCGTTTGATGAAAATGGCTGAAAAATTCGGTATTCCTGTAATCACCTTTATTGATACGCCAGGTGCTTATCCTGGGATGGAAGCGGAAGAACGTGGACAAGGGGAGGCCATTGCACGAAACATCTTCGAAATGTCACGCTTACAAGTGCCAATCATCTGTGTCATTATCGGGGAAGGTGCTTCTGGAGGAGCGTTAGGAATTGGTGTAGGAGACCGCGTATTCATGTTGGAAAATACCTGGTATTCAGTTATTTCTCCCGAATCGTGTTCGTCCATTTTGTGGAAAAGTTGGGATTATAAAGAGAAAGCTGCAGAAGCGTTGAAACTGACGTCCACCGATATGAAAAAGCAAAAGTTGGTCGACGATGTCATTCCCGAACCGCTAGGTGGAGCCCACTACGACAAAGCAACAACATTTGCAACAGTGAAGGAATATATTTTAAACGCTTTCCATGAACTCAAAGATTTATCAACATCCGAGCTGGTGGCCAATAGAATGGACAAGTACAGTAAGATGGGCGAGTTTAAAGAGTAAAAAAGTAGTTTACAATACCCTTAATCCGAAGCCCGTGGTTTCGGATTTTTTTTGTGTTGTTAACAAAATAGTATGAGTTATAAACAAGGTGGTGGTAATAAATCCTCCACCGGTTTTTAGGAGAATTGGTTACATTCGCTTTATGGAAAATTTACGCAATATTAACCCCGTAAAGGTTGATAAAACAACACTGATTACCTTAGAAAAAGGAAAACTTCCTCCGCAAGCATTGGACTTGGAAGAGGCGGTTTTAGGGGCGATGATGATTGATAAAAAAGGAGTCGATGAGGTAATTGATATCCTGCAGCCCGATGCTTTTTACAAAGAAGCACATAAGTTCATTTTTGAGGCTATTTTCCAACTCTTTACTGATTCCCAACCCATAGACTTATTAACCGTTTCGGCTCAATTGAAGAAAAACGGAAAGTTGGAAATGGCTGGCGGTGATTTTTACCTCATTCAGCTTACGCAAAAGATTTCTTCTTCGGCGCATATTGAGTTCCACTCGCGAATCATACTTCAGAAATACATTCAACGTTCGCTCATCAAAATTTCTTCCGATATCATTGAAGAAGCCTACGAAGACGCGACTGATGTTTTCGATTTGCTCGATATGGCCGAGTCCAAATTGTACGAAGTTACCCAAGGCAATATCAAACGCAGCTCCGAAACAGCGCAAAGTTTGGTTATGCAAGCCAAAAAACGCATTGAAGAAATTTCCAACAAAGAAGGGTTGAGCGGTGTCCCTACTGGATTTCACAAACTCGATCAAGTCACCTCCGGTTGGCAACCCTCCGATTTGATTATTATCGCGGCACGCCCGGGTATGGGTAAAACAGCCTTTGTATTGTCTATGGCCCGAAACATTGCCATCGATTCCCAAAGTCCCGTAGCCGTATTTTCGCTTGAAATGTCCTCGGTACAGTTGATTACCCGTTTGATATCTTCCGAAACCGGATTGTCTTCCGAGAAACTACGTACGGGGAAATTAGAAAAACACGAGTGGGAGCAATTGAGTGTCAAAGTGCGCGATTTGGAAAAAGCACCGCTTTACATTGATGATACGCCTTCACTGTCCATCTTTGATTTACGTGCCAAAGCCCGACGATTGGCCTCACAACACGGTATTAAACTCATCATTATCGATTATTTGCAGTTGATGACTGCCGGTGGCGCAGGGAAAGGAGGAGGAAATCGCGAGCAAGAAATTTCTACGATTTCACGAAATTTAAAAGCCTTGGCCAAAGAATTGGATGTTCCCGTGATTGCTCTATCGCAGTTGTCTCGTGCCGTTGAAACACGGGGTTCAAGCAAACGACCTTTACTTTCGGACTTGCGTGAATCGGGAGCGATTGAGCAAGATGCCGATATCGTCTCGTTTATTTATCGCCCCGAATACTATAAAATTGAAGAATGGGATGATGATGAACAATCGCCAACGCAAGGACAAGCGGAATTTATCATTGCAAAACACCGTAACGGTTCGTTGGAAAATATTCGCTTGAAATTTATCGGAAACCTCGGTAAATTCGACAACTTAGATGATTTTGCCAACGGTTTTGGAGACTTACCTTCCAAAATGAATGCCGATGATAATCCATTTTTCACCAAAAACCTGCCTTCACCCAACGATGCTTTTGGTACGAATAGTCCGCCGATGGATGATGATAGTGAAGTCCCATTTTAAAATAACAATTCGATCAAAACAGGTCCTAGCGCCTGTTTTTTTATTTTTAGAACAATAAACACAAGCTTGTTTCCGATTTTATTTGAATAATTGTACCTTCGAAACGACTATTATTTAAATCCCATGAATAACCGCTTTTTATTTTGTGTAGTGCTGTTTTGGGTAGGTATACTCCCTATTCGGGCCAATTTTATTCTCTTACCCATGGACGATGTGTCGCAAAAAAACCATCTCAAAGCCTATGGGATTACCTATTGGGTGCTGTCCAAAGACTATAAAGCCAGCTGGCTCCTCAATTATCGTGGCGGATCTTTTTTACTTCCCGATGCGCCCGAAATTCGCAAAGAATGTCAGATTCGCGGCGTCAGTTTTGAAATTCTCTCCGACGGCGAAGCCAACCAAATACTGGAAGAGATTTCGAGTCCCTCCCAAAACATGGAAACGGTTGTATTGGAAAAAGCACCCAAAATAGCAGTCTACACGCCCAAAGGCAAACAACCCTGGGACGACGCCGTAACCATGGTACTCACCTATGCCGAAATTCCGTTTACCCCCATCTATGACGAAGAAGTTCTCACCGATCAGCTGCTCTTATACGATTGGTTGCACTTGCACCATGAGGATTTTTCGGGCCAATACGGTAAATTCTATGGTGCCTACCGCAATGCCCCCTGGTATATCGAACAAAAGCGTGAGGCCGAACTCCTAGCCGCCAAACTAGGATTCGCCAAAGTCTCTGATGCTAAATTGGCCGTTGCCAAAAAAATACGCGATTTCGTCATTGGAGGCGGCTTTATGTTTGCCATGTGCTCGGCCACCGATAGTTTTGATATTGCGCTGGCAGCCGAAGGCGTGGACATTTGTGAACCCATGTTTGATGGCGATGATAGCGATCCTAACTACCAAGCGCGTATCGATTACACCCGCACTTTTGCTTTCAAAGATTTTATCCTCGAACGCCGCCCCGAACGCTACGAGTTCTCCGATATCGATATGACCGAAAAACGACGCGTGCCTTTTGAAAAAGACTATTTTACTTTGATGGAATATTCTGCCAAATGGGACGTGATCCCGAGCATGTTGTGCCAAAATCATACCCAACTGGTCAAAGGATTTATGGGTCAAACGACCGCATTCGACCGCACGAATATCAAATCCAATGTCCTGGTCTTGGGCGAATGCCAAATCAACGAAGAAGCCCGCTACATCCACGGCCAAAAAGGGAAAGGCTTCTTTACGTTCTTCGGCGGCCACGATCCCGAAGATTACCGCCATCAAGTGGGCGACGAACCTACGGTATTGGACCTTCATCCCACCTCACCCGGATTTCGATTGATTCTCAACAACGTATTATTTCCCGCCGCCAAGAAGAAAAAACAGAAAACGTAAAGACTCACAGTAAAGACTCACAATTGTAAGTCTTTACTGTGAGTTTTTACTTTGCGTTTTTACAGGAGCACCCGTATCGTTTTCAAAAGCACCCTCCTCCCGTTTTCGCCCGTCGCTTTTCCGCTGCGCTACAAGAGCTCCAACAAGGGCTCTACCGGGGCTAGCAATACCGTACCGTCTTTCAAAGGCATAAAAAAATCCCAAATCCCAACGGTTAAACCAATTGGAATTTGGAATTTGGTCCCTAAACTTCGGGAGGGATTTTACTATCTATTATTCTCAATCACATAGTCCAATACCTTTTTCATAAGGTGTACACGGTCTTTACCCGTCACATTGTGCTTGTGCATCGGGTAGGGGAAGTAGTCGGCTTGCTTGCCCGATTCAATCAATTTTTTAACCAAAGCCAAATTATGTTGCTCCACCACCACATCATCCGAAGTACCGTGAATCAGCAATAACTTTCCTGTCAAATTTTTAGCGTATTGACTCACATTGGCCGTAGCATAGCCCTCTGGATTTTCCTCGGGCGTATCCATATAACGTTCCCCATACATCACTTCATACCATTTCCAGTCAATTACGGGACCGCCGGCAACGCCCACTTTAAATACATCGGGGTGGCGAAGCAGCATCGAAGTGGTCATAAAACCACCATAACTCCACCCATGCACCGCCAATCGATCGGCATCCACATAAGGTAAGGACTTTAAATAATCAATGCCTTTCAATTGATCGGCCATTTCATGATTCCCCAAATTACGGTGAATCACACTTTCAAATGCAAAACCTCGATTGTCCGATCCGCGGTTGTCCACCGTAAAAACCAAATACCCTTGTTCAGCCATCCAATACATCCATAAATTGGCCCCCAAAAGGTAAGAGTTGGTAATCATTTGTGCATGCGGTCCCCCATAGACATACACCAATGCAGGGTATTTTTTGGTAGGATCAAAATTACTCGGCTTTATCAAGCGCGTAAACAAATCGGTGACACCATCGGCTGCTTTTATCGTCTTGATTTCAGCACTTCCTAAGGCATACCCCTCATATTTGTTGTTGCTCGTCATCAATACCGTTGCTTTTCCTTTGGCATTCCAAAGCAACGATTGAGACGGTGTCGTTGCATTCGAATATTCATCAAATAACCACTGTCCGTCGGGAGACAAAATACCATTGTGAATGCCAAGCGTAGTCGATACTAAAGTTTGCTTTCCTTTGAGGGTCACCTTGTACAAAAGCATATTGGTGCCCAGGTCGCCCGTTGCTTTAAAATAAACTATAGTTCCCGCTGGATTCGCCCCGATGATTTCGCGGGTGGGAAACTTATTTTGCGTTAATTGTTGTATCAATTTCCCATTCAAATCATAATAATACAAGTTTTGAAATCCATCACGTTCACTAAACCAAATAAAATTATTGGATTGCGCCGAAGGGAAAAAAGCTTCATGTTCGGGTTCAACCCAACGCTCATGGTTCTCTTGAATCAAAGTGCGAACAAAGGTGCCCGTAGCGGCTTCATACAAGTTCAAATGCATCGTATTTTGCCCACGGTTTAATTCGGCAACCAAAACATATTTTTCATCCGGTGTCCATGATAGATTGGTCATGTAATCATTCAAGCTCCCACTTTTTGGGCGAATAAAAACGGTTTTGCCCGAAGCCAAATGATAAATTCCTACGCGCACTTGTTCCGACGCTTGTCCCGCCATCGGATACTTGATAGGCATTAATTTTCCTGGCGTTTGGGTCATGTCCAATAGCGGATAATCAGCTACTTGGGTTTCGTCTTTTTGGTAAAAAGCGAGAAAAGTACTTTTCGGCGACCAAAAGATTCCCCCACTAATGCCAAACTCATTCCGTGAAATCGACTGTCCCGAAACAATGCCTAAAGAAGATTCTTGGGTCACCGCAATTTCTTGAGAACCCGAATGAAAATAGAGGTTGTTGCCTTTGGTGTATGCCATTTTTTGTTTGGCCATATCAGGAGTCGTGTTTTCGGCTTCTTCAGGGAGTGAAAAAAGAAGTTTTCCGGTTTTTGTCTCCCGATTGTATTGATAATACTTTCCGTTTTCAGAAACTAAAATATGACTATTATCGATCCATTGAACGCCAAAAAAATTACTGATTTTAATACCCAAAGCTGCATTGATTTCCGCTTGCGTGATCCCTTCTTTCGCTACAACATTGGTTGCTGACGCTTGCATCATTTTCGTCCACGCATTGGTATAATAGACATAATCCGCTGATCCAGGAATCCATTGAAATCCCGTCATACGATCAGCTCCAAATTTTCGGTTTTGTTGCAAGACGCTCTCTTCCAACGTGATTGTTTTTAATTGGGCAGAACTCAAGCCAAAAACCAAAAGCCATCCCAATACAATTACAAATTTTTTCTTCATGAGTTTAGAGGTTTGTGGCGTAAAAATACGGATTTCAGGGTGAAGTCCCTACTGCCACTAGTCGCGAATCGGCAAAAAAAAAGGACAACCGTTACGTTGCCCTTTACATTTATTTTTTACACGCCTGGTATTCTTTGGCGATGTTGATTAAATTTCGTTCTATTTTCAGGTCCATTTCTCCTTTTCGAATCGACGTGGCGGTTGAGGGGCAGGCTTTGAGATAGTCGGCCAAAACGGGCGCCAATTCATCGGTGTCGCGTCGGTCAATCATTTGCCCTTTGGATTCGCTTTTAATTTTTATCACATAGCGATCGGTTTCTACGGGATCTTGCAATACCAAAATGGAATCTTCTTTGTTGATCAATTGATAAAAATAAGCGTTGTCAAAACTGAGATTCCCCATGTTTTGTAATTTTTTCATCGAATCGCCTTTCACTGCCATGCCGTAGTAAAAGGTTTCTTGGCCTTGCTCTTGAATGCAAAAGTACGCCCCACTGTTGGCTTTAAATGATTTGGTACGCTCTTGATTTTTATCGTTTTTGTAAGTTATGGAAACCGTTTTTCCAAATCGATCAGCCGTATTTTCAGGGAGTACTTGTCCGGTTTGGTTGACATCCAACATTTGAAAATTGATACTCAAAATTCCAGTGTATTTCACACCTTCTTCATCAATCAAATACCCTGGTTTTTGGTAGATATTGACACTGCGCTCTTTGGCTAAATTTATTTTCGCTTGTTGTAATTGCTGTTGTTCCATCTTCGCTTGATGGTTCAACATATACCCACGACTCACCAAGTCACACAAAAATTCATACAAAAAGGTACTGTTGGTATTGTTATACTGACTTTTGATATAAAAATCATAGTTTTTACCATCATAGGTTTCAATACGGTATTTGTAAAAATCCATAGCCGTATTGGACAAACGTGCTACTGGTATGCCATCCAAGTCATATACAGTCACATATTGATTGACACCATTGCCTACCACATAGGGTTTGGCTTGAATACTTCCCACGATCGTCAATCGACCGTTGAGATTCATCGTAATGCTGTTGTCGGCTTTGATTTGCGGGTTTAACGAACTTTTTACTTGCTGAACTTTACGTTTTTGTTCGTCAGCTTCAAACTTGGCAGAGGCGACGATTTTGCCATATTTTTCACTCAAGGATTCTCTCGGCGTATCAAAAAACGTTTTCAGTATTTCTTCATTGATGCCTTTTTCATTTATTAAATTGTATTTTACGGCCAATAAGTGCACGATAATGCGATCGGAATTAAAGGCGGTAATCAACACTTCATACGGAATTTCTGTTTTTTGTTTTCCATCGGCCGAAGTAATTTCCAACCAGTTGTACATCTGCATTTCATTGGCGTTTAACCCTTTGTATGCCACGGTAAATCTTTTTTCACCACTTAATGTGCCGATTTCCAAATGGTCACGATACGGTTCTTTTACCGTCGCAACTTCCACTTTATCCCATAAAATCTTGTCTTTTTTTAATTGAATTTTTTGGGCCACAGTGGTCAAGCTCAAAGTCAAGCACCACAATAGAATAACTTTTTTCATTTTTTTTGATTTTCAGTAAAGGTACAGTTAAATTTCTAGCCAAAAAAACCGATGCGTAAACACCGGTTTTTCTATTTTTATTTCACAAGTGACTTAACTTTCTTGCTCTTTATCCAAATATTCTTGAACAATTTCTATCGCATTGGTCACCACATCACTCAAAGCCGTAATAAAGCTCCCTTCTTCAGCAGTACTGATGGCATGTTTGATTGCTTCAGTTTCTTTGGTAATTATTTCATGGGTAACGCTCGAACCACTTTCTTGAATACCCGCCATAATGAGTCCGATAATCTCTTCTTCCGTCCGGCCGCGTAAGTGTTTTTCTTGACGAATGATAATATGGTCAAACATACGTGCGGCAATTTTTGCACATTCTTTGATGTCCTCATCACGACGGTCGCCGACTCCAGCAATGATGCCGATTTTTTTGGTAGCTTCCACATTGGATAAGAATTCTTCAATTCCTCGGTAGCCTGCAGGGTTGTGTGCAAAGTCGATCATCACTTTGAATTTTTTAAACTCAAAAATGTTCATACGTCCAGGCGTTTGTGCCGCTCCAGGAATAAACGTTTGTAATGACAAACTGATATCTTCGGTTTTGAAACCGTGAAGATAGCCTGCAAGTGCAGCCGCCAAGACGTTGGCAATCATGAATTTGGCTTTTCCACCCATGGTTAGCGGAATATGCGTGGCGCGTTCCACACGGATTTTCCATTCCCCGCGTTTGATGGTGATGAATCCATTTTCGTACACCGCTACAATTTTGCCTTCTTTTGTAAGTTCTCTAGCTTTGGGACTATTTTCATCCATCGAAAAATAAGCGACTTGGCAACTTAGATCGTGTGCAATTTTGATGCAATGCTCGTCATCGGCATTCAAAATAGCCCAACCGTCTTTTTTTACACTGCGAACGACCACACTTTTGACCCGGGCCAAATCATCCAAGGTGTGAATATCTTGGAGTCCAAGATGATCCTCTTGAATATTGGTAATAATGGCAATATCACAACGGCTAAAGCCCAAACCTGAGCGAAGAATTCCACCGCGCGCAGTTTCTAAAACGGCAAATTCCACTGTGGGATCTTTTAAGATGTATTCGGCCGAAATCGGTCCCGTGGTATCGCCTTTTTCCATCATGTGGTTTTGAACGTAAATTCCGTCTGAAGTGGTAAAGCCCACGCGGAACCCATTGTTTTTCACCATGTGCGCAATCAAACGGGTTGTTGTTGTCTTTCCGTTGGTGCCTGTAATCGCAATAATCGGAATGCGCGAGGGTTTTCCAGGGGGGTACAACATGTCAATAACCGGAGCTGCTACATTTCGTGGCAATCCCTCGGAAGGCGCTAAGTGCATTCGGAATCCAGGTGCTGCATTTACCTCCAAAATACATCCTCCCGTTTCTTTAAGGGGTTGCGTCAAATTGGGCGCCATGATATCAATGCCACACACATCTAAGCCAATCACACGAGCGATGCGTTCGCACAAGAAAATATTTTCAGGGTGCATCATATCGGTCACGTCTACGGAGGTTCCGCCTGTGCTGAGATTGGCAGTGGATTTTAAATACACAATTTCATCCTTGGTGGGGACGGTATTCAAATCATAGCCTTTTTTGGTTAAAAGGTCAGTAGTATCCCGATCTACCGTAATTTCGGTCAACACATTTTCGTGTCCGTACCCACGACGGGGATCTTTATTGGTTTCGTCGATTAATTGTTGGATTGTATTTACGCCATCGCCCTTTACATGTGCAGGTTCGCGCAATGCCGCAGCGACTAGTTTGTTGTCGATTACCAATACGCGAAAATCAAATCCCGTGATAAATTTTTCAACAATCACTCTTCTACTGTAGTTCTTGGCGTGGGTGAGCCCCGCTTTGGCATCTTCTATATTTTGTACATTGATGGAGGCACCTTTGCCGTGATTTCCGTCCAAGGGCTTGATGACAATGGGAAAGCCAATTTTTTTGATAACCATTTCCAAATCTTCTTCATCCACACAAATGCCACCGCTGGCTACGGGTATGGAGGCCATGTCGAGCATGCGTTTGGTTTCTTCTTTATTGCAAGCAATGTCTACCGCAATATTGCTCGTTTTGCATGTAATGGTGGCTTGAAAACGCATTTGGTTTACACCATATCCCAATTGTACGAGTGAATTGGTACCCAAGCGAATCCAAGGAATATCGCGTGCTACCGCTTCATCCACGATACTTCCTGTTGAGGGGCCGAGACGAACGCGTTCCCGAATTTCACGCATTTTTTGTATGTCGGCTTGCACATCATAGTCGGTTCCTGCAATCAAAGCCTCGGCAATGCGTACAGAAGCTTCGGCGGCATACATACCTACGCTTTCTTCGACATAACTGAAAACGACATTATATACGCCAGGTGTTTTGGTTTCGCGGGTGCGACCAAATCCGGTTTCCATACCGGCAAGCGTTTGGATTTCAAGGGCAATATGTTCAATCACATGGCCCATCCAAGTCCCGCGATCAATACGGGAGAAGAATCCACCGCGCACTCCTTCAGAGCAACGGTGTTCAATCATGGTAGGAAACATGGCTTCGATGCGTTCGCGAAATCCTGAAATTTTGTTGGTGGGTTTTTCTTCCATGTCTTCCAGGTCGAGACGCATTTGGATTAGTTTTTTGCGTTGTACACTCCAAATATTGGGTCCACGTAGGGCCTGAATCTTTTCAATTTTCATAAAACAAGGGTCTTGGGTTGAATTTAGCTAACGAATTTGTTAAAAATAAGGAATTATTTTTTTGATTGTATGAATTGATTGCGAAAAAATAAATTTCATAAACTATACTTCTGAAATTCAATAAAATGAAACCTTTTTTATTTTCTGAAGTCGTGGAAAACTTGGGGAAAACTCATGGGGTATTTGTGAAGAAATCGTTTGCGAAATGTGTTGAAATGGTTATTTTTACCTCATGAAAATACTAGGAAAATTGATCATTATCGGGGGGGCAGTAGACAAAGGAAGTTTTACCGAAACCGATTTGGATACGACAGCGCCTCAAAACTTAAACTTCTTTGAGGAAGGTATTTTAAAACGTATCATCAAAGAATCCTTACATAAAGAAAATTCGCGTATCGAAGTGATAACGACTGCTTCGAAAATTCCAAGGCAAATCGGACCTGAATACGTTAAAGCGTTTAATTATCTCGGTGCGCACAATGTCGATATATTGTATATCGAAAAACGCGAACAAGCCATGGATCCTGAGATCATTCAGCGTTTACGCGAGGCCGATGTGGTCATGTTTACGGGAGGTGATCAATTGCGTTTGACCTCCATTTTGGGAGGTACCCCATTTCACGATTTATTGTTGGATAAATACCGTAACGAGCACTTTATTTATGCCGGAACTTCGGCAGGTGCGGCCGCAGCTTCCAATAATATGATTTACCAAGGAAGTAGTAGCGAAGCCTTGTTGAAAGGAGAAGTGAAAATCACATCGGGATTAGGATTGATTGACGATGTAGTGATTGATACGCATTTTGTTCAACGCGGACGCATCGGTCGTTTGTTTCAAGCTGTGGTCGGCAATCCCAAAGTATTGGGTGTCGGACTCGGAGAAGATACGGGATTGTTTATTGCGAATGGAAAGCAGATGGAAGCGATTGGATCCGGATTGGTTATTTTGGTCGATGGACGCGAAATTAAAGATACCAATTTGACGCAAGTTGAATTGGGACAGCCCATTTCCATTAACCATTTGGTGACCCATGTGTTGAGTAAGAACGATACCTTTGATTTGGACACGTTTAAAATGACGATCAAATCGTCACAATACGTTTAATTTTTTAGAAAGTATAGGTTTTTAGGTTTTTAATCAAAAACCTGAAACCTGAAACTTGACACGAGGCTTTAGCCGACTGATGTAGCGAAGCGAAATAAACCTTAAACTTTTTCATGAATCTCACACGAATCATCATCCACGGCGGATTTTTTTCGGAATCGTCGACTAGTCAAGAAACGAAAGTAGCCAAACAAGAAGCTTTGTTGCGTATTGTGAAAGAAGCGTATGCTTATTTACAAACGCATTCCGCACTGGAAGCTGTGGTATATGCAGTTTCGTTATTGGAAGACGATGCCTTGTTTAATGCGGGAATTGGATCCCAGATTCAAAGCGATGGTAAGATTCGCATGAGTGCCTCGTTAATGGACAGCGTTACGATGAAAATGAGTGGCGTGATCAATATTGAAGAAGTAAAAAATCCGATTCAAGTGGCGCAGCTTTTACTGGCGGTGGATGATCGAATATTAAGTGGAGAAGGAGCAACGGCCTATGCACGAGCCAACGGTTTTGAAGCCTTTTCAACCGAAATTCCGCAGCGTCGTGCCGAGTTCGAAGCCAAAGTGGCTGCTTCCCGTATGGGAACCGTTGGCTGTGTGGCTTTGGATGCAGCAGGACGTATCGCGGTAGCAACGTCTACGGGAGGCAAAGGATTTGAATTGGTGGGTCGGGTATCCGATTCAGCGACGGTGGCGGGGAATTATTGCAATGCTGACTGCGGTGTGAGTTTGACGGGCGTGGGCGAAGACATTGTTTCAGGAGCCGTAGCGGCTAAGATTGTAACCCGCGTGACCGATGGTTTTACGTTGGAAAAAGCATTTGAAAAGACGTTTGCTGAGTTAACGCCGTTTGACGGATTTGCCGGTGCGATTGCCATCACCAAAGACGGAAAAATGTTTCATCAAGATTCGCACCCGAGTATGGTGTTTGCGAGTTATGATGGTAAGAAAGAAGAAGTTTTTCAATAAGAGGAAAGAGCAAAGAAGCAAGATAAAAGAAACCCCGATGCAGCATCGGGGTTTCTGTTTTATACGGATTTGCGTGAAGGATCGCAGCGGCAACCCGAAGGTGGAGCGCTAGCGGAACCGCACGGTTACAGCGGAGAGCCTGACAGCGGCGGAAGGATGGAGCCGGTGGCACGCCCAAAAATAAAAAATCCCAACCTTACGATTGGGATTTGATATAGTGAGTAAATTGAATCTGGTTGTACAAACGTTTTTATTTTACTTTATTCACGATAGCTTTGAAAGCTTCTGGGTGATTCATCGCTAAATCAGCCAATACTTTACGGTTCAATTCGATACCGTTTTTCTTCACTAATCCGATGAATTGTGAGTAACTCATTCCTTCTAAACGAGCTCCAGCGTTGATACGCTGAATCCATAAAGCGCGGAAGTTTCTCTTTTTCTGCTTTCTGTCACGGTATGCATATAGCATTGCTTTTTCTACCGCGTTTTTCGCAACTGTCCAAACGTTTTTACGACGGCCAAAGAAACCTTTAGCCTGCTTCATCATTTTTTTTCTACGTGCTCTTTTAGCAACTGAATTTACTGATCTTGGCATAATTTTTTAAATTTTTTTGAAGTAGGCGCACAATTGAATGTGCTTGATGGGCCCAGCTTCAGGGTTATGAAATAATTTTAACCGTAAAGGCAATTATACGATACGTAATTGCTCTTTTACACTACGCTCGTCACTTGGGTGAACCAAAGCCGCGTGCGTTAACGCCAATTTGCGTTTTTTAGACTTTTTAGTCAAAATGTGACTTTTAAAAGCGTGCTTTCTTTTGATTTTACCAGAACCAGTCACTTTAAAGCGCTTTTTGGCACTGGATTTTGTTTTCATTTTAGGCATAATTTCCCAAATTTATTACGATTCAATTTACTCAATTTCTTACCGCGACGACGGGTTGCTTCGAATACTTCCGAAGTATATACGTCGGTAAGGCGGGTTTATTTTTTCTTTTTGGGTGCGATGAACATAATCATTCGCTTCCCTTCCAACACCGGAAGTGCTTCCACTTTTCCGTGTTCTTCCAAATCTTGCGCCAAACGCAGCAACAAGATTTGACCTTGTTCTTTATAAATGATCGAACGCCCCTTGAAGAATACAAAAGCTTTTAATTTCGAACCCTCTTTTAAGAACTTTTCGGCGTTCTTCTTTTTGAATTCGTAATCGTGCTCATCGGTTTGTGGACCAAAACGAATTTCTTTAACCGTAATCTGCGACGATTTGGCTTTCAGTTCTTTTTCCCGTTTCTTTTGTTGGTACAAAAACTTGCCATAATCCATCAATTTACATACCGGCGGATCGGCATTCGGTGAAATCTCCACCAAATCTACTTCCAATTCCTCGGCAAAGCGCAAGGCTTCCGTGATTTTGTAGACTCCGGGTTCAACGTTGTCGCCAACTAAACGAACCTCCTGCACACGAATATTTGTATTGATACGGTGTGCGTCTTTTTTTTCTTCGCGAGGTTTGTAACTACCTCTGTTATTTCTAATTGCTATGGCTTTTTTATTTTATCCTGTTGCCAGGGGGTTATACTTCAAATGATTTTAATGATTTTCCGATTTCTTCTTGAACAAGTCCAACAAAATCTTCAATAGACATCGTACTGTTTCCTTTGCCTTCTTGTCCATGACGGCGAACAGAAACGGTTCCGTTTTTCTCCTCTTCTTCACCCACAATCAACATAAACGGCATTTTTTGCATCTCCGCTTCACGGATTTTCTTACCAATCGTTTCGTTGCGGTTGTCAATTAGGGCGCGAATTTCGCTATTTTCCAGCAAACTTAAAACTTTTTGCGCATAATTTTCATATTTCTCACTCAAAGACAGGATGATAGCTTGTTCGGGCATCAACCAAAGCGGGAAATTTCCAGCCGTATGCTCAAGTAAAATCGCGATAAACCGTTCCATCGAACCAAAAGGCGCGCGGTGAATCATCACGGGGCGGTGCAACTTGTCATCTGATCCTTTGTAGGTTAGCTCAAAGCGCTCTGGTAAATTGTAATCCACTTGAATGGTTCCCAACTGCCAGCTGCGACCCAAGGCATCTTTCACCATAAAGTCGAGTTTCGGACCGTAGAAGGCGGCTTCCCCACTTTCAATCACGTAATTTAGTCCTTTGTCACGGGCTGCATTGATAATCGCGTTTTCTGCCTTTTCCCAGTTTTCAACGCTACCTATATATTTATCGGGATTGTCTAAGTCACGCACCGAAACTTGTGCTGTAAAGTTTTCAAAGCCCAACGAACCGAAGACATACAATACCAAGTCGATCACCTTTTTGAACTCCGAATCCAATTGTTCAGGCGTACAGAAAATATGGGCATCGTCTTGGGTAAATCCGCGTACACGGGTCAAACCATGCAATTCCCCCGATTGCTCGTAACGGTACACCGTTCCAAATTCGGCATAACGCTTCGGTAAGTCTTTGTACGACCAAGGTTTGGTGTTGTAAATTTCACAGTGGTGCGGACAGTTCATGGGTTTTAATAAAAACTCTTCACCTTCTGCTGGCGTATGAATGGGTTGGAAACTGTCGGCACCGTATTTGGCATAATGACCCGAAGTCACATACAATTCTTTTTGTCCAATATGAGGCGTAACGACTTGTTCGTAACCCGCTTTCTTTTGGGCGCGTTTCAAAAACTGCTCCAAACGATCGCGTAATGCGGCTCCTTTGGGTAACCACAAAGGTAATCCCTGACCCACTTTTTGAGAAAAGGCGAATAATTCCAACTCTTTCCCCAATTTACGGTGGTCACGACGTTTCGCTTCTTCCAACAATTCCAAGTACTCGGTCAAATCTTTTTGTTTCGGGAACGAAATACCATAGACACGTGTCAATTGCTTGTTTTTTTCATCTCCGCGCCAATAGGCTCCCGCAACGCTCATGATTTTCATCGCTTTGATTAAACCGGTGTTCGGAATATGTCCCCCACGGCATAAATCAAAGAAATTCGAATGATCACAAAAGGTAATCGTGCCATCTTCCAAATTCGAAATCAACTCGGTTTTATATTCATTGTCTTTATATACCGCTAAAGCCTCTGCTTTGGAAACCGAACGCATTTTGAATTCGTGTTTCTCACGGGCAATCTCTAATACGCGGTCTTCGATTTTTTTGAAATCAGCATCCGTGATTTTGTGCTCCATAAAATCGACATCATAATAAAAGCCATTGTCGATGGCGGGTCCGAGGGTCAACTTAATGCCAGGGTAGATTTCTTGCAATGCCTGCGCCATCACGTGTGAGGTTGAATGCCAAAACGCTTTCTTCCCTTCTAAATCGTTCCACGTATACAATACCAAGCTGCCGTCCGTAGTCAAGGCCGTTTCGGTTTCCAGCGTAATGCCGTTAAAAGAGGCCGAAATCACATTTCGCGCCAATCCTTCACTAATACTTTTGGCCACTTCCATCGGAGTCACACCCGCGGAAAACGCCTTAATCGAACCGTCTGGTAAAGTAATCTGAATCATTCCGTTTATTTTAATGGAGTGCAAATATAAGGTATTGCGCGTGTCCCTACAAGCAATGATGCTATATAATATGTATGCTTTTTTGAGGCAGCACTGTATTTTCGGGTTCTTGTGTATGCGGGTTCCCGTGCTATGCTTTACCGGCCCCTTGGGGCTATCGCCGGGGCAGGGTGCCGCGTCGCCCGGGGCTGTGTTGTGCGCTTACTGCCTCTGAAGAACGCCTTACGCCCCTGCTTTAAAAAGCCAAAACCCAAAAAGTCGCCTTTTTTCACGATTTTTTTGGAGTGTTGTATTTTCAAAAACCACCCCCAACTCGGCCGTTGGAGTGGATTTTACCCTCGAAAACCAGCTTTCTTCAAGGTGTAAGTCTTTGGAAACAAGCTGATAGAAAAAAAGATAGAAAAAAGACCGCTTTTTTTTTGGATATAGGATGTATAGGTTTCTATATTTGCACTCCCAAAACGGAAGTTAAGGGATTTCGGGATGGTAAAAGATTTCGAAAAAAAGTTACAAAAGTATTTGTCAGATTAAAAAAGAGTTTTACTTTTGCACCCGCTAACCGAGAGAGGTTAGTTAGAATAGAGAAGACAAGTTCATAGACATATTGGATTGACAGCAAAAAATAAGAGAGAGTAAGGCTAATCGAAATGGATTAGAATTAAGCTAGA
>CANHRI010000049.1 GCA_947463515.1 Flavobacteriaceae bacterium
AGAAGCTACAATTTATGTGAGTTTGGAACCGTGTAGTCATTTTGGAAAAACGCCTCCTTGTAGTGATTTAATTTTAGAAAAAGGGATTCCGAATATCGTGGTAGGAACCGTTGATCCTTTTGTGGCGGTTGCGGGAAAGGGCATTCAAAAACTCCGTGAAGCAGGACGAACTGTGGTGGTAGGGGTGTTGGAACGCGAATGCCAATGGCTGAATCGTCGTTTTTTTACCTTTCACAACGAGCAGCGCCCCTATATTATATTGAATTGGGCTCAAACGGCCGACGGTTTTATAGCGCCTTTGGAAAAAGAAGCCCAAAAGCCCGTTTGGATTTCCAATGCCTATGCCCGTCAAAAAGTGCATCAATGGCGTAGTGAAGAGCAGGCAATTTTGGTGGGAACCAAAACGGTATTGGACGATAATCCGCAGTTGAACACCCGTGATTGGTATGGAAATGCTCCCGTTCGTATCGTTTTGGATCGCGAGGGAAAAATCGACCGTTCCTATCGCATTATGGATGGATCACAACCTACGTTGGTTATCACGGAGGCTAAAAAAAGTTTGTTAGACGACCGAGTTGATTATCAAAATTGTATATTTGATAGTTCACTCCCGCAACAAATTGCACGAATTTTACACCAAAAAGGACTGCAATCGGTGATCATCGAAGGAGGTTCAAAAACCTTGCAGCTGTTTATTGATGCGGGGGTATGGGATGAAGCTCGGGTTTTTGAAAGTGCGGAACAATGGGGACAAGGAATTCCTGCACCACGGCTTGAAGCCCTTTCCGCTCGGAGTGAAAAAATAGAGGACAACAACCTAAATTGGTATTACCGTTATGATCAACGCAATCATTTTTGACTTTGGCGATATCTTCATCAATTTGGAGAAAGAAGCGCAGATTGAAGCTTTTAAAAAATTGGGATTAGATGGTCCCAATGACGACTTAATTGCACAAAATGATTTGTTTGAAAAAGGAAAAATTACCGAACAGCAGTTTTTAGAATCCTTTCAGCGCTATATCCCCAAAGCCACGTTGTTGGAAATTCGAGAGGCTTGGAATACCATTATTGGGGAATTTCCCTTGGAGCGTTTAGAGTTTTTACAGATGATTTCAAAAAAGTACCGGTTGTTTTTGTTGACCAATACCGATGAAATTCACATCAGTCGGTTTGAGCATAAAGTGGGCATGTCGTTTTACACCGATTTTTACAATTGTTTTGAAAAGGTGTTCTACTCTTACGAAATGGGCATGCGCAAACCTGAACCCGAAATATTTACGCATATCCTGAACAAATACGACCTGTCGCCCAAACGCACCTTATTTATTGACGACAAAAAGGTCAACACCGACGCCGCAGAAGCTTTGGGATTGTATGTATGGAACTTACAAGTGGGCCAAGAAGACGTAACCGAGTTGTTTCAGCATAAGGAGTTTCCTTTGTAGAAGCCAGTTGTTGGTTGTCGGATTTTGGGATTTGAAATCCTATAAATTCTACACTATTTACACTCTTTCCACTCTTTCCACTCTTTCCACTCATTCCACTCATTCCACTTTTACACATCGACAAATTGACTCATTGCCAAATTGCCACATTAGCAAATATCTGCGTTAGGGATTGAGGGATTGTTGGAGCTCGCACGAGGCACGAGGGCAGCGACTCCCGAAAGCCCGGGCCGAAGGTAACGCCCGAATTCGAAATAAACTTTTTATTTTTGTGGTCTTAACTTATTGTGTCTTGAAGGATACGTATCGTACAATTGCTGCACCGACGGCACCGGTTCTTTTTAAAGAAAAACAAAGTAAGTTTTTGGGCTATGCCTTTCCTGTGGCTTCGGAAGCGGATGTTAAAACGCATTTGGAACAGCTGCGTAAGGAGCATGTGGGAGCGGTTCATTTTTGTTACGCGTATCAATTGGGCGCGGAGACAAAGCAGTATCGCGCCAACGACGATGGGGAACCTTCAAACTCCGCTGGAATGCCTATTTATGGACAATTGTTGTCGTTTGATCTCACCAATGTAGTAGTGGTTGTGGTACGCTACTATGGAGGTATTAAATTGGGCGTTGGGGGACTCATTGCGGCGTATCGAACGACAGCGCAACTCGCCTTGGAAACGGCACAAATTGAAGAACGAACGATTGATGTAACGTTTAAAATAAGCTTTGACTACCCGATGCTAAACAAAGTGATGCGTTTGGTAAAAGAACACCAACTAACCATTATTCACCAATCGCATGCCTTGCGCTGTGAGATGCATGTAGCTACCCGCAAAAGGAATGCTGAAAAGTTGCAGGGAACTCTTGCCGCTTGGCACGAAATTTCATGGGAATCGATCGATTAAGAAACGGTTTCAATAATGGCCAAAACCTCGGCGGGTGGAACGATGGGACGTCCTGTTTTTACATCGACAAAAACAAGGATAAAATGAGCAGTTGTTAATAACTCATCGGATTCACTGCGAATTTCGCAATCAAATTCAATCTTTACCCCTTTATATTGCCGTAATCGTGTAGTGACCGTGAGAAGATCGTCGTAGCGGGCGGGTTTTTTGTAATTGATATGCATGGAAACAATGGGTAACGCCACACCGCTCTCTTCCAGTGCTTTATAAGAAATCCCTTGGTTTCTAAGCCATTCCACGCGTCCGATTTCAAAATAAGGGACATAACTCCCATGATACACCACACCCATTTGATCGGTTTCGCTGTAGCGAACGCGAATTTGTACTTCGTTTAATTTCATCTACATTTTAATGCTGTTAATCTATGAATTCAATTTTCTTTACAACAATATTTTCAAAAAATCAATAGGCTTTAATTTTTTTTTAACCAAAATTGTTCACATATTTGTTAACCCAAAATCAGGGATTTTTTCCCACTTTTCCTCAGCAACAGAACCTTTAACTAAAGTATTAATTTTAACAGATTTATGAGTAAAACTGCGCAATCAGTATGGGAAAATTGTCTGTCTTTTATCAAGGACAATATTCAAGAGCAAGCTTACAAAACTTGGTTTGAACCGATCAAATCCGTTGAACTTACTGATAATGCGTTGTACATTCAAGTTCCTAGTAAATTCTTTTACGAATGGCTTGAGGAACACTATGTAAAACTGTTAAAAGTTGCCCTTACCCGCGAGCTTGGGAAAAACGCAAAGTTACTGTATAAAATTAAGATGGAAAACACGTACGGCAACAAACAGCCGTTTACGGAACAGTTGCCAAGCGCTCACCGCAGTCCGATCAAATCACAGAATGTGGATGCTCCTTACAAGAACTTGAATCCTGAACTCAAAAATCCGTTTGTGATTCCTGGTATTCGCAACGTTAAAATCGAGTCGCAGTTAAATCCGAATTACAGTTTTGACAACTTTTTGGAGGGTGATTCCAATCGTTTGGCGCGCTCGGCTGGCTTGGCAGTTGCCAACAAACCTGGGGGAACCTCGTTTAATCCCTTATTGATTTTTGGGGGTGTTGGATTGGGAAAAACCCATTTAGCACATGCGATTGGTGTAGAAATCAAAGATAAATATCCTGAAAAAACGGTATTGTACATTTCTGCTGAAGTGTTCACCCAACAATATATTGATTCGGTAAAGAAGAATAACCGAAATGATTTTATCCATTTTTATCAATTGATTGATGTTTTGATCATTGATGATGTTCAATTTTTATCAGGTAAATCAGGAACGCAAGATGTGTTCTTCCATATTTTCAACTACTTGCACCAAAATGGCAAGCAAGTGATTTTAACCTCGGACAAAGCGCCTGTAGACATGCAAGACATTGAACAACGTTTGCTTTCGCGCTTCAAGTGGGGACTCTCTGCAGAGCTTCACCAACCCGATTATGAAACCCGCGTATCGATTTTACGCAACATTTTGTACCGTGACGGCGTTGAAATGCCTAATGAAATCGTGGAATATGTTGCCCAAAACATTAAGTCTAACGTGCGTGAATTGGAAGGAGCCATCATTTCACTTATTGCGCAATCGTCTTTCAATAAAAAAGAAGTTACCCTTGATTTGGCAAAGAGTATTGTAGAAAAGTTTGTGAAAAATGTGAAACGCGAGATTTCAATCGACTACATCCAAAAAGTGGTTTCCGATTATTTCCAACTAGACATAGACACTTTACAATCTAAAACGCGTAAACGTCATGTGGTACAAGCGCGTCAATTGGCCATGTTTTTTGCCAAAAAATTCACCAAGGCTTCTTTAGCCAATATTGGAGCTCAAATTGGAGACCGCGATCATGCAACGGTTTTACATGCCTGTAAAACGGTCGACAACCTTGTGGCTACCGACAAACAGTTTAAAAAGTTTGTGGAAGATATCAACAAAAAGTTGTCGTTGTAGTTGGGTTTCGTACTTTTGTGCGAAATTCTTAGCCTAGTATCATGTCCGTAAAAATTTTGATGGTTTGCTTAGGAAACATCTGTCGTTCTCCATTGGCAGAGGGTCTTTTAGCGTCTAAATTACCGCAAGACAAATTTCTCGTAGACTCGGCGGGCACAGGAAGTTACCATGTTGGCCGTCAACCAGATACACGTTCCATCGCAACTGCGGACAAAAATGGCCTTTCCATTGCTCAACAACGCGCCCGACAATTTACATCTCGTGACTTCGATACCTTTGATTATATCTTCGTTATGGACAATTCCAATTATGACGATGTTATAGCTTTGGCAAAAAACGAATCCCACAAACAAAAAGTCGATTTGATTCTCAACACCTTGTTCCCCGGCGACAATGTCGATGTTCCCGATCCGTATTACGGTTTGCAAAATGGTTTCGATATGGTCTATGAAATGCTAGACGAAGCCACCGATATTATTGCGCAACGTTTATTGGAAAAATCGAGTTGATGGAATCAAATCCTAAAGGCAAACTTTACCTCATCCCAATCCCCCTAGGCGACAACAGCCCTATGGAAGTATTGCCTTTCACGGTACAACGGGTAATAGAAACCTTAGATCATTATGTGGTTGAAAACGAGAAAACAGCCCGGCGATTTATCAAAAAAATTGCCCCTGAAAAATCACAACCTTCTTTACATCTTCACACATTAAACAAACATACTGAAGTTCAAGAACACCGTAGTATGATTCAACCCTGTATAGAGGGAATATCGGTAGGATTGATGAGTGAAGCCGGTTGCCCAGGCGTAGCCGATCCAGGGGCTGTTATCGTGAAATTGGCACACGAATTGGGCATTCAAGTGATTCCTTTGGTGGGACCTTCTTCGATTTTGCTTGCTTTAATGGCCAGTGGCATGAATGGCCAAAATTTTGCTTTCAACGGGTATTTGCCGATAGATAAAAGTGAAAAGAAAGCTACTATAAAATACTGGGAACGTCTTTCGCTAGAACGCAATCAGTCGCAATTGTTTATCGAAACACCGTATCGAAACAACAAACTCATGGACGATTTGATGCAAACCTTGCATCCCAACACCTTACTCTGTGTGGCAACCGATATTACGCTTCCATCCGAATACATCAAAACCTTACGTATTGCCGATTGGAAACGGAGTAAAGTAGACCTAGACAAGCGCCCTACCCTATTTATTCTTCACAAAAACGCATAAAAAAACCTCCCTTTTAGGAGGTTTATTTTTTAGTTTACTTTCGGATTTTTCTCGGCTTTAATCTGATGGGTTTCATATCCCCCAAACCGTTTCATATAGGTCTTTACCGAGGTTCCATAGCCATCGCGGCATTTCCGTTTTCCTTGCGACTCTAGGAAACGGCGCACCGATCCTGGCCCTCCCAAATGGGCCGCTGCCAAAATACCCGACTCGGTAACATAAACGCCATCAATGGTTTTTCCGCGAAAACGCTTAATTTCGTCCTGTAATATCCATTTGTGTTTTTTCAACAAAGCCATAAAAGCTTTTTCCTGCATTTCAGGACTACGCATAAAAGCAGAAGGATTATGAACGCCTACGGAAGCTAAGGTTTGTGTTCCAAATTGGTACTTCCCCATAAATCCTTTGGTGTTCACTTTGCGGTAATTACCTTGCGATTCCTTAAAAGCAAGTGCTTCGCGGAAACCGATAAAATACTTTCCAGTAAAAGGAATGGCATTGTGGGTGTAATCTAAAGGGTTTAAAGAAGGATATTGATACAACAACTCCTCATCTTCACTAATGTGAAACCAATCGTGAGCTTCGACATCGAGCGGTTTGAATGCGGAACTAATAAATCCGATAACAAGTAAAATGGTAAGGTAATACGTCCATTTTCTGATCATAAAGTGTGTTTTCCAAGCCCTGTCACCACTTGATTAGCGGGGGCAAATATACGACCTTTTTTGATATAAAACTTGAATATCAGGCAGTTAATTAACTCTTAAAAATAAATCCAATGTCCAATCCACTTTCCGGAGGCTTGATATTCAAGGGTTGGCGCTGGAATTTTCACCACATTAAAGAGTGAAAAAAGTGTCTTTAAAAGTCTATTATTTGTGCGTATTTTGGTTAGATTAATATCCAAACTAAGATAAAACTGCCGTTGACGCGTGTAATTTGCCCCTCCTAAGAGTGCTGCTGATTCACTACGTCCGGCTAGCATACCGTCGGCTCCATATCCCAATGCGATGTTAAACCAAGTTGGAATTTTTGAGGATTTAAAAAAATCGGCCACGTTAAACGACAACCAATACGTTTGTCCATTGTAATCTTTGAGAAGTTGCTCCTGAAAACTTGCCCCTAAAACATTGGGGCGTTGCGGCGCAAAATGGGTTTGTTGGAAGGAAAATTTTGGTACAATTCGCTGCTCATTCCACAACAGCTCTTGTCCCACGTACAAAGCCGTTCCTGAAGTATTCGCAATGAAATCGCCCCAAGAGGCACCCCATTCGGCAGAAAACCCATCAAAAACTTCGACGGCTGTCATAAAGGCTAAAGCAGAGGCGGAACCATAGAGCAACTGACTTTTGGACGACATACCCGCCCAGCGAAACGATTCAGCGTCCAACCGACTTAAATGGTAACAGGAAAATACATGTCCTGCTTTGTCCATTTGCAACCATTCATCATTGTCATTTATAAAATGAAATTGCGATTGGGGATACCCTTTATACCATAATTGATGGAGACCAACCAATGCTGACGACGCCAATCCAGCCGTGGATAATACAACGGCGTTTCTACGGGGAATATGTAAAGTGTCTGATGGTTTTAGAAACGAAAACGATTCCTGTTGTGCGTGCAGACTCCCAAAGAAGAGTCCAACAAATAAAAGCAACCACCGAAACATTATTATCGCGTTGTACCCGTTGAATTAATCCAGTCGGCGTAACGCTTTGCATTGACTTGATGTTCAGCATAGGAAGACGCGAACTCATGGTAACCAAAACGATCGACGCTAGCACAGAAAAAGATAAAATTATGTTTTTCTGGATTTAAGACCGCATCAATGGCAGAGATATCGGGCATGGCAATAGGCCCTGGAGGTAACCCTACAAACACATAGGTGTTATAGGGTGAGTCTATCGATAAATCGGCATATAAAACCCTTTTGATAACTTGTGTAAAATCATTGGACTGCAACTTCAACGCATAAATTACCGTAGGATCGGCTTGTAGCGGCATTCCTTGGGTTAACCGATTTAAATAAGCACCGGCTACCCGAGGGCGTTCGTCTTTTTTAACGGTTTCTTTATGCACAATAGAAGCCAAAGTAATCACTTCTACGGGAGACATTCCTAATTTTTCAGCCTTTGCCAACCGATCGTCATTCCAAAAACGCTTGTATTCTTGGAGCATTTTATCGCGAAATTTCTCCGCTGAAACATTCCAATAAAATTCATACGAATTGGGAATGAACATCGCAATCACATTTTCTTTTGTAAAACCATTTTCTTTTAAAAATACAGTATCCCGAAACACCTTCATTAGTTGGGTCGTATCAGGTTCAATCTGTTGGCTAAACCGCACACACAAATCCTCTAAGCGCTCTTGGTTGTTGAAAGTTAGCTTTACGGGTCTGTTGTGACGTAAGGCTGCCACCAAACCGAAGTTCCCCATACCTTTCTCCAATAAAAAACGACCGGCTTTCACATTTTTATCGTAACGGCGAAGTGCTGCCATATTTTCAAAACCGCCCATACCGTTGATGTATGGAGCCATAATTTTTTTGACATCTTCAAAGGTAGACCCTGAGGGAATAGTGACCCATTTCTCATTTTCGTTAAATGTAGTGTTGGAAGCAAAAAAACGCAGGTAACCCGCAATTCCGACAAGCATAGCCAAACCCCCAAGGATATAAAGTAGTTTTTTCTTATTCGCGAACATGTTCGTTGTTTTTGTTTTGAATCAATTGATAGAGCGCTTCATCCAAATACTGACCATTTCGATAAATCCAATCTTTTTTAAGGCCAATTTTTTGAAAGCCAAATGTAGTAAAAAGAGCTATGCTCGCCTTATTTTCTAAGCCAATATTTGCATAGACTTGATGCAATTGTAAGTGATGAAAAGCATACTTGATAAGCAACTCAAGCGCTTCTTTTCCTATCCCCTTGCCGCGATCATTTTCATTTTTGATAAGGATGCCAATTCCTGCGCGTCGGTGAACCGGGTCAAAATCGAAGAGATCAATTAAGCCAATCGCTGTTGCAGATTCTTGTAAACAAATGGCTAATCGAAGTTGTTTGGCTTCAAAAATATCTTGATGCGCGTTTTCGAGGTATTGCCGAATCAAAAACCGACTATAGGGCGTAAGGGTATGGCTCACTTCCCAAATGGATTCGTCATTTTCAATAGCATATAAAAATTCTAAATCCTCAGGCTCTAAGGCACGTAAATAAATAGAATGACCGCGTAGTGTTTGTATCATAGTTTGATTTTTCCTTCAAAAACAAATGTAGCGGGCCCGATTAAATGCACTTGCGTATATTTTCCATGCATCGCCGTAAAGGAAACTTGTAGCTTCCCTCCTTCAACTTCTAAATCGATCAAAGAGGCATCCGTTTTCCCCAATGCCTGCATGGCAATGGCAACCGCTGTAGCTCCCGTTCCGCACGACAGCGTTTCATCTTCTACACCCCGTTCATAGGTTCGCAATCGAAAATGATTATCGCCCAAAGGTTGCACAAAATTGACATTACTGCCCGCCTGTCCGTACAAACTTGAATACCGTATGGCTGCCCCTTCTTTTTTGACATCGAGCTGATTCAAATTGTCGACCAAGATTACATGATGCGGTGAACCCGTATTGAGGAAAACATAATCCGGTTGAAAAGAAATTGCAGTTACATCAATCATTTGTAGCGAGACCAAATCCGAATCAGAAATCGTTGCATGATGCAAGCCATCAACAGCCAAAAAAGTAGCTTTCTCTTGAATAATTCCCAACTTTTTGGCAAAAGCTGTCAAACAACGCCCTCCGTTTCCACACATGCTACTCTCTTGTCCGTCGGCATTATAATACACCATTTTAAAATCGACCTTTTCGGCAGACAAGTCAGTCAAATTGTCATTTTCTAACAGAATCAACCCATCAGCACCAATGCCAAAGCGACGGTCGCATAAAAATTGGATGGTTTTGGTATCATTTTTGGGAAAAGTGAGTTGACGATTGTCGATCATTACAAAGTCGTTTCCTGTGCCGTGGTATTTGTAAAAGGATATTGTCATTTTATACGAACCTAAAATACAAAGTTACAAATATTACGGGCACGCCAAACAATGTTAAACGAGCGTTAAAGGAAAAATGACCGGGTAATAATTTTATAATTTTGAGGTTAAATAGTATAAAAAATTTAGAGATATGAAACGATATAGTGCATTATTATTCCTAGCCTTTTTTAGTGGAGCGACCACTTTGGTAGGGTATAAACTATTTTTTGAATCCAATCGCAATAGGAATTCGATTGTGACTTTGGCACCCCAGTATGCAGCGCGAAATGTGGCCTTAGGGGCTGAAAATATTGATTTTACTTCGGCTGCAGATCAAGCCGTACACACCGTAGTTCACGTAAAAAATGTTTCTGTTCGTACTGTTTACGACCCGATTCGTGAATTTTTCTATGGCGCGCGCGGCGGAATTCAACAAGAGCAAATCGGCACCGGTTCGGGAGTGATTATTTCGCAAGATGGTTACATTGTAACCAATAACCATGTCATCAAAGACGCCAATCAACTTGAGGTAACCTTAAACAATAAAAAGGTATACAAGGCGAAATTAATTGGAACCGATTCTAAAATGGACATCGCTTTGTTAAAAATTGATGCCGACGAGAAACTCCCCTATGCTACCTTCGCTGATTCAGATCAAGTTCGTGTGGGAGAATGGGTGTTGGCGGTAGGAAATCCGTACAATCTAACCTCAACCGTAACAGCGGGTATTGTATCGGCAAAAGCGCGTAATTTGGACACTAATGGCATTCAATCCTTTATTCAAACGGATGCTGCGGTGAATCCTGGAAATAGTGGTGGTGCTTTGGTCAATACGCGTGGCGAATTGATTGGAATTAACACGATGATTTCGTCTCCTACAGGAAGTTATGCGGGATACTCCTTTGCCGTACCTTCCAACATTACCCGAAAAATCATTGAAGACATCATGGAATTTGGGAATGTACAACGCGGTGTTTTGGGCGCTGTTGGAAATGAACTGAATGGGGTTCGTGCCAAAGAGTTGGGGATCAAACAAACGGAAGGTTATTATGTTACCAATGTGATTGAAAATTCGGGTGCGGCCAAAGCAGGCATCAAAAAAGGGGATGTTATTGTAAAATTGGACAATCAAAAGATAACGACGTATCCTGAGTTGACCGGTTATTTGAATACCAAACGACCCAACGACCGAATCAATGTTATGATTATTCGTGAAGGTCAAACAAAAGTAATTCCAGTTACCTTAGTTAAAAACGATGTAATCAATACAGAATTTAGAGGTTTGGAATTGGAAAATCTATCGGCAGCCGATAAAAAACGATACAACATTGAATCGGGAGTGCGGATTAAAAATGTGACCAATGAGCGATTACTGCCTTACAAAGACGAACTGATTGGTAGTATTATACTAAGTATTGATAATACAAATGCGGCCGATGTAGAGGCAGTATCGAAAATGCTCGGAAACAAAGATGACCGCGAGGGTGCTAGTGTTCGTTTACTTACTAAAAATGGTCAGATTATACGCTTCATCATTTAACAAAAATCTCCAGGAAAAAGCAATAGCCATTCGAATGTACGGGTGGCTATTTTTTTTGAAAAAATGTTTCAAATAATTTTACGAAAACGTTATAGTTAATTACTTTTGCACCAAATTTAAAAACACAACTCCACTTTATCTTTTCAATCATGACAACAAACCAACAGTACGAAAAGGAACTTGCTTTTCAAGTTGACCGAAGAAAAGCAGCCATCGACATCATCAAAATTGTGAGTGATTTATGGTATGATAAATCCATAGAATTAATCTTCTTCCGCAATCCTTTGTTGAATCGAAATGTTAGCGATGTAATGAACTTGCATGAATATGCGGGGGAATTCATTCAAAAACCGATTAATGTTTTTGATACTGTTGAAATTGCAAAAGCCTTATCTAATCTTGATTTACCGCCATCGCGTATTGACATTGGGAAACTTACTTACGAATTCCATTTGGACACTAATGCCGTTCACGATCCACGTGCTTTTGTGATTGATCGTCTAAAAGACTCCAAAAAATCACAGGAAATCAAACCTAAAGATGTTGTTTTATATGGTTTTGGACGTATTGGTCGTTTACTCGCTCGAGAAATGATGAGTAAAATTGGAAAAGGGGAGCAATTGCGTTTACGCGCTATTGTAACCCGTGATCGCAACGATGCACAATCCTTGGAAAAAAGAGCTTCCTTGTTGCGTTATGACTCGGTACATGGCGATTTTGAAGGCTCTGTTTCTGCCGATGTCAATAATAATGCACTTATTATCAATGGAACAACGGTACATATCATCACAGCCTCAGGTCCCGAGGAAATTGATTATACTCAATTCGGGATTGAAGATGCTTTAGTCATTGATAATACGGGGGCGTTTACTACAGAGGAAGCGTTAAAAAGACATTTGACATCCAAAGGCGTTGAAAAAGTATTGCTTACAGCGCCTGGAAAAGGCGTGCCAAATATTGTTCACGGAGTAAATCACAACGATTATAATCCTGATGAAGTAAAAATTTATTCCGCAGCGTCGTGTACCACTAATGCAATCACACCCGTTTTGAAAGCCATTGAAGATACCCTTGGTGTAGTGAAAGGACATTTAGAAACGATTCACGCCTACACCAACGATCAGAATTTGGTTGACAACATGCACAAAAAATACCGTCGCGGAAGAGCAGCGGCCCTCAATATGGTGATTACTGAAACGGGAGCAGGAAGTGCTGTCGCAAAAGCTTTACCGAGTTTGGCTGGAAAACTAACTTCCAATGCAATTCGTGTTCCCGTGCCCAATGGCTCGTTGGTCGTATTGAATTTAGAAGTGGGAAAAACCACTACCGTTGAAGAAGTCAACAATATCATGCGGAAGTATGCTTTAGAAGGCGAATTAGTGGAGCAAATTAAATACTCGCTCAATAACGAATTGGTGTCTTCTGATATTGTAGGCACTTCAGCCCCATCAATTTATGACAGCAATGCTACAATCGTTTCAGGAGATGGAAAAAATATTGTGTTGTATGTTTGGTATGACAACGAATATGGATACAGTCATCAGGTTATACGCCTAGCAAAATACATTTCTAAAGTACGACGCTACACGTACTATTAATAGTTATTAACTCAAGAAAAAAAGTCCGGTGCTTAAGAAGTACTGGACTTTTTTTTTAAATAATCTGAAAAATACTACAATTAAACGCATTATTGTTTCTTTTTTTAAATATTTTCTTACATTCGCTTTTAGTTAGACCCCAAACTACTATTTATGAAACAATGCACCACGCTAATGTTGTTGTTGTTTGCTACTTTGGCAACAGCACAGTACACAGGTAATGAACATAGTGTTAAAACGTATCGGTACGGTTATAATGGTATGGAATTGATAGCCACATCATCCAAAGAGACCATTATAGTTAGCACGTACAATTCAAAACTCAGCATCAAAGAAGACATTGCATACAAAGTATACCAATATTATTGGGAAAATTTGCGTAACCAAGTTTATGAGCCTGTAACAGTAACTATTGAGGGAAAAGATGCAAGAGTAACGGGTAAATGTATAGTAGTTATAAAAGGAAAACTAACGGCAATTGATTTTCACTTTGAGAAAGTCGAATGGCCAAATGGCATCATCGAATTGTACCGAATGTATCAAGGTTAAAAAAAGCCTAAATATAATTTTAAACTCCTCCAAGTGGGGAGTTTTTTATTACCGCTACCATAAAGTAAGTATTTTTTTACAATTATGCATATTAATTGTATTTTATCGATTTTATTTGTTTTTTATCGATTTTGTTCGTACACTTGATTCAAGAAAGTAAACAAGTTCAAACAATTCAGCCCCAAATCGAATTGTAACTTAACCTACGAATCTATGCGATACATTATCATTCTTATTATGGGGATGATGATTATGGGACAAAGTTTTGCACAAGGGAATACAATCAAACCTTATGCTTATGGCAAAAATGGTATGGAATATATCGTTCGTTACCAAAGTGGTCATACAGTAATTGTAAGTACATTTCATGCTCGAGCAGATTTGGTGGAACCCATTTCCAAAGCGATGTTTCAATACTTTACCCAAAACAAACCCATTTCTGGCGCTTGGATTACGCTCGAGGTAGAGGGTGCTAAAGTATCGGGGAGTTGTATCATAAAAGAAATCGATCGGTTGACCTCTGTAGAATTTCATTATGATACCGTAGTGCGGAGCAACGGAATCACCGAGGTTTACAGACCCGTTCGTCCCGAACTCCCCACGAGTACAGCACAAAGTGCTATTGCCATTGAAGAATAATGCTCATATTATATTTTGTTTTAGGTTATTACGAAAAACGCCCCTTGTGCAAGGGGCGTTTTTTTATTGCAAATGTATTACTAACCGTTTAGTCTTTCCCAGCGGCAGCAATAAGATTCAAGGCAGAACCCGCTTTAAACCATTCGATCTGCCCCTCGTTGTAACTGTGATTAGCCAAGATCGTCTCTTTAGACCCATCGGCGTGAACCACTTCAATTGATAAGGGCTTTCCTGGCGCGAATGCTGTCAAGTCCACAAAGTTGAATGTATCGTCTTCTAGGATTTTATCGTAATCGGCTTCATTGGCAAACGTTAGCGCCAACATACCTTGCTTCTTAAGATTGGTTTCGTGAATTCGAGCAAATGATTTTACCAAAACGGCTGAAACACCTAAGTGTCTTGGTTCCATGGCCGCATGTTCGCGAGAAGAACCTTCACCATAATTTTGATCTCCTACTACAATAGATGGAACACCGGCTGCCTTGTAGGAACGTTGCACTTTCGGCACTTCATCGTAGGCGCCGGTTAACTGATTTTTTACCGAATTTGCTTTACCATTGAAAGCATTTTCAGCACCAATCAACATATTATTGGAAATATTATCCAAGTGACCACGGAAACGCAACCAAGGACCCGCCATCGAAATGTGGTCGGTGGTACATTTTCCAAATGCTTTAATCAACAACTTAGCTCCTGTAATGTTTTGTCCGTTCCAAGGACTAAAGGGATCCAACAATTGTAAACGCTCTGAAGTAGGCGAAACCACAACTTCAACAACACTTCCGTCAGAAGCAGGCGCTTGGTATCCTGCATCCTCTACATCAAAACCACGGCTGGGTAATTCATCACCCACAGGTGGATTTAATTTAATCGCTTCTCCATTATCATTCAATAGCGTATCGGTAATCGGATTAAAATCCAAACGCCCTGAAATCGCCAATGCCGCTACCATCTCTGGTGAAGTTACGAAAGCATGGGTGTTGGGATTTCCATCGGCGCGTTTCGAAAAGTTACGGTTGAACGAATGCACAATTGTATTTTTCTCGCCTTTATCAGCACCTTCACGATCCCACTGACCGATACAAGGACCACACGCATTCGTAAATACTTTGGTTCCCATTTTTTCAAAAGCAGCCAAAATACCATCACGCTCGATTGTAAAACGAATCTGCTCTGAACCTGGATTAATACCAAACTCGGCTTTTGGGGTAACATTATTCGCCACAGCTTGTTCAACAATAGAAACAGCACGTGACATATCTTCGTAAGAAGAGTTCGTACAAGATCCAATTAACCCCCACTCTACTTTCAATGGCCAACCATTTTTAGCGGCCTCATCTTTCATTTTTGAAACAGGTGTTCCGCGATCGGGTGTGAAGGGTCCGTTGATATGTGGCTCTAATTCCGAAAGATTAATTTCTATCAATTGGTCGAAATACGACTCAGGATTTGCATATACTTCTGGATCGGCTGTCAAATATGATGCAACTTGATCGGCAGCATCAACTACATCTTGGCGACCGGTAGCAATCAAATAACGACGCATCGAATCATCATACCCAAAAGTCGAAGTGGTAGCTCCAATTTCGGCACCCATATTACATATGGTTCCTTTACCTGTACAAGACATCGCTAAGGCCCCTTCGCCGAAGTATTCCACAATAGCGCCTGTTCCTCCTTTTACAGTTAGGATATCGGCCACCTTTAAAATTACATCTTTAGGAGCAGTCCAACCGTTCAATTTACCGGTTAGTTTCACCCCAATAAGTTTTGGGAACTTCAACTCCCATGACATGCCTGACATTACATCTACGGCATCAGCACCTCCTACACCAATAGCCAGCATTCCTAAACCTCCTGCATTTACCGTATGCGAATCGGTACCAATCATCATACCGCCTGGAAAAGCATAATTTTCTAAAACGATCTGATGAATAATTCCCGAACCTGGCTTCCAGAATCCGATACCGTATTTATTAGAAACTGACGATAAAAAATCAAAAACTTCTTTCGACTGTGAATTGGCAACCGCTAAGTCGGTTTTTGCCCCCACTTTGGCTTGAATCAAGTGGTCACAGTGAACGGTTGTGGGAACGGCTACTTTTGATTTCCCAGCGTGCATGAATTGCAACAATGCCATTTGTGCCGTTGCATCTTGACATGCGACACGGTCTGGTGCGAAATCAACATAATCTTTTCCTCTTGAAAAAGCTTGCGAGGGAGTTCCTTCCCATAAGTGAGCATATAAAATCTTTTCCGAAAGTGTAAGCGGACGACCCACCAACTCACGTGCTTTATCCACACGTTGCGGCATGTTGGCATACACCTTTTTAATCATTTCAATATCAAAAGCCATAAATAAAGGTTTATTTGTTTGCAACGCAAATTTACGAAATCGATATTCTTTAAAAAATTTTTAATCAAATATCTTTATCGGAAGAAATAATTTGCTAAAACCATAGTATTGCTACATGATTTTTATTAAAAAGGGAAAAATTGAGAGAAAAATTAAAATAAGTTGATTTTTTTAACTAAAAATAACAAACTAAAGAAGAACCACTACAAATTCATTTGCTTTTTTAAGGCTTTGTATACTAAGGAAAGACCCGAAAATAAGGTAATTAAAACAAGAATTAGTATAAAATATAGCATTGCATTCAAGCCTTGCCCCTCCGAACGATTGGACCAAACTTGAAAAAAAACATAGGTGTAATAGCCTGAGAAAACGAAAGCACTACCCGCTAAAAGAAATTGCAGGATGCGTTGTTTCCAAAAAATACTGATGCTTATAAAAAGTCCGAAAAGCAAGGCGGGGTAATGGACGGTTCCAGAACCTAAGTAATGCTCTAGAAACCAAAAAAGAGCCACTCCAAAAAGGAGGAATTCTGGAATCAATGCAACGAACTTTCGTCCCATTACAACAGCTTTTGAATAATCATTTCTTCAGTAATTCCCTCCGCATCGGCTTTATAATTCTTAATGATACGGTGACGTAAAATACCTTCTGCCACCGCTTGAACATTCTCACGATCAGGAGAAAACTTTCCTTGAAATGCGGCATGGGCTTTGGCAGCTAAGATTAAATTTTGAGAAGCCCGAGGACCTGCGCCCCAATCCAAATAATTCTTCACATAGGCGTCGGCCATAGTGCCACCGGGACGGGTTTTATTGACCAAACTGACCGCATACTCAATCACATTATCCGCCACAGGAATACGGCGAATTAATTGCTGAAAATCAATAATCTCTTGAGCGGTAAATAAGGCATTGATTTCGGGCTTTTGGTCGTTGGTTGTGGACTTTACGACTTGAACTTCTTCCTCAAAAGTGGGATATTCAAGTTTGATCGCAAACATAAATCGGTCCAATTGGGCCTCTGGCAAAGGATAGGTTCCTTCTTGCTCAATAGGATTTTGGGTTGCCAACACAAAATAGGGTAAGTCCAATTTATAATTATGACCCGCAATAGTTACCGCGCGTTCTTGCATCGCTTCTAAAAGTGCTGCTTGCGTTTTGGGCGGGGTTCGGTTAATTTCATCTGCCAAAATAATATTGGAGAAAACAGGACCTTTGATAAACTTAAATTGTCGGTTTTCATCCAAAATTTCACTTCCTAAAATATCAGAAGGCATCAAATCGGGTGTAAATTGTATACGTTTAAAATGCAAGCCCAACGCCTGAGCGATGGTATTCACCATTAATGTTTTGGCCAAACCGGGAACCCCAACGAGTAAAGCATGTCCCCCTGAAAAGATACTAAGTAAAATTTGATCAACAACAGCATCTTGGCCGACAATCGCTTTTCCAATTTCGGTTTTTAACTGATTCCGTTTTTCGACAAGATTTTGAATAGCCGTTACATCTGACATAGGAATACGTTTAAATTATTGTTTTAACCAATTGTTGGTGAATTTACAGTCGCGGTATTCCGCATTGATTTTGATATATGTTTCTTTGATTTTTTCATCAAACCACTTGGCGATTGCTTTTAATTGCTTTTCTTTCAGCGCAAGCTCACGAATTTTTGTGTAATCCTTACTAAAATCAGCCAAATGCTCCTCCATTTTGGAAGTAACTGACATGATGATGTAACGCTTTCCGTTGCGTCCGTCATCGTCAAATAATACTTGTGTCATTTCGCCCCCCTTTAAATTGGACACTTGTCCGTACATTTCGGGATCCATTTTGGTCAATTCAAAGTGGGTATCTTGCGTTTTGGGATTGATTAAAACGCCACCGTTGGCACGCGTCTCTTTTTCATCCGAAAACTTACGTGCCGCTTCCTCAAAAGTCAGTTCTTTATCGGCAATACGCTTGCGCACTAAATCCGCTTTTTCACGCGCATCTTTGAGCGAAGCACTCGTTACTTTGGGTTTTAATAAAATATGACGAATCTCTAAATCTTGACCGCGAATTTTTTCCAAAAAAATGATATGGTATCCAAATTCGGTCTCAAAAGGCTCCGAAATTTCCCCTTCCTGAAGTGAGAAGGCTACATCTTTAAACTCTTTGACAAAAGGTGTCTTTTTATTCATTTTATAATACCCTCCCGTCGAACGTGATCCTGGGTCTTCAGTATATAAAACAGCTTTGGTAGTAAAACTTGCTCCGTTGAGGACTTCGTTTTTAATTTCCTTCAAGCGATCAATGACCACCTTTTTCTCTTCGTCACTTACTTTGGGATTGATGACAATTCGTGCAACTTCTACTTCAGCGCCAATAAGAGGCAGATCATCTTTGGAAAGACTTTTGAAAAAAGTGCGGGTTTCTTCTGGAGTAATTTCAACAGCACTTACAATTTTTTTTGTCATTTCAGAAGCCAACTGTTGCTGCTTAAGAATGTCAAACAATTCGGTACGGAACTCATCTTCATTGTCTTTCTTAAAATATTTGACCACCGCATCCATTGACTTTAACTGTTCAACCATGTAGTCAATTTGTTGATTCATCCGCTCTTTGACATCTTCATCTTTCACTTGAATAGAGTCTTGAATGGCTTGATGCGCATACAATTTTTCCTCCATCAATTTTCCAAGAATCTGACAGCGGGTAATATCCTTGGTGGATTGCCCTTGACTCTCAATTTCAAGATAGGTCTTATCAATTTCAGAATCCAATATATTATAATCACCAACTGTGGCTACAAT
>CANHRI010000050.1 GCA_947463515.1 Flavobacteriaceae bacterium
ACCCATCCCAACATAAATGGAATCGCGCCAGGAAATGCGCCAACAAATACGGCCAAAGGGGTAACAGCTTTTAACGGTGTATAAAAACTGGTGTATAAAAAAATAGACACTGCGCCAAACATGGCCGATTTGGGATTGATCGTATACAATAAAACCAAACCCGTGATGGTAAGGGAACTCGCTACAAATAAGGCTGTGTTGGGCGCCATACGACCTGATGCGACAGGGCGATTTTTGGTGCGGTCCATCAAGGCATCCAAGTCTTTTTCAATTACTTGATTGAACGCATTGGAAGCACCAACCATACAATACCCTCCAACCGCTAAAATTAACAAGGTCATCCAACTGAATGGATTAGCATCACTGATACCTAATAAATAACCTGCAATGGAGGAAAACACGACACTCACGGCCAAGCCCGCTTTGGTGATTTCTTTAAAATCTCGAAATAATTTTAAAGGATGCAACGATGTGGAATGCGTGTCCAACGATACTTTGTTTTCAAATGTCAATTAAGTCGAGCAAAAGTAGTCTATCCCAAAAGAAATGACAAAAAACAAAGCATAAATATTCTTGAAGATTTTAGTAATCAAAATACCAATTAAAGATGTCTGTACGAACGCCAATCGAAAACCATGTCGTATTGGATGACTTCACCGTATCGGTTACCGTGGTGGGATCAAAATTTCTAAAAATTACATTAGCAAACAACTTTAAATTGGTCGTTGGGTTGATGACATAACCCGCTTGCAAATCGGCAATAAACACCATCGTTTCGTTACCTTGTCCTACCACAACTCCCGTGTCTGTTGGTCGGAAGTCATTATAACTTAAATAGATATTGCCCCCGTAATTCAAGCCATTAATATCCAAACCACGAATCCCATAATGCAACTTTGCCGAAGCATAGTAGCGCCCGTGCGTATAGCGTCCAATAGCAATTAACTCTTTGGTGTTTCCACCCCATTGATGCCCTAAACTTTGGTTGCTATTGCCATAATTGGTAAGTACATTACTGTGTGAATAGACATAGGGGCGAACAAAGTTGTATTCCAACTGCAACATTAAGTTATCTACATTGAAAGCATTGTAATATTTTAACCCCAACTGGTAGGCGTATTTATTTTTCCAACTTTGATTTTGAGCGCGAATTTCACCCAAGGAAAATTCATCCAACAAAAATTGTCCGTAAGCATTTACACTATTGCTCAATTTATATTTCCCCGTGAGACCCAAAAGAGCATTTCCACTTCGGGAAGAGGACGAAAACTCAACAGCGCGGTAAAAAATTATAGGATTGACAAAATTCATATCAAAACCACGGTCATTTTGATTAGCCCACACTACCGACTCAAAAAAACCAATGTTCAACCGTCGGTTCACGTTCCAACTCAAGTAATGACTAGCAACAAACTTCGTGGCGTAAGTTCCATCAACCGTTACCTCAGGACGGGTGTCTTTCATCCACATGTAGAGATTGGTATATTTAATTTTCCAAAAGGTTGTATTGATTTTGAAATAGGGATACGGACTCACTCCGTCGGTTAACAATAACGAGCGGTACCCATCGCCAATAAAATTGCGGCCGTGCCCCAATTGCATTTCAACAAACTTTCCTGGCGCATAATTGATATACGCTTCTGCCATCGGAAAATCAAAGGCATCGGTTTTAAATTCTTTGGCGATACCTATTCCGGGAATGGTAGCTGGATTTCCTCCCGAAGGACGCATGGAAATTGCATATTGATTAAAATAATCGGCAAATCGCCCCTGACTTTCAAAAATAGTGGCAGAAAAATTAACCTCTTTTCCCAAACCACCGCGAATTTGTACCCCGCGTGTATTGACAAAAGTATAATCGGTTGCGCCCGAAGTTTCTCTTCCCACTTGAAAATCAAAAATGGGATTTAACGTAAACCAATAATCATCATCTTGGATGGCTACCAAGTCATCGTTCCAGAGTTTTTTGCCCCACCAGGAAGATTTAGGTTTCATCAATTGTTGATGGGCTTCCCGTAAATTATAGTATTTTGAAACTTCTTTGAAGGTAAAAGGTTTCGAAGTGGTATGGGCATTGGCACCCACTTGATTCATCGCCCAATCGAAGGAAGCATACAGTCGATTAGAAAACGGGATCGCAAGTTTACTGTCGTATTGGGGTTTAGTAAACGTTTGATACTGCATTGTATCTAAATCCATTGTACGCGTTTCCTTTTGAAATGTTGAAGGAATAACGGGAGCTTGTTGCTGTTTGGCTGCAACTTTGGGAGCATCATCTGGATTTTGCAACGGCACGTCAAATCGGATGGTGTATTTTGAATATGTGGCTTTCCCTCCATAGACAGCGGGTTGAATTACGGGTAACTTTTCAAATACACGGCGGCATTCGGCAGTGACATCAGCATCGGCAGCATCAATATACAAAGGTTTGAATTTTCCCGATTGATCCACTTCAAACACGACAATTACGACACCCTGATAATTGGGTTTCGCTTTGAACTCACGGTAAACAAACCGCTGTAATTCTTGATCAAAACAAGCTTGAGCTTCTGTCTCATTGACCGACTTACAATTAGGAAAAATAGGAGGTGTTTGTTGCAACCCCTGCGCACAAATGGTTAACAATCCACTCCAAAAAAACACAAAAATAAGTACTCGTTTCATACTTTAATATACATCATCTGACGTCCCGCCTTGGGCAATCGTTTTTGCCGCTGACGTTCCGATTCGTTTTACACCTAGTTTTATCATTTCAAACGCCTCCTCATATGTTCGTACTCCTCCAGCCGCTTTAACCGGAAGTGGCGCACAATTTTCGAGCATCATCAGTATAGAGGCATGTGAAGCTCCATTAGGCTTTCCTTCTTTTGTTTCATAAAAACCCGTCGAAGATTTTACAAAAACATGTGCAAAAACTTCTTCTTTAAAATGGGCTATAATTGTATTTTTAATGCAGGCCGACAACTGAATGATTTCGGCATCGGTCAAGGCAGCCACTTCAATAATCCATTTGACCGTTTTGTGGTGCGACCAAGCCAACTGCGTTCCGGCCACAATCTCTTTGCGAACCAAAGCCACATCTCCGGATTGGAAGGCAGGATAATTACATACAAAATCCAACTCATCAGCTCCGTCCTCAATTGCTTGTTGTGCTTCTTGTAATTTGGCTTCCAGATTAGCTGTTCCCTCGGGAAACCCAATAACAGTTCCCACCAACACCGAAGATTTTGCTTGATCAATCATCGTTCGCGCCATGGACACCATATCGGGTCGAATCATCACCAACTTAAATTCCTCCTCAATCGCTTCTTGAATACAGGCTCTAACAACTTGCAAATGGTCGGTTTTGGAGAGTCCTGCTTGCTCTGGCAATTTTAGGTAGGTAGAATCTAAATAGTGTCGAATATGCATAGCGATAACCAATAAGGGTCAAAAATACAAATTATGAAGGCAGCTTCATTCATTTCCATAAAAAAACCACTCACGAAGAGTGGCTTACTATTTTTTTGAAGAAAAGAGCAAAAATCCTGCACTAGCCCCTAGTGCATTGGCAAGTACATCCCAAAGATCGGCTGTACGATTTTGGGTGAAGGCTAATTGACAAAATTCCATCAAAATTCCATATCCAACTGCGGCAAGCCATACCCAAATTAACGTACGCTTTGTTTTCTTTTGCAGATAGCTACCCCACCAAAAAACAAATCCAAAGTAGAAACAAAAATGGACCACTTTGTCCTTGTGAGGCACTGGAATACTTTGTCCTAAACTTCCTGTTGAACCCAAACTTAACCAGGTTATGAGGGCTGTCCAAGAAAGTGCAAGCAATAAATTATATGTTTTCTTAGGCTCCAATCAAAGCTTTGTAGGCATCGGCATCCATCAATTGATCCCATTCAGAGACATCAGAAATTTTAACCTTCACCATCCAACCGTCACCATAAGGATCAGAATTTACAGTTTCAGGAGTACTTTCCAAAGCATCGTTAAATTCAATGATTTCACCTGATAAAGGAAGAAATAAATCTGAAACGGTTTTCACGGCTTCAACGGTACCAAAAACTTCGTCTTTAGCAAGCGTTTGATCTAATGTTTCAACTTCTACATAAACAATATCACCCAATTCACGTTGTGCAAAATCGGTAATACCTACAGTGGCTACATCGCCGTCCAAAGAAACCCACTCGTGGTCTTTGGTATACTTCAAATTAGAAGGAATATTCATTCGTTTGTTGGTTTAAAAATACACGTTCAAAGGTACACTTAATTCCGATATTGAAAAATGATTTTTTGCATTTCAAACGGTTTAATTTCCGAAGTTATAGCGCAAGGTAAATCCGGTTCGAATGTTGGTTATCGGGAATGAAGTAGAGATAACAGCTTGGGAGAATGAATGGTCGTAAAAGAAAATAGCCGTTAAATTTTTACTGAACGAATAATCCGCTGTAACTCGGGCAGACCATAAATCTTGACCGCCTCCCAACTGGTTGTTGTTGTAATCCAAATAACGAACAATTGTTTTGTTGTTTCGGTACGAGAAATCAATCTTCACATTCAAATCACTCTTAATGACGCCTGTTGGATTATCGGCCAAACGCGAAGAAATGATAACGTCTTTAAATCGGAATCCTGTTCCTACAATATACTCAACTCCTTGTTGCTCGGTCAACAAGTTGTTATCAAAACTGAACGACAAGGCGCGGTCTTTTTTCATTTCAAGCAACAATTTAAACGAACTTTTCGTTTCAAAATCAATACGGAAAAGCGGACTAAATTGTTCCACCAAGTTGACATTCCCCACAATCGTTTGCTGGAAGAAATTGTTATTGGCAGGGTTTATGGCGCCTTCTACATAGTCTAAATTCGAACGGAAAGCATTAATGGTATACGATGCTTTGTAGTTATGCTGAATTGAGAAACGTTTGAAGCGATCTTTGAAAAACTTATAGCGCATTAATCCATTGTACTTGATGTTCCAACCCGGAATTGGAATGTCTCTAAAAATTCCTGTCGACACTTTGTTAACATCACGGCCTGTATAAGCCGCCAAGAAAGCAGGCAATAAGACATCCTGACTGTTTTTACCGAAACCTTGAGGGTAGCCTTCTGCATCTAGTGGATAGGTGGTATTCCCATAATAATCTTCGGCTAAACGATGAGCAATGACAAATCGATTTTCGCGGAATCTATTAAATGCTTCCGAACCAAATTCGTCACTTGGCATAAACGAGGTGGTAATCATGTTGGTCGAAATCGCAAAGTTCCCAGTATTGTAGGGCGACCTTGAGTTGTAGGTACCATCAGGACTTACATCATATTGCTCGGTATAGTTCGTCGCGTACGTGCGATTGGCTGCCAAATCGATTTTAAAATCAGGGAATAAATCAATATTCGCCGTCATGTCCAAAGTACGGTTGATGACCTCGGTATAATTTTGGTTAAAATCTTGGAAATTGGTCAACCACCCGCGTTTGGCCGCTTCAAAACGCACATCGTCTTGCAACCCGAAGACAAACGCCATAGAGGGCTTGGCCGATCCGAAGAATCCGAGACCCGGTGTATATCCTGGTAAGGCTGTACTTTGGTTTTCGGTATAATTGATTTGAATATTTTTCACACTGGTTAAAATACCGATTAAACCTTCAACAAAAGGACTGCGCTCCGATTGTGGGGCTACTGCCGTGTTGGTAATTTTTTGTCCGGGTTTTGGGGGGCCTGTTTGGGTTGTTTTGGTATTCTTTTTGGTTTTGGTTAATCCAATATACTTATACAACGCATCCATGTTGAAAGCGGTATTCAACTTGTGCGAGCCTGAATTTTGGATGGTATTTCCTAAATTAAATACGTCTCCATTGGCATCGGTATATGAAGATAAAGCAATAGAAGAACGTTGCCACGTAAACGTACCATTGTAAGTATACGTAGGTTTGATAAAGGCCAGGAACGGAATTTTATTCAACGGCACTTCGTAATTGATGGTCAACTGTTGGTTGTGGGTATTGGGCAACCCAGGATTCCAAAAGTCAGTCCAAAGTGTATACGAATTGTCGGGCACGTTATTTTCATCCATAAAATTACGCACCAAATTGTTGCTCGTCGCATTAAAATTCAATTTCAATGACTTGGTTAAATTGTAATTGAACCCGTACTGGTAATTGAACAAATAATTTCTTTGAAACAAGGTTTGCAATCCCACTCCTTCCACATCGACCAAACGGAATTGCTGACGATTCAACTGTCGGTTGATGTTGGTACTAAAAGAAATATTGGAAGGTAAAAAGTTGAAGTTAAAATCGCTCAACAATTTCCAATAACTGCTTTTCTGGAAGGCCTTGACTTTTTTGAAAGGCTCCACGGGTTTGTTTTGAAAGGCAAACGTATAATCAACTGCGGTATTCACTTGTTGATCTTGAAAGTTTTCCAACTCGTAATTATTACGATCCACCTGATTGTACGAGTAGGAAACCGTAACGTTTTCAATGTCATAAAAACGCGGTTTTTGTTTCTCTCCACGGTCTTTTTTCACCCCAATAAAATTGATACTTTTTCGCTTGGTGTAGTCAATCGCACGGTTACGGAAATTGCGTTTTTGGGCTTCATCCTGTGTGTTGTCAATCAATTGTTGCAACTCGATATCTTGGAAGAACGGGTCGTACTTGGGCGTAATAATCTCCTCACCAACGGAGTAATTGAAAGGCACATTCATGTTCCATTTTTTTGGTAACAATTTCCCCAAACTCAAATTGGTCACAATATTATACTGCAATATCTCCTCACGACTTCGCTCGTTGGGTCCTTGATCAATCGAACCAAAACCAATGGTACTCATACGACCTGTAGCCGAAATATTAGCAAAATCTGCCAAATTCGCATCCAAATTAGCCACTGCTGCCATACCGCCTTTATTATCCATATCGGCAATACGCAACTCGTTGAACCATGCTTCTCCTTTAATCCTTCTCGGATTGAGTGGGTGTTCAACCGTATTGAGTATATGGGTATTGTTTTTTATCCCAACCATTAAGACACGAATCAAACCGAAGTTAGGATTCCCTCGGATACCCAAACGGGCCTTATTGACTTTTCCAACCAAGGAATTGTCGAGCTCGTCTTCATTTTTAAAATAGATTTCTCCGGGTGAAGTGTATATATGACTCAAGGCCAACACTTTTAATTGGGTCAACAACTTCAGCGAAACGTCAATTTGGTTGGCTTCGGGCCAAACTGCATCGGGATTATTAACGTTGAATTGTGATTTTTTCAACGGAAGTTCAATCTGATAAAAGTTTTCAGAAGCATCGTTTCCAAAGCGAATGAAACCTACTAACTCATTATCTTCAATGGAACTCGGTTCATCAGGAAGCGCTTCAGCGTGTAAAAACATTTTGATTTTTTTGAACTGACGCATATCGACACTAACGTTTTTAAACACTCCACGTGAATCGCCAGGCTCCATACCTAAGCCACTAGCGCGCAACGCCAACGACTGTTCGTTTTGAGGGATCAACGTATTGTTTTGCATCAACTGTTCCAACTGAACACCGGGAGGCGTAACGTAATTAATAGGGTTACGAGAACCGTTCTCTTGTACGTTTAGGGCTTGAACCTCAAAATTAGTCCCATCATCAGTGACATCCGTATCAACAGGATCAAGTGTGTTTTCATAACGTCGCCATTCCCCACGAACCAAATCCAATGACCCAAAACGAATGGTGACGGGTTGGTTAAATTTGGTCATGAAAATTCGCATAAAACGAATGGAGCGGAAATCAGAAATACTACCAATGGTGTTGGCGGGTGCGGTAACGGGAATTTTAAACTGAATCCAACGGGCTTGCACTGTATTTCCGTTGGCGGCTGTCACCTGTGTCTCACGAATATCCGTAATAAAGTTGGCCCCTACATTTGAAAGTGCACTTGGACTGATATTAATTTTATACTCATAATACGCGTTAATCGTATTCATGGTATTATCCCGATTGATGTCTTCTACATCGGGAATGGTGGTCGAACCGCGATTGGTGTCGGTAACATCTACGGGAGAGTTGGCTTGAACGTTGTTGTAATTCTTATAACGATCCAAAACACCTCCATTAGCATTTAGATAAAAATTGTAGTTATCCGCGGCAGGGTCTGGGAAAGAGGCAAAACTAGGAAACTTAGCAGCCTCCTCATTATCGCTAAGACCATCCAATCCGACGTCTTGAACATTTCGGTTGGCCGTATCGGTGTCAAAAGCATAAATCAAGGACTGTGAAGCAGGAATATTTCCCCAGTAATTACTGGTGGTGATTTGACCTGGGCCTAAACCGTTCTCGTAAAACTTACGGCCGTCTTTGAGGATATCTTCTGAAATTTCACCTAAGTTAAAATAAACTTGACCCACATTGGAAGGATCGGAAGCAGCCCCGGGATTGTTTGGATCAAAATAAGGATCCATCATCCAAAACTGGATATACTCTACGTTGGTTTGTTCAAAATTGGTCGAATTCAACGCGCGCATAATTCCTCCAAAATTGGTGTCGGGATTAGGCAATGACCCGTCAGCTTGTGCAGCTGGGTTGAAATTATATGGCCCACGTTCTTGTGGGAAATACGTTAAATCCAAGGTATTAACCACCTGCGATTGTCCTTGGGCAATTACGGTTTGGGGATACAATTCAGAACTAAAAATACGACGCGTACTGTTGAGTGATAAATCATCTTGGGAAACGCCTGAGGGACGTTGCGTGTAAAATACGGGGTCAATAGTATACCAAGCAATTTTGGCGCGTTTAAATCCGTAATCAATCGAATTTTGCGTTCCGTTAAAGTCAGGATAATCCACATTTCCAGTCGCTGGACGTTCCGGAGTAGAGGCGATGAACCATGATAAAGGAGAGCGTAAATCAATATTGGTTTGCGACCCTTCAAAATCGTCTACATACAAGGTAGATTCTCCGTTGAAACGGTCACCAATAGGCGCATCGGGCTTCAAGAAAGCAACTTCCCCACGGAACGACACGTTTGAAGGAACATCTGTGTCTACATTAGGCAATTTATTCACCAAACGGGTCAAGAAAGGGACTTCAGACGACAAGCTGGTGTTCAAACCAAACATACTGTTGTTTACTGATTCCTGACCGTAATTCGATTTTTGCGTAAACGGACGCTCCGTCATTTTCAAAAACGTAGCTCCCACTAAGGCTTTGGGTGAAAATTTATGCTCGACATTAATTCCCATAAAGCGGCGCGTTTGCTGACCAAAAACAGAATTGTTTTCAACCGAAACTTCGATTGGCGTATTGGAAGCTTGTAGGGAAGGATCTAAAATTTGAACCCGTCCAGCTTGGTAGTTCACAGTAAAATCTACTCCTTCAACCAAACGTCTTCCTCCGGCAGTAACGATTACAGATCCTTGGGGTACATTAAAGGCTCCGATTGGAATCCCTTCTCCCCCTGAAGATTTAAATCGACCTCGTAATTGGAATTTATTCTTCTCACTGTCTTGCAACGCCGCGGCTTGAGTGCTAGTATACAGCGTTCGGAATACATATTTTGCCTGATTAGGGTTAAAATCCGCCAAAGAGGTTGGGTCGCCCAGATAATTCTCAGAAGACCCAGGAGCTGTCCGTAATTTTTCAAATAAGTAACGACCAAAGGGTTCGATTTTGGTGAAAATAATGCGTCCGTTTTGCTGGTCAATGGTGAGTCCGGGAACAAAATCAAAAAAACCATCTCCTCCAGTTTGTGGGTCGTTGGCAAAATTCAATTGGTCCATAGAGAAAACGCGAAGTAAAGGCGTTTCGCGAACGTCATTGGGTAGTGGACTTGTGGGACTAGCTTCTACAATGTAGTTTAAAGGTGAAGGATCGGTGTAAAGAATGTTGAATTTAAAATCCTCTTTTTGCAATTGGAATCCGCCAGGAATTTGATAAATGTTTTTCATCATCAAGCCCCAGATCGGTTTGTCGACAAACGTAAGCGTACTTTTCAACATCTTCACAATCAAAGACTGTGAGGCTGGGACACCTCCCGTATCGACTTGTGTGGCTTCTACTCCATCGGTTCCAAACTCCCCTACTTGATACACTTGTCCACCAATGGTATATTGGAAAGCAACGGCTAGTACTTCGTCATTGGCCAAGCGCTGTTGCAAGGAAACATATCCTAATTGGGGATGAAAAGTATACTCAGAAGGGTTAAGTTTTCGTGCATTTTCCAATTTGGCATAATCGGTTCCCTCGTTAACAGGATTAACGTTATTGAACCCATTGCCCGCAGTAAAAATTTCACGAATACCTTGATTGAGCAATCCGGTTGTTCCGATTAAGGAAGGGTCATAGCGGTTGTTGGAGTTATCGGCGGGACTATCAATCGGCGTAAGGAAGAATCCATTGGTGATTTCAACTGGATCGACGGCTACCACTTGGTTGTCATTGAGCGGCGTATTGCTGTAGGTATCTGTCAATCGGGATTCCCCTAAATCTTGTAAAGCGATTAAGTTTCGTTGGTTGTTATTGGTAGTATTGATTCGGTTTTGACGGTTAGTTACCCATACCTCAATACGAGTAATTTGCACTCGGCTGTCAATAAAAGGGTAATTACGTAGGGCAAAGTCGTAACGGTTTTTGAAGTATTGTGACAAGAAAAAGTGGCGATCGTTATCATATTCTTGTGCGAATAGTTCAAAGTTTTGAATAGTTCCTCCCCCTTGTGAAGTCACGGTTCGGGTTTGCGACTTTTGCTCCGAAAATACACCCGTAACTGTTGTTCTTCCGAATTGCAATTGCGCTCGAACCCCAAACAAACTTTGCGCGCCTCGAATCAAAGTATTGTTCAGAGGCATACTTACGTTACCTACTTCAATTTTCTGAATGATATCGTCTTCGGTTGGGGTATATTCCAACTTGATTAAATTCTGGAAATTAAAGGTGGACTGGGTATCGTAGTTGGCATTTACATTTAAACGCGTCCCTACTTTTCCCATCAAACTCATACTGATTCGCTGATTGAAATCAAAAGTTGTTGTCGCACGGTTACGCGGTGAAAAAGCGGGATTGTCTTGTTTGGTATGGCGCACCCCTAAATCGACTTCCACCGATCCAGTAGGCTTGATGTCTATGGTGTTACTTCCAAAAAGGGTTTCAAAAAAACTAGAATTTACATAATACCTTGGGAGTAAGTCTTTCTTGTCTTGTTCTGTCCCTTTTCCTTCAGCCGCATTGGACTTCTTTTGAAAATAGGCACGCATCGATTCCCGCAATACCAATGCATCATACTCTTTGGGGGTTAAAAACATCGGATAATTGATGTTGAAACCCTCAAAGGTTTTGGTCAAAACATACCGATCTATGGTAGGGTCATAGGTATAGGCTTCTACAACACTTTTCGGGTCATTTAATTTAATGGCCCCGGTGTTGTATCCTTTGATAGTATCCCTTGCTTTTTCGTCGTCTTCCTCTTCTGTTGTTTGGGCCTGTGTTGAAAAGGCAAAAAACACAAAAAGAAAACAAAGTATTCGTAATAATGATTTATTCCGGCTGTTTGTTTTCAACAGTTATAGGTTTTTTAATGCTTGTTTGATTATGGTTTCTAGGTTGGCATCGGGTTGTTCTTTCATGATTTTATCGACTACTTTTTCGGCATTCTTACGAACAAAGCCCAAAACCTCCAAAGCTGATAACGCTTCATCCCGATTTGTATTGTATGAAATTGGCGAAACTTCCCCGATATCATGGATTTTTAACACTTTGTCCCGCAAATCAAGGATAACACGTTGGGCCGTTTTAGCTCCAATTCCTTTGATGGATTGAATGGTACCCACATCACCGTTGCCAATGGCTGCGATAATTTGTTTGGGTTCTAATGAAGAGAGCATTGTTCGCGCAATTCCAGCACCGATACCCGATACGGAAAGCAACAATTTAAACAACTCGCGCTCTGATTTTTCCATAAACCCATACAGTTGATGGGCATCTTCTTTGATGAGCAAGTAGGTAAATAATTTCACCGACTCCGATTGCGGCAACAACGCATAGGTGTGTAACGAAATATGGATATGATAGCCTACGCCTTGGCAATCAATCACCACATCGGTAGGGTTTTTTTCAACTAATTTTCCGTGTATGTGTGCTATCATCTTTAAATCGTATGTCCAAATATAGAAAAAATTAACAATTAGGGGATTTTCTAGACAAGAACCTTACTTTTTTATCACCATATCACGGAGCCGTTTGTGTTTCTCTTGCGCATCTACTACTGCCACAGCAGCCATATTCACCATTTCCTCCACGCTGGCGCCTAATTGAAAAATATGAGCCGGTTTGTCCATACCCAACATAATAGGCCCAACCGAATCTACTTTGTAAAGTTCTTTAAGAAGTTTATACGTAATATTGGCTGACTCTAGATTGGGGAAAATCATGGTATTGACTTTTTTTCCTGCCAATTTTGAAAATGGAAATTTCGCTTTCAACATGTCGGGATTCAAGGCAAAATCGGTTTGAATCTCCCCATCGACAATCAAATCAGGATAGTATTTATGCAAATAGGCTACGGCATCGCGCACTTTTTGGGCACTTTCATGGGTGGACGAGCCGAAATTGGAAAACGAAACCATAGCAATCACAGGTTCCATTCCAAACATACGAACCGTTTTGGCAGTCATTAAAGCAATCTTGGCCAAATCATCGGCGGAAGGATTGGGATTAATGGCCGTATCCGATAAAAACATAGGGCCGCGATTAGTCATCATCATATTGGTGGTGGCAATCAACGAAATCCCAGGAGCCTTTCCGATCAATTGCATCAAGGGGCGAACCACCGAGGGATAACTTCGGGAGTAGCCCGAAACCATTGCATCAGCATCACCTTCATTGACCATCATAGCGGCAAAATAATTGCGTTCGCGCATCCACTTTTGCGCATCCAACAAGGAGATGCCGCGTCGTTGGCGTTCTTTCCAAAAGATTTCAGCATATCGCATGCGGCGCTCGTCTTCGTCTTTTGTTTTCGGGTCAAAAATAGGAATGTCAGCATCAAAACCGATTTCCTCTTTCAACTCCAATATATCTTCTTTCCGTCCAAGTAAAATAGGTTTTCCAATACCTTCCTCATAGACAATTTGGGCGGCTTTGAGTACATCCAATTGATCGGCTTCTGCAAAAACAATGCGTTTGGGATCGGTTTTTGCACGGTTGATGAGCAAACGCACCATTTTATTATCCGAGCCCATGCGTTCCATCAACTCCTCTTCATAGCGTTCCCAATCGGTGATCGGTTGTTGTGCTACTCCCGATTCCATCGCGGCTTTGGCGACTGCGGGGGCCACGCGCGAAATTAGGCGCGGGTCAAAAGGTTTCGGAATAATATAATCGCGTCCGAAAGCCAATTTAGTTTCGCCGTAAGCAATATTTACCTGTTCGGGCACTAATTCTTTGGCCAAGCAAGCCAAGGCTTTTACGGCGGCCATTTTCATGGCTTCGTTAATTTTGGTAGCCCTTACATCAAGGGCGCCACGGAAAATATAGGGGAATCCCAAAACATTATTCACTTGATTGGGATGATCCGAGCGACCCGTGGCCATAATAATATCTTTTCGGGTGGCAATGGCTACATTATAATCGATTTCGGGCACAGGGTTGGCCATCGCAAAAACGATGGGATTCTTGGCCATCGCTAGAAGCATTTCCGGGGTCAAGATATTCCCTGCAGAAAGTCCCAAAAACACATCGGCATTTTTGAGGGCTTGCGCCATGGTTGTTCCGGGTTTGGCAGTGGTATAGCGACGCTGTAGGTCGGATAAATCGGTGCGGTCTTTGTGCAGTACCCCCTCTTTATCAAACATGATAATGTTTTCGGGTTTTACGCCCAAAAGCACGTACAAATTGGCACAAGCTAAGGCGGCTGAACCCGCTCCTGAAACGACAATTCTTACTTTATTGACCTTTTTACCGGCCAACTCTAGTGCATTCAATAAAGCCGCCGAAGAAATGATGGCGGTACCGTGTTGGTCGTCATGCATTACGGGAATGTTGAGCTCTTCTACCAATCGGCGTTCGATTTCAAACGATTCGGGGGCTTTGATATCTTCTAAGTTGATTCCTCCAAAGGTGGGGGCAATGTTTTTTACCGTTTCGATAAAAGCTTCGACATTTTTGGTATCTACCTCAATATCGAAAACATCGATGTCTGCGAAAATTTTAAACAATAGAGCCTTCCCTTCCATCACCGGTTTAGAAGCTTCGGGTCCGATATCGCCCAGACCTAAAACAGCCGTCCCGTTGGAGATCACAGCCACTAAATTCCCCTTGGACGTGTATTTGTAAACATTATTAACGTCTTTGGCGATTTCCAAACAAGGTTCTGCAACGCCCGGAGAATAGGCCAAGGACAAATCTCTTTGGGTTGCATATTTTTTGGTAGGAACAATTTTTATTTTACCGGGAGTGGGTTTGGCATGGTATAAAAGTGCCGCACGGCGTTTACTCGATTGATTATCCATTTTTCACAATTTACATCTTGACAAAGGTAAAAGTATCCGCGGAATCGCGAAACAAATGAAGGATTTATTTGAGGAAGTCAATATTGCGTTTTAGGCCTTGGTATTGGGTTCGTTTCACCGCCGAATCCCGAAAAACTTCTTTGAAAATATCTTCTGTAATTTCCTCCCAATCCTTTTTGGAAAAAGAGAGCAAATCGGGATGCGGATTAAATTGGGGCTCTTGATGTGGCGTTGCAAAACGGTTCCAAGGACACACTTCTTGACACACATCACAACCGAAGACCCAGTCATTCCAAGCGCCTTTCATGGTTTCGGGCAATTGATTTTTGAGTTCGATAGTAAAATACGAAATGCACTTGCTGCCGTCGACCACATAAGGAGCCACGATAGCTTGGGTGGGACAAGCGTCAATACAAGCGGTGCAAGTTCCACAATGATCGGTAGTGGGCGGATCATAGTCCAATTCAAGATCGACGATGAGTTCGGCTACAAAATAATAAGAACCCGTTTTTTGGGTAATAAGATTGGCGTTTTTTCCGATCCATCCTAGTCCACTTTTGGCAGCCCAAGTTTTGTCCAAGACTGGGGCAGAATCGACAAAGGCACGTCCGTTAACGGCTCCGATTTCGGTTTGTATACTGTGCAAAAGCGCTTTTAGTTTGTCTTTGATGACGTAATGATAGTCTTTACCGTAGGCATATTTTGAAATCTTGTACGTATCCTCTTGTTGAGTTTCGGAGGGAAAATAATTGAGAAGCACTGAAATGACACTTTTGGCATCCTCGACAAGCAACCTAGGATCTAGGCGTTTATCAAAATGGTTTTCCATATACTGCATTTCACCGTGAAAGCCTTTATGAAGCCAGCGTTCCAAACGAGGGGCTTCGGCTTCGAGAAAACCGGCTTTGGCAATACCGCAAGAGAGAAACCCAAGGCGTTTGGCTTCGGCTTTTATAAACTGACTGTAGTGTTGTTTTTGGTTGTTCATGTGCATTAGGTATTGCAGCGAAGTACCCGCCCGACGTGAGGAGGGCGCGTACTGCGGAAAGCCCGACCCCGAGAGAAAACGAGCATAGAAGCAGGGAGATGCATTCGGGGGAATGCCCTAAAATAATTCGCCCTGAGACGTTCCTTTAATTTTACCCAAGTGGCGATAGGCCTTTTCGGTGACTTCTCGACCACGTGGCGTGCGAATGATGAACCCTTCTTGAATTAAAAAAGGTTCATAAACTTCTTCGATGGTTTCGCCATTTTCGGAGACAGCGGTGGCCAATGTGGAGAGCCCCACAGGACCGCCTTTGAATTTATCGATAATCGTGGTGAGAATCTTATTGTCCATTTCATCCAGACCGTGCGCATCGACATGCAAAGCTTGAAGCGAGTAGCGGGCAATTTCAATATCGATTTTCCCATTGCCTTTTATTTGGGCAAAATCTCGTACACGGCGTAAGAGTGCATTGGCGATACGTGGTGTTCCTCGGCTTCTTCCTGCGATTTCGATAGCCGCTTCCATGGAGATGGGCACGCCGAGAATGGTGGCACTGCGCTGCACAATGGTTGTTAGAAGTTCGGTGTTATAGTATTGCAACCGGGATTGGATTCCGAAACGCGCCCGCATGGGAGCTGTGAGGAGTCCGCTACGCGTGGTTGCACCTACAAGAGTAAAGGGATTTAAATTGATTTGTACGGAGCGCGCATTGGGTCCGGTTTCGATCATGATGTCGATTTTAAAATCTTCCATCGCCGAATACAAATATTCTTCTACTACTGGACTAAGCCGGTGAATTTCGTCAATAAAAAGCACATCGCGTTCTTCAAGATTCGTGAGGAGACCTGCGAGATCGCCGGGTTTATCAAGTACAGGGCCTGAAGTAATTTTGATTCCTACGCCCAATTCATTAGCGAGTATATTGGCTAAGGTGGTTTTCCCTAATCCAGGAGGGCCGTGAAAAAGTGTATGATCGAGGGCTTCGTCGCGAAGATTGGCGGCTTTTACGAAAACTTTTAAATTCTCGAGCACTTGATCTTGACCTGTAAAATCGTCAAACGACAAGGGTCGTAGCTTCTTCTCGAGGTCAATTTCTTCGGGGTTGTAGCCCTTATTGGTGGGATCTAAGTTTTCGTTCATAGCACAAATATAGCACAAGTTTGGAGGAATAAAAAAAGCCTTTCCGAAGAAAGGCTTTTAGGATATTTTAGTGATGAAGAACCTCTTCTCCGGGTTTCATCGGTACATTTTGAGGTACGAAATCTTCGTCATGCCCAGGCTTGCTGTAGTCGTAAGGCCAACGGTGTACTTCTGGAATTTCACCAGGCCAGTTACCGTGCATATGTTCTACAGGCGCAGTCCACTCTAACGTGTTAGAACGCCAAGGATTCTGAGGTGCTTTTTCACCAAAGAAGATAGAACTAAAGAAGTTGTAGATAAATACCAACTGGAAGGCACCTCCGATTAAGGCGAACATAGTGATAACCACGTTTACATCTTGCATATCATCGAAGATAGGGAAGTTGGTGTTGGTATAGTAACGACGTGGTAGTCCTGCCATACCGATAAAGTGCATGGGGAAAAATACCCCGTAAGCACAGATAGCAGTTACCCAGAAGTGAACATATCCTAAGTTTTTATTCAACATACGACCGTACATTCTAGGGAACCAGTGGTAGATTCCAGCAAACATTCCGTATAATGCCGAGATACCCATTACCAAGTGGAAGTGAGCTACTACAAAGTAGGTATCGTGAACGTTGATATCGAGTGTACTGTCTCCCAAGATAATTCCGGTCAAACCACCTGTGATGAAAGTAGATACTAATCCTATGGAGAACAACATTGCAGGGTTCATTTGTAAGTTACCCTTCCAAATAGTAGTGATGTAATTAAATGCTTTTACCGCTGAGGGAATTGCAATCAACAAGGTAGTAAAGGTAAATACGGAACCAAGGAAGGGGTTCATTCCGGAGATAAACATGTGGTGACCCCATACAATTGTGGATAAAAATGCAATCGCTAAGATAGACATAATCATCGCACGGTATCCGAAGATTGGTTTACGAGAATTGGTAGCAATAACTTCAGAAGTAATCCCCAAAGCTGGTAATAAAATGATGTATACTTCAGGGTGACCCAAGAACCAGAACAAGTGTTCGAATAATACAGGCGAACCTCCTTGGTAATCTAAAACTTCACCCGCAAGATAAATATCGGACAAGAAGAAGGAAGTCCCAAAGCTACGGTCCATGATCAACAATAAAGCAGCCGATAAAAGTACTGGGAAAGATATAACCCCGATCACTGCGGTGATGAAGAAAGCCCAGATGGTTAACGGCATACGCGTCATGCTCATCCCTTTGGTACGTAAGTTTAACACCGTTACAATATAGTTAAGTGAACCCAACAAAGAGGAAGCGATAAAAATTGCCATGGATACTAACCAAAGTGTCATACCTAACCCTGATCCTGGTATCGCTTGAGGTAAGGCACTCAACGGTGGATAGATTGTCCAACCCGCTGAAGCAGGTCCTGATTCCACAAACAAGGAAACGACCATGATCACGCTGGAAAGGAAGAACAACCAATAGGAGACCATGTTAAGGAAACCTGAGGCCATGTCACGCGCACCCAACTGCAATGGAATTAATAAGTTACTAAACGTACCACTCAAAGCGGCAGTTAATACGAAGAATACCATGATTGTACCGTGAATGGTAATTAATGCTAAGTACGCTTCGTTGGTCATTACTCCATCGGGAGCCATACGCTCACCAAGGAAAAACTTGAAAACTTTGAAGGACTCCTCCGGCCATGCTAATTGCATACGGAACAAAAGAGACATACCCACCCCGATGATTCCCATGATAATACCTGTAAGTAGGTATTGCTTGGAAATCATTTTATGGTCAATACTGAAGATATACTTTGTAATGAAAGTATCCTTGTGGTGGTGATCATGTGCATGATCATCAATGTGAAGGTCGTGTGCGTGACTCATATCCTAGTAATATAATTTATCTTTCTAATTATTTTGCTTGCGCTACTACCGTTGTATCGGGTTTGGTAGCGGTTGTGTCTGATGGTATTGTACCAGCAGCAGCGGCAGCATCTGCTTTAGCGGCATTTTTGACAGCTTGAACCAAAGTTGTTTTTTCTTTCAACCACTTTTGATAATCTTGAGGTTCGTCTACTACCACTTTCATTTGCATGTTATAGTGAGAAGAACCACAAATTTTGTTACATAGAAGTAAATAGTCAAAAGTATAAGGATCTAAACCTGTTTTCCCTTGCGCTTCTAATTCTTTACTTTTTTTGGTACGGATAGCATTAATGTTGTCCACTTTGGCAATCATTTCAGGCGTATCACGCATTTCTTGTGTCGTCATGATTGGTGTAAAGGCAAATTG
>CANHRI010000051.1 GCA_947463515.1 Flavobacteriaceae bacterium
CACATTGGTAAACGCCCAAAAGAAAAAAGCGCCTGCTGCCACTCCTGTATTAGCCAAAGTCGAGAATCTTGTGTTGGAACTCAAAGTTGGGAATTTACAGTTGGTCCAAATGGAAGGAGCCAAAGTAAAAGAAACCGTTGTGATTCAAGCGAATGCTACTGCTTTAAAGCCTATTGATTGTAAAATTATTCCCTTTACGGCCTCAGGAAGTAAATTATATGCAGTTTCTTGGACCGAAAAAAAGACGGTAACCACTTCTGATAAAACGGAAGAAATTACCACCGTTACTCATGCTATTTATGAATGGGCCAGTAAGAAGCAAGTTTTTTTCAATACACAAGTCACCAACAACATCACCGAGAAAGTGTATTTAGACCGCAATAAAAATGCGAGTGAAACACAAATGCGGGTGCGTCGCGAAGGGTATGAATTGGTGATCAATCCTGATGGAACGGTGACCCAAAAAAATAAAACATCTACGTCAACGTGGACCTTTGATGCTACAAAAAAGGAAATGGTACAAACCAAGAAGAAATAAGGACCTGATTTAGGGTTTAATTACCAAAGCATATTTTTCCAATAAGCCGTGCAGCCCTTGCGCACTGAAAATGGCTTTCTTCATTTTATTTTTTTCAGGATCAATACGGTATTCATAACTCGTATAGAAATCGGCTTTTTCTAAATTGGTGTTGCTAAAAACCGCACGACGCAAATTGCACGAGTCAAATAAAGCCCCCGATAAGTCGGTTTCCATAAAATCAGTCGCAATCATACTGCAATGAATGAACTGAATTTGCCGTAACTTCAGTTTGTAAAACTGACTGTAATCGAGCAAACAATCTTTGAAGTGAAATTCGTAAATCACTTGATCCGTCATGGCAAAATTGACCGAAGTGAGGTTGCAATCGGTAAACCAAACCCCACGCAAAGCTGTATGATTCAGCTTTGTTCCTTTGAAATTACACCGAATAAAATTACAATCCACAAAGGTCACGTTTTGGAAGAAACAGCCGGTAAAGTCGCAATCGGTAAAAGTACATTGCTCAAATTCGGTGTGTTGTAAATCCGCTTGGGTGTAGGTTTGCTGGGCAAAGTTTTGGTCGTGGGTAAAAACGTAACTCATGATTCAAATTTGGAGCAAGGTAACCAATTTACCCCAGTTTTTTTTCTACATTTGAACAAATGCCCAACCATGCTTTTTCAATTTTGTCCCCGTTGTACGTCAACCAAAATTACCGAAACGAAGGCGTATCGTATCGATTGCAATCATTGTGGTTTTGTATATTATCACAATGTAGCCGCGGCTGTAGCTGTAGTGTTACGCTATAAAGATCAGGTGTTGTTTACGGTTCGTCAAAAAGATCCCGATGCCGGCACCCTCGATTTACCGGGCGGATTTATTGATCCGGGAGAACGGGCAGAAGCCGCCGCTTGTCGCGAAATCAAGGAAGAATTGGGGATAACACTAGATCCGCGGAAGCTCAAGTATATTACCACTGCAGCCAATAATTATTTGTATAAATCCATTCCCTACAAAACCCTCGATATTTTCTACGAATATGAATTAGAAAATCCTAAAGTTGGCATCACTGCCGCCGACGAAATTGCCTCTCTGCAATGGTGTCATCCGCCAAAGATGGACTTAAATGCGATTGGGTTTATCTCTATTCGTAAAGTGATTGGAGAATACTACAGTTTATAATCCGAAGCAATCCTTTTTTACGCCACTTTCGGCCATATACGATTCGCATTTTCACGGTCAATAAGGTGTAAAGTTTGATGAATCTGTTCCAACAAGGTTTCTGTCGTCATTACACGCGTATCGGCTGCAAAACTGTGGTTTCCATACGGGCCATACACCGATGGGTCGGTCACCTGAAAGAGTCCCACGGTAGGCGTAAGTGTGGCACTAGCCAAATGCATGACACCACTATCAGCGCCTATGAATAGCGAACAATTGGCAATTACAGCGGCCATTTCACGAATGGATTTTGAATATAAAGTTGGAGCGGAAAAATCAATTTGAGACACATTTTCAGCGGGAAGAATTTCGATGAATTGATGGTCCGGAAACTCGGTTTGCAAGCGTTGGTAAAAAGGAATCCACCACTCAGGCGTATAACATTTGGTACCGGTTGCAAACGTAAATAAGGCTATGGTTTTTTTCCCAGAGGGGACTAATGAAGCCAAAATCGCTTTCCCCATATTTTTTTCAGCAACCGAAAGTTTTAAGTCCATTAAAGGCAAAGGGCGAGGTGTCATAAAAAGGACTTGGGGTATCCAAAACGTTCGAAAATCCATGACCAAACCATGCGCCATGTGTGGAATTAATTGGTAGCGAATGGCATGTAATCTTTCGTTACGGTCGCCATACCATTTATACGTTCCGCGCGCCCAAGCTGTGGCCAAACGCCCGGAAGACGAATGCGAAACAGTGTTAATGACCAAGTCATACGAATGCATCCGCAACCGAATCCACGTCCACAGATAGGTTCCCAACGCCTTAAAATGTTTTTTGGGTAACGCCAGAATTCGGTCTACTTGAGGATATTCTCGAAACACCTCTTTCGCAATACCTCCTTTTACGAAGAGATCCACCGTAGCATTTGGAAAAAGTTGCTGCATTTCGGCGACTACAGGCGTAATCAAAAGTGTATTTCCCAAACGATGGTTGGGCCGAATAATCAAAATACGACAAATAGGCGTAGGGGTACAATTGGAAGGATTGTGCATAGGACGACGCGATTGTCCCAAACGACCCGTTACGGCTTGGGTTAATTTTTTGCGCCAGTGCTGTATTGTAGGAGATAATTTCATGAGGATGTAGACGTTTAAAGTGAGTACAATAGAGACGTAATACAAAAGTACGCCACCCGAAAGCGAGCGGCACAAAACAACTGTTAATTGACATAATTTTAGGAAGTTATGTTAATTTATGTAAAAAAAAGAAGTGGCAAACCAAGGAAGTTTTCTCTCAAAAAACAGCATTGATTTTTTACTGCGCGCGTGTAACAAAAAGTGGAGTTATTGGACTAAAATAAAAAAAGCACTCCTATGAATAAAGTGGTACTTTCTGATCCAAAGAATGGTGAAATTCGGGTTTCAGGTGTACAAGCGTATGACAGTCGCGTCGACTTTTCGGCTTTTTCCGCCAAATACGTCGTTCGTGGTTGTGAGCAATACCGTATTGATAACCGAACGTACCGGGTAGAATCGGGCGAATACATTGTAGGCAACGCTACTACTTCCTCGCATATCATTATCGATAGCCCCCAACACGTTTTGGGGATTTGTTTGGACATCCAACCCGAAGTGATTCAAGAGATTTTGGATTTTGAATATGGAACCCAACCCGAGTTGGCTGCTTTTATTTTACAACAAGAGCAAATGGTTAACCGTTACACCGCGGCACACACTCACTTGGGCTATGCCATTCGCCATATTGAACAACATTTTGAAGCGTTAACCCGAGAGGAAGCCGTGTTACATCAGGAGTTGTTTTATACCTTGGGCGAATGTATGGTCAAAGATCAATCGGTCCTTTGGCAGCAATTTTCGCGTCTAAAAACGGTGAAGCAAGAAACTAGTAAGCGTTTGTTTGATTTCGTTCACGAGGCGCGTTTGTTCATCGAACGGCATTATTTGGAACCCATTGCGCTCTCTTCCATAGCCCAAGAAGCCCATTTGTCAGAGTATCATTTCATACGACTTTTTAAAAAATTATTTGGACGTACACCCTACCAATATGTCTTGCATTTGCGTTTGCAACACGCTCAATTATTAATGCGCGAAGGTCATGCCGTGGCCGAAGTGGCTTTTCAAACCGGTTTTGCAGATAAATCAGCCTTCTGTAAAGCCTTTAAAAAGAAATTTGGACAAACGCCCTCTGCGGTGAAATAAGCAATTTTTGACACCCCCTACTTCCAATTGTCCCCGTATTTTTGACTAAAAAAAAGATGAAAAATACATTCGGACGAGGATTGCACCTGCTCTTTGTGTTCGTAGGCGTTTTCCATATTATACAAAAAGATTGGGGGCAAGCCTTAATCTATCTCGGGTTGGGATTGGCTTTCGATCCTTTTCCCCCACACAAGCTTGGAACAACAAGCCCCTTTGGCAGAAAACGGTTTTGCTTTCTGAATTAATTCTGGTCCTTGTCTCAGGGGTACTGTTGTTCTCTTCAGCTCATTTTTAATTTTTTAAAAAAAGAAAAGCTATGCGAAAATTAGGATTTCAATTAGGGCTCATCGTATTTGGAATTACCTTGGTTACTGCCCAACCGTTGCCTCGTCGTCCGTGGTTGGGTGCCCGACTCAGTGCCGATCCCCAAGGCGGGATTACCCTCAATCAAGTCGTAGGAGGTACCGCCAAAGCGGCGGGATTGCAAGCCCAAGATGTGCTGTTGCAAATCAACGGAAAAACGTTACAACACCCGAGTGAAGTGGCGCCCACAATTGCTCAATATACCGAAAAACAAGCCGTTACATTTACAATACGACGGGCGGATTCGCAACAAGAAATTAAAACCACGTGGGTAGGACGCGATCGAGAATCGGTTTCAAAAGGATCGGTTACGTATGATCGGGTACCGTTCAAAGGCGGACAACTGAGTGTCATTATCAACAAACCCGAGGGAACGGGTAAACTCCCTGCCGTTCTTTTTATTCCAGGCTATACCTGCAGTTCTGTGGATGGCTTAACACCCGATCATCCGTATGGTCGTGTTGTACAAGCGTTCCATAATGCCGGATTTGTAGTGGTGCGCGTTGAAAAAAGTGGGTTAGGGGATAGCCAAAACACGCCCGATTGTAGTACTACCACGTTGTATGATGAAGTGGAGAGTTTTAAGGCAGGCTTCCAAAAAATGAAATCCTTGCCCTATGTCGATACCGAGAAGCTCTTTATTTTCGGTCATTCGATGGGAGGGATTATCGCCCCTGCAATCAGCGCTGGTGAAAAAGTACGCGGCGTTATGGTCTACGGAACGACGGCCAAAAGTTGGTTTGAATACCAATTGGAAATGAATCGATTGCAACTTAAATTAGCCCAACTTCCTCCGATGGAATATGAAAACAAGTGCCGTATTCAGGCCGATATTGCGTTTGAGTATTTCATTCGTAAAAAAAGTTTAGAAGCGATTGCCGCCGATCCCGAGAAGAAAGCCATTTTGGAATCCGATTGGCAATACGACGGAAAAGACCGCATTTTTGATCGTAATCAAGAGTATTGGCGCCAAATTCAGGATTACCCGCTTTTGGACAATTGGAAAAATACCACGGGAAAGGTATTGGTGCTCTACGGCGAGTCGGATTTTCAGGCTTTTTCACTACCTGATCACGAACAGATTGTACAAACTGTCAACCATTACCATCCCGGAAATGCCGCTTTACTTTCCTTCCCGTTGACCGACCATTATTTTGCCCGTTCCGGGACGATGCAACAAGCCTATGACACTTTTAGTCAGGGCAAAATTCAAGAATTATTTCAAGCCTTTAATCCCGAAGTGACCCAAAAAGCTGTCGCATGGGCCTTGGCTTTAGTGCAATCCTAACCTTAAAAACATCAGAGTATGCAACGCATTATTATTCCATTAATTTTTATTTTAACGGCCTTGTGGGGTAAAGCGCAAACCAGCAGTTGGCAAAAATTGACCACCGAACCCTATGCCGGGAAACAAGATGATATCACCTTTGTCGATCGCAATACGGGTTGGTATGTCAATGGTTTTGGTCGCATTTACCATACCCAAGATGGTGGAAAAACCTGGACGAAACAACTCGAGCAAAAAGGGTCCTTTTTTCGTACCATCGTTTTTTTGGATGAAAAAGTAGGTTTTGTGGGAACGGTAGGTACCGATTATTTTCCCAATGTAACCGATACGATTCCCTTGTATGGGACACAAGACGGCGGAAAAACATGGAAAGCTGTCGCTTACAAAGGCCCTTATGTAAAAGGATTATGTGCTTTTGATGTGGTGAAAGAGCAATACATTAATCACGGGAAAATTGATTACAAAACGCACCTTTATGCAGTGGGTCGCGTAGGTAGTCCGGCCAACATCATGGTCTCTCACGATGGCGGATCCACTTGGACATCCCGCAGCATGCAAGCCGATTGTAAAATGTTGTTTGACATAAAAATGTTGGATAAGAATACTGGATTTGCTTGTGCCGCAACCAGTGAAGACATTACCCAGTCGCATGCCTTACTATTGAAAACCACCGATGGAGGACAAACCTGGAAAAAAGTATATGAATCCAACCGTCCTTTTGAAACCACGTGGAAAGTATCGTTTCCAACCCCCAAAGTAGGCTATGTTACTATTCAATCCTATAATCCCGACCCCAATGTAAAGCAACAACGCGTAGCCAAAACAACAGATTGTGGTGAAACGTGGACTGAGATCAATTTGGTCGAAGAGGTCGGAGCGCGGGAGTTTGGCATTGGTTTTATCGATGAGAATCACGGTTTTGTAGGCACGATGAATTCAGGTTTTGAAACTAAAGACGGCGGAAAAACTTGGACAAAAATCGATTTGGGTCGCGCTTGTAACAAAATTCGTTTTTATACCGATGCCGATAAAAAAGTATACGGTTACGCGATAGGACTGAATGTGTTGAAGTGGGAGTGATTTATGGAATTAAGAATGATGGATTATAAATTATAAATGGTGAATTAGTGGAGTTGTTGCATTGTAATTCTACAAGTATGAAAAAATATTTTTTAATATGCTGCTTTTTGTTGATGGGCATAAAGTCCAATGCGCAATCTATGGAATGGTTATCCAAAGGCTGGCAAATTGATTCAGAAGTTAACCGTTCAGCGTTGTAAACCGATAAAGGAATGCTCTTGTATTTCAAGCCCCTCTCATAATCCTAAATATTAGTTTATGCCACATAAAAAAACCACGAATTTGAACGCTATTCCGAGTGTACTTTGTATTGATCGCCACTATATTGGATTGAACGCTCAAAATATTTCCGTTTTTGAAAGTGCCTTTTCCGAATTCGTTCGGGGTTACGATGAGGAGGGGCATATTTTATTTGAAAATCGTACCGCTTTGGTGGCCGCTCTTTCCCACCGATTTGAACAAACCGATTTTTCGTGTGAAGTGGTAAACCGCATTTTTCATAGCAAAGGGGTGATTGATCAGGAACGTTTGTTTCTATCGGGTAGACCATTTAAAGAAATTTGGATATACTTTGAAATAGTCGATGATCACATAACGATGTTTCGCTATCTTCACCAGCAAGCGCTCCTTGAATAGGAGTATTAACGTATAAAAAAGCGTTTCCGATACTCCATTGGACGGCATTTTTTCTTTGCCAAAAAGACCCGATTGAAATAACTCAAGGTTTCAAATCCGCAATCGCTAGCCACTGTACTGATTTTGTGTTCTGTTTCTCTAAGCAGCATGCAAGCTTCTTGAATTCGAATTTCATTCACATAATCGGAGAAGGTTTTCCCCGTCGCTTTTTTAAAAAACTTACAAAAGTTACTCGTACTCATGCCGCTCACCGTGGCCACCTTTTCTACGGTCAAAGGATCGCTGAAATGGGACATAATATATCGACAAATGGTATTGATGCGCAGTTCTTGTTGGGGTGAAAAGGACTGTTGGAATGGATTTGGACTGATTCTCTCATAGGGGGCTTGGGCAAGTTCCTCTAAGAGTGCCATCCCTTGAAGCATTCGACTTAATCCTCCCATTGCCAACAAATTGTTGAGCCGTTGTGCCCATACTTCACAGACTTGAAACCGAATGCCATGCGCGGCTTCATTCAATAAGTTTTGTAAAGCCACCCCTTCTTGACAAGTCAATAACGAATGCATCGGTTCCTTTATGAATTGAATTACTATGGCCTCAACGGGACCCCCATCGAGCGATTTCCCCGACCATGTATGCGGCACATTGCGTCCCAACAAGACAAAATCGCCTGCTTGAAAATCTTCATATGTATTTCCCACCAATCGATAGCCTGAGCCTCGAACAATATAGGTTAGTTCATACTCTGGATGATAATGCCATTTGAATTCGAAATACGGAACCACAATCCGATAGGCATGAAAACTCGAAGCGCCTTTTTCGTGCGGGATATTTTCAAAAATGGGTTTCATGTTTTAAATTGAATAAATATTGTTATAAAAATAGCTATATAATTCAATATAGTATTATTTTTTGATTTTTTACGAAAAAAGAAATACGCCAGTCGGCGGTACTTTTGTTCTTGTTGGAGGTTTATTTCTCCTTGATAAATAACAAAAAAACAAACCCATGAATACCGTACCTGATGCTATTAAAGCATTTTTAGACATTCCCATGGCGCTTACCGCTCAACAGCTTGAATTTTACGAAAAAAATCGGTTTATCAAACTTAAATCGGTATTAAACGCCGAAACAGTCGCCTTTTTCAATCGTGAAATTGCCGCCCAAGTTGCCTCCATGAATTCAGAGCATACGGCGCTCGAAGACCGAACTACTTACGGCAAAGCTTTTTTGCAATTATTCAATTTATGGTTGGAAAATGAGGTTATTAAAACCCTAGTGATGAGCAAGCGGTTGGCCAAAATTGCTTCCGATTTGATGCAGGTAACTGGAGTGCGATTGTACCACGACCAAGCCTTGTTTAAAGAGGGAGGCGGGGGCATAACGCCATGGCATGCCGATCAATACTATTGGCCTTTGGCATCCGATAAAACGGTAACCGCTTGGATTCCCTTACAAGCGACACCTTTGGAGATGGGCCCGTTGGAGTTTAGTGCGGGGAGTCATATACTCGTTGAAGGGCGCGAAATGGCCATCAGTGACGAGAGTGAGGCTTTCCTGGACCGAAAACTGCGCGTTACCGATTTTGAACATGTGATCGAGCCTTTCGATTTGGGGGAAGTGAGTTTTCATTCGGGATGGATATTTCACCGTGCAGGTGCCAATACCACTCCCGAAATGCGCAAAGTGATGACTATCATTTATATGGATCACGAAATGGTACTTAAAAACCCCGAGAACCGAAATCAAATTAAAGACTGGGAGACTTGGTGCCCCGGGGCGCATGTAGGGACCGTGATTGATACCCCGTTGAATCCTGTAATTTATGCTCAATAACATGGAAATTCGCTATCTATGTCCCTATTGGGGATGTGAACAATTATCCGCTTCTGAGTTTTTAGAGCGCGTAATAGCGCAGGGTTATGATGGTGTTGAGATTAATTTTCCCAATAACGAACAATTTATTGCTGAGTTTCAAAAGACCTGTGCCACTATCCGCTCAACGTCACATCCAGATTTTATCGTAATTGCCCAAAATGTGGTATCGCCTTCCGACAAGGGAATTGCCGATTACACGGCGCGGTTGATTGATCGGTTGAACTTGTTAGCCTCGTTAAAACCCTATGCTATCAATTCGCATACGGGTAAGGATTACTATAGTTTCTCTGAAAATTGCCAACTTATTGAAACGACACAACAAATTGCAAACAAAACAGGAATTCCCATTTGGCATGAAATTCATCGCGGTCGTTTTTCGTTTCACCTTAAAACGGTTTTGGATTATTTGGAAGTTTTTCCCAGACTAGGTTTGGTAGCCGACTATTCCCATTTCTGTGTTGTCTCCGAAAGTACGCTTCATGATCAACAAGATCTTTTGGACAGACTGACCCCTTTTGTCAAACATGTTCATGCGCGCATTGGATTTGAACAAGGCCCCCAAGTCAATCATCCTTTTGCACCCGAGTGGGAGTCCTATCGAGATTTGTATTTGAAATGGTGGAAAGCAATAGCGGCATACTCTCAAAAACGAAATACAACAATGTTAACCATTACGCCCGAATTTGGGCCCTATCCTTATATGCCCTCGGCGCCATTTACCCAAAAACCGTTGGCCTCTCAATGGGATATCAACCTAGAAATGAAACAGTTTTTACAACAACATTTGTAACACATGAAGTCGACAACTACTACACCAATTCTTTTCATTACCTTAAGTGCGGCACTAGGAGGATTACTCTTTGGCTACGATACTGCCGTAATTTCGGGTGCCATTGGTGATCTAACACGGTATTTTAATCTCACCCCCATGGAGACCGGCTGGGCTATTTCAAGTGCATTGCTAGGGTGTTTATTGGGGGCTTTAATCTCTGATTTTTGCAGTTCAACTTGGGGCCGAAAAAAAACAATGCTCTTGGCCGCACTTTTATTTATTATCAATTCGATTGGTACCGCTATTCCCGATACATTTACTGTTTTTGTTTTTTACAGAATAGTCGGTGGCGTTGGAGTGGGACTGGCCTCCATGGTGGTGCCTATGTACATTGCTGAAATTGCGCCAGCCCAACGGCGAGGTGCCTTAGTTGGCAATTACCAATTGGCCATCGTGATCGGAATTGTCTTGGTTTATTTTGTGAATTATGGTATTGCTTTACAAGGCGATACGCATTGGAACTTAACCCAAGGCTGGCGCTGGATGTTTGGTTCTGAATTGATCCCCTCAGTATTATTTTTCATTTTTATCTTTTTTATTCCCGAAAGTCCGCGTTGGTTGTTTATACAAGGAAAAACAGAGAAGGCTATGACCGTTTTACAAGCCATAAACGGAGGCCATGACATTCAAAAAGAGCGGGAGGACATCGAACAATCTCTTCAGTCGGAGCGTCCAAAAGCTTGGAAGGGTTTGCGAAAACCCGAGTATAAAAAGGCTTTAGGCGTTGGAATTGGTCTCTCCCTTTTGCAGCAACTAACGGGTATCAACGCCATTTTGTATTATGCGCCAGAAATTTTTAAGAGTTTGGGTAGTGCTACTGATGCATCTCTATTGGAAACGAGTACTTTGGGAGTAGTCAACTTAATCTTTACGCTTTTAGCGATTCGATGGGTGGATCGTAAAGGGCGAAAACCACTATTGTATTTAGGGTCGATTGGAATGACATTGGCCTTATTGTCGGTAGGTCTTTTTATTTATTTTGAATGGGAAAAAACCTTTGTGCTTCCATTTTTACTTCTTTTCATGGCCTCTTTTAGTATTTCATGGGGCCCCATTGTGTGGGTGTTGTTGGCTGAAATCTTTCCTAATTCCATACGAAGTTTAGCCTTGGCTATTAGTGTATTTATACAGTGGATTGCCAATTTTTTAGTGACACAGTTTTTCCCTCTTATGGTAGAAAATGAATGGATTGCTAGCTATTTTAAGGGTGCTTTTCCTTTTTACTTTTTTGCCTTACTCTGTTTGCTTTCTTTCTTTTTTGTATGGAAAAAAGTACCCGAAACCAAGCATTTAACCCTTGAAGAAATGAATGCATTATGGAAATAAGATCGTTTTTATTCGTCTTCGGATTACTTATTGGAAGTAGTTCTGTAGTTGGACAAAAGACCACCTCCTACGTCAATGTTTTTATTGGTACCGATGGCACAGGACACACGTTTCCAGGGCCTTCCATGCCTTTTGGAATGGTGCAACCCGGACCTGATAATCGCGATCGTGGGTGGTCTCATACCAGTGGCTATCAATATCGGGATACCCTTTTGCTCGGATTTTCGCAAACCCGTTTGAGCGGAACGGGCATCAATGAATTGGGCGATATTCTGATTTTACCGATCCATCAACCCGATTCAATCAAGGCAAGGTCTTACTATAAATCCACCGAAAAGGCTAAACCCGGATGGTATCATGTACGTAAAAAGGATGGTGTTGAAGTTGATTTGACCTGCAGCGAACGGGTCGCTTTTCATCGTTACCGTTATCCCTCACGTTCGGCCCATGTACGCATTGATTTTCGTCATGGACTTCGATTTGTTTTTGATGAAAAAGCTACAAAACCACTCGTAATATCTAGTGCAGTAACGATTGAAAATGACTCGATGATCAGTGGGTATTGTCAAACGCAAAATTGGGTGAATCGGATTTATTTTTTTACCATTCATTTTAGTAAACCCTTTCAAAACAAACGAAGCATTTCCCATAATCAGTCCGATCAAGCTCCATTGTATGCCTTCGACTTTCAACTCGATGCCTCCAAAGAATTGCAAATAAAAGTGGCACTTTCCTCGGTTGATGTAGAAGGAGCAAAAGCCAATTTGAAGGCAGAGATTCCCCATTGGGATTTTCAACGGGTGTATAAAAACAATCGAAATACTTGGGAGCACTATTTGACTCGTTTGGGCCTAAAAGCACCTCGGTCGCAGAAAGTGATGGCCTACACTGCATTATACCACCTTTTGTTGCAACCCATGAATATGGCTGATGTTACTGGTAAATATCGCGCCGTAGATGACAGTATTCGTACAGCACCCAATCGGGCCTATTATTCCACCTTATCCAATTGGGATGTATACCGAGCCGCTTTTCCGTTGTTGCAACTCATTACCCCCGAGATCATTCCCGATATCATCGATTCCATGCTGACACATCATGAAGCCAAAGGATTTTTACCCATTTGGACTGTTTGGGGTCAAGATAATTACTGCATGATTGGAAATCACGCCATCCCGATGATTGCTAGTGCTTATGTCAATGGTTTTATGACAATGGATACCCAAAGAGCGTTGCGTGCCATGGTGGAAACTTCTACTCGATCGCACATACATTCCGATTGGGAAGTCTATAACCGTTATGGGTATTATCCATTTGATTTAATTCCCGACGAATCGGTTTCTCGCACCCTAGAAAGTGGGTATGACGATTGGTGTGTGGCATATTTTGCCCAACACATAGGCGATACAACAATAGCGAATCAATTTTACCAACGAAGTCAGTATTACCGCAATTTATTTGATCCTGAAACCCGACTTTTCAGAGGAAAAGATCAGCACGGTGCTTGGCGAACTCCTTTTGATCCCCTCACGGCCACATCACCTTTGAATAATCCTGGGGATTATACTGAGGCCAATGCATGGCAATATTTTTGGACACCTGCGCAACACGATTGGAAGGGAGTCACCGCACTCTTGGGAGGAAAAATGGCTTTGACGACCCATTTGGATACTTTTTTTACTACACCCGCAGTGGCTCCCAATCAATTTTTAGGACAAGAAGCGATGATTGGACAGTATGCACATGGCAATGAACCGAGTCACCATATTGCCTATTTGTATGCGTTTAGCAACCGTCCCTTGCAAGGCCATCAGTATTTGAAACGTATTATGAATGAGTTTCATAAACCCCAACCCGATGGTTTGATTGGAAATGATGACTGTGGGCAAATGAGCGCGTGGTATTTGTTTACACTTTTGGGTTTTTATCCCGTAAATCCCGCCTCAGGGGAAGTTGTTTTAGGCGCTCCGCATGTGAAAAAAGCGACCTTAAAAATGGGAACAAAACTTTTGACGATTCAAGCAAACTCTTTTTCTCCATCTTCCTGTGGAGCCACAGCCTATCAATGGAATGGAGAACCACTTCAAACTCCAATGTTATCATTTCGTTCCTTACGTGAAGGGGGAAAGTTGACCTTTAAAATGACAGCAACATGCGAAAAGTAATCATTTTTTTATGGGGAGGAATAGCGCTCGCCCAAAGTAGTTTTAAACTGGAGGCCCTTCAGCCAATCCCCTTTGCTCGTATTCAACCCCAAGGATGGGTATTCACCTATATGCAACGAGACTTAGAAAGTTATGTGGGGCAATTGGATCAGTTGGTGCCCACACTATTTAAAGATTCAATATATACTTCACAACGCTTGGGGAAAAATACGAAAGCCAAAGACTTGGGCAATTTGAAGTCGGGCGACGCGGCAGGGGATGATCAATACAAATGGTGGAATAGTGAAACACAGTCCAATTGGTGGGATGGTTATATTCGCCATGTTTTTTTAACCCAAAGTAGGGCCCATTACCCAAAAATTGAAGCCTATATACGTCAAATTCTCGATTCACAAGATGTAGATGGCTATTTAGGTATTTACGATAGGCAAACCCGCTATAATTTTCAAGCAGAAAATGGCGAATTTTGGGCAAAAACCACATTACTCCGCGGCTTGATTGCCTATTATGAAGCAACTGGAAAAAAAGAGGTATTCACAGCTATCGAACGGGCAGTGGCCAATGTGATACAAAATTATCCCATTGGGAAATCTAACCCTTTTGATACCGGAAATGCCTTCAATGGTGGCGTATCCCATGGGCTAACATTTACCGACGTGTTGGAGTATATGTACCAAAAAACGCAACTCCCTATCTACCGACAGTATGCTTTGTTTTTATATCAATCCTACGCCCAAAGCTATCAGTCGGAATCGGATGCTCAGCCCCAGCGAATTCAAAAACAAGATTTTAGTTTACAAGGCCACGGAGTGCATGTATACGAACATATTCGGCCTCTAGTGGTAGCGGCTTTCACTGCCGAGTCACCAGAGTATTCCCTTTGGTTATCGCGTTATTTAGCCCAAGTAAAAAAGTCAATTACGGCGACAGGAGGTCCTATTGGCGATGAATGGATTGCGGGTCGATCAGCCGATGCAACGCATACGGGATACGAGTACTGTTCGTTGCAAGAACTTTTGGATAGTTATGCGGTATTGTTGCAAAAAACTGGCGATACGCAATGGGCGGCGCATATGGAACAACTTTTTTTTAACGCGGGTCTTGGAGCACGGCACCCTAACCATGAAGGAATTGCGTATCTGAAAACCGATAATTCATGGGGGATGGACGGTACTCGTAATGGCGAAGCGGAACCCGATCGAGTGCAAACACGCTACAAATACTCGGCGGTACATCAAGAGGTGGCGGTTTGCTGTTCGCCCAATGCGGGACGCTTATTCCCCTATATGATTCAAAATACGTGTATGCAAAATGATAAAGAACACCTTTATATACAAGTTCCCTTGCCGTTTCGTTTGGTATATGAAGTGAACGGGCAGGAGGTAACCGTTGAAAATCAAACACAATATCCAGAGCAGTTTTCATTTACTTACCAAATTACCACGAAGGCACCGATAGTATTGACTTTTTACTTACGAAAACCGTCTTGGGTAACGGCTATGGAAACGAGTGAAAACTTTAAACAGGTAGGAGATTATTATGTCATACAACGACTTTTTCAGTCTAATGACTCGTTTTCAATTAATTGGAAAACCCATCCCATGAAATTTAGTACGTCGCAGGGAGAGGTCGTTTACCAATACGGCCCTCAAGTTTATGCATTGCCCGTAGATTCAAAAATGGATTTCGGACGTCAGTATAACAGCCATTTTAAGGATAAATACTATGTAGCAACGGAAAAAATTGTCTATGAAGCCATGGATGATATACCCAAAATGAAGAAAGAAGGAATGCAGGTTCGGTTGTGGAACCCCGAAAAGAAAAAGGAAGAAAACCATATTTTAGTACCCATGGCCGAAACCGTACTTCGACAGGTAGCCTTTCCTCAAATGGTAAAAACAGTCTCCAAGTAATAAGCTATAAGCACCAAAAAAAACACCCCTCATGACAATATAATCGGGGTGTTTTTATTGGGTAAAATTTCTAGCTATTCTTCGCGATAAATGGCATCGTAAAGGTGCTGGTATTTCTCTTTGATTGCCTTACGTTTTAATTTTAAGGTGGGTGTTAATTCACCCCCGTCAATACTCCAAAGGGTGGGAGTGAGCTCAAATTTTTTGATGCGTTCCCAATTCCCAAAACGCTCATTGATTTTATCCACTTCATCCTGAATGCGGGCTTTCACTTGAGGATTTTGTGCAATTTCTTCTGGTGTAGTGCCTACCGTTTCATTATGGCGTTTGGCCCATTCTCGGATAAAGTCAAAACTCGGTTGAATCAACGCAGCGGGCATTTTTTCGCCATCGCCAATCACCATGATTTGTTCGATAAAAAACGATTGTTTCATAGCATTTTCAATCATTTGAGGAGCAATGTATTTCCCACCAGAGGTTTTAAACATCTCTTTTTTACGGTCGGTAATGCGCAAAAAGCCCATTGTATCAATTTCACCAATATCGCCCGTGTGGAAATATCCGTCTTTTAAGACTTCTCCCGTCAACACGGGGTCTTTGTAATAGCCCATCATTACGTTGGGACCTTTACATAAGATCTCACCATCTTCAGCAATTTTTACCGTTACATTGGGAATAACGCGACCTACACTTCCGACTTTAAAGCCGAAGTTTTTTTGATCGTTCACCGAGATTACAGGCGACGTCTCAGTCAAACCATAGCCCTCCATTACGGGCATTCCAGCAGCAGCAAATACACGAATCAACCGATGTTGCAAAGCGGCACTTCCTGATACCATTACGTTTAATTCGCCCCCCAAGCCTTCTTTCCATTTACTAAAAATGAGTTTTCGCGCTAACTTGAGTTGAAATTCATACCAAGCCCCATTCGCACCATACGGTTCGTAACGCAACCCTAGATTCAGCGCCCAGAAGAACAAGGCTTTCTTGATTCCGGTTAATTCGGCTCCTTTTTGATAAATTTTGTCGTATACTTTTTCCAACAAACGCGGAACCACCGAAAACACATTGGGTTTTACCTCTTTGATATTGTCAGATAGCTTTTCAATATTTTCAGCAAAATAGATGGATACAGAGTAATACTGATAAATGTACAATATCATCCGCTCAAAAATGTGGCAAACAGGCAAGAAACTAAGTGCACGACTTTTTCCCTCTTCAAAAGGAATGCGTTCCGCACTGTCAATCACATTGGAGACAATATTTTGATGCGACAACATCACGCCTTTGGGCTTTCCAGTGGTACCAGAAGTATAAATAATCGTAGCCAAATCTGTGGTTTGTACTTCATTTTTGCGTTGCTCTACTTCGGATTGATTGGAAGTATCGCCCCCCAATTCCAACAAAGTCTTCCAAGAAGTACAATCCGATAGGTCGTCAAAGGCATACACTTCTTTTAAGTGCGGCACCTGACTGCGGATTTGACTGATTTTTTCAAAAACCACTGCATCCGAAACCAAACAGTATTGCGATTCAGAGTGATTTAAAATGTAGGCATAATCTTCAGCAGAAATCGTAGGATAAATGGGCACCGTTTGCGCCCCAGTTTGCAATATCCCAATATCACATACGTTCCATTCGGTTCGGTTGGTGGAGGAGATTAGGGCTATTTTATCATTTTTTTTCACGCCCAAGCGCAACAACGCTCTCGAGATCGTATTGGCGTGATCTACATACTCTTGCGTGGAAGTTTTTACCCATTCATTCCCGTACTTGGTTACCAAACAATCGGGTTTGTTGTTTTTGGACAACTGATAGTAAGGAAAGTCAAATAGTCGGCTTATCGTTTGCATAGTCAATTTTTCTTGCAAATTAATTAAAATCGACTGCTTTTACAATAATTTTTTAATCTACACCAACCTTACATTACAAATTTGTAGTTTTGTTCCGATTTCGATAACCCTCTCTATGCAACGATTTCCGCGGTATAACGAATATAAAGTATTGGCGTACAGGATTTTTCTGGCCTACCTATTTTACATGGTGGTTCGGTTTTTATTTTTTGCCTACAATCCCAATTTAATTCGGGTCGAGTCTTGGACCGAACTGTTTCCTTTGGCCTACCACGGTTTGGCGTTTGATACCACGGCCATACTCTATGCCAATGCGTTGTTTATCGTGTTTTCGCTTCTTCCTTTTGGGGTGAACACGCGAAAGTCGTATCAACTTGGACTAAAAATTCTGTACTTCACGACCAACGCCCTTTTTTATGCCTTAAATTTTGTGGATTTGGTATACTACCGCTATTCGTTTAACCGAAGTACACGCGCCTCGTTGGATATTTTGGAACATGAAAGTAACAAAACAGCGTTGATGGGGAATTTTTTGGTGAACTATTGGCATGTTTTTGTGTGGTTTTTTGTATTACTTTTTTTTTGGTTCTATCTTTATGGAAAACAAAAGGTTAAATCCCATCAACATAAGTATACTTTAAAATACTTTTTCACTTCAACGGCTACCTTTCTGCTGGTTTGTGTGTTGTGTGTGGGTGGTATTCGGGGCGATTTCCGTAAAAGTACGCGTCCCATAAATATGATTGACGCCAATCGTTTTGTGACCGATGCCTCGCAAGCCGATTTTGTACTCAATACGCCCTTTGCTGTAATTCGAACGTGGAATGCCAATACATTTAAAAAAGTCAATTTGGTCGATAAAGCGGTTGTAGATTCGCTATTGGTGCCCATAAAACACTATCGAAATCGACCCAAAACTCGTCCCAATATTGTGGTGTTGATTTTGGAAAGTTTTGGGAGAGAATACATTAGTTCGTTTAATACCCACGAAAAAATTCCGGGCTATCGGGGGTATGCGCCTTTTGTGGACTCGTTGGCCCAAAACAGTTTGATTTTTACGCGCGGCTATGCCAATGGGTACAAATCGATTCATGGTATGTCATCGGTATTGTCGGGAATTCCTTCGTTTAAAGATGCATTTACCTCGTCACCGTATCCCAAACAAAAAATCGAATCCTTAGTTTCTATATTGAAAAGCGAAGGGTACGACACTTCATTTTTTCATGGCGCACCCAACGGTTCCATGGGATTTTTAGGGTTTAGTAACATTTTAGGTTTTGACCATTATTACGGTAAAAATGAGTACGGTAACGATTCTGATTTCGATGGGGTATGGGGTATTTGGGACGAACCTTTTTTTCAGTATTTTAATCGTACGATTTCGGCCAAAAAGCAACCGTTTATGGCTACTTTGTTTTCGGTTTCTTCCCATGAACCCTACGTTGTCCCCGAAAAATACAAAGGTAAGTTTCCCAAAGGCGATATTCCCATTCACCAAACCATTGGCTATACTGATTATGCGTTAAAACAGTTTTTTAAAGCGGCCCAAAAGCAGCCCTGGTATA